>NZ_BAABLN010000032.1:0-41199 GCF_039544365.1 Kocuria gwangalliensis | reverse complement strand
AGTATCGTGCCGTGCGTTACGCGGAGCGACTCGCGGTAGAGGATGCTGTCGCGTCGGTCGGGTCACGTGGTGACTCGTATGACTGTCAGTCTGTTTCTGCCGGGTTCCGCGAGAATCGGGTAGTCCCGGCCGGCGCGGTTTGACCCTTGCTTATGATTGGCCCGCATGGTGCCTTTGCGTTGATCTGTCGACCGTCCGGCCGGGGCTGTATCAAGCGCTGCCGCCGGTCGGGCGTGACCTAATAGGAGCCTGGAGCATACTTTCGACAGCGTCCCCGTGACAGTCCTGTCCACCCGCCGACGACAGCGTGAAACCCACGATAACGGGCGAAGGAGACAGCATCATGGACGATGTTGAGCAGTTCAGATCAGGGCACATCGTAATCGGCATCGACACCCACAAACACATCCACGTCGCAGCAGTCATGGACTCTGTCGGCGGGATCCTCGCGACTCTCACGATCGCGACCGACACCGCCGGGTTCAAACAACTCCTTGAGTGGGCTGCGGGATTCGGGAAGATCATCGCGTTCGGCATCGAGGGCACCGGCTCCTACGGGGCCGCGCTCACGTCTTTCGTCCGCCGTCACGGGCACAAGGTCATCGAGGTCTCCCGTCCTGATCGGCGGCTGCGGAGACTGAACGGGAAGTCCGACACCCTCGACGCAGAGAACGCTGCCAGGGCAGTGCTCGCCGGGTTCGCGACCGCGATCCCCAAAACCGCGGACGGCGTCGTTGAGATGATTCGACAGCTGAAAGTCGCGCACGATACCGCGGTGAAGGACCGCACCGGCGCGATGGTTACCCTCAAAGCGATGCTCGTCCACTCTTCTGAGGACCTTCGCCGGGAGACGGCGAAGAAAACGCAGAAGATGGTCGCGAGGCACTGCGCCGCGCTCCGTCCGCGGGGTTTGGAGACGCCAGAAGATGCGAACCGTTACGCGCTCAGATCGATCGCGAAGCGCTGGATCGCACTAAGCGAAGAAACCAAGGAACTCGAAGCACAGATCGAGCAGCTCGTGCTCCAACGCGCGCCGCACCTGCTTGACGAATTCGGGATTGGCGTCGATACCGCCGCGGAGATCCTCATCGTCGCCGGTGACAATCCCGAACGAATCCGAAGCGAGGCCGCGTTCGCGAAGCTCGCCGGAATCAGCCCTGTTCCGACCGGTTCAGGAATGACCAGTGGGAAGCATCGCATCAACCATGGCGGACATCGGCAACTCAACGCGGCGATCTACCGGACCGTGATTGTCAGGATGAGATTCCACGAGCCCACGATCGCCTACGTCGCCCGTCGCACCGCCGAGGGCAAGAGCAAACGCGACATCATCCGCTGTCTGAAACGCTACGTGATCCGCGAGGTCTACCACCTCGTCAAGACCGACCCGCGAACCGGCGAAATCATGAGTTGACAACTATAGGAGCATCTGTCAGTCAGCCTCGAGCGCAGTTGGTTTATGTCCAGCACGTTCAACGCCTATTGACCAGCAAAAGGGCTTTCGTGAACGTGTGCCAGGGCACTATGCGCAGACGAAAGGATCAAGAATGAATCACCTCGACGCCAAGACCATCATCGTCACCGGTGCCTCGGCTGGCATCGGAGCAGTTACATCTAAGGCCCTCGCCGCAGAAGGCGCGAAAGTCGTTGCCGTCGGCCGCAATGTCGATCGACTCGACTCTTTGGTCGCTGAGATCCGTAGCGCTGGCGGCGAAGCGACCAGCTACGCCACCGATGTCACTGTTCGAAAGAATACCGCCGAGTTGGCCCAGTTCACGCTCGACACGTATGGAGCGATCGACATTCTGGTCAACAACGCCGGGCTGATGTTGTTCTCTCAATGGTCCGATCTCGCCGTCGATGATTGGGACAAGATGATCGACACGAACGTCAAGGGCTACCTCTACATGATTGCCGGCGTCCTTCCGACGATGCTCGAACAGGGCTCCGGCCAGATCTTGAACATGGACTCCATCGTCGGCCACCGCGCCGATCCCTCCGCAGGGGTTTACAGCTCGACGAAATTCTTCATCCAGGCGATGACCGAGTCGATGCGCAAGAACCTCGGCGTGAATCATGGCATCCGAGTGAGCACGATCAGCCCCGGTGTGATCAACACCGAATGGGTGGACAAGGTCAACGACCCCGAAGGGCGCAAGGCTGCAGAGGAGATGAACAAGGTAGCGATCGATCCAAGCGATGTCGCCTCTGCCGTCGTCTACTCGCTGAACCAGGCTGAGAACGTCACCGTCAACGACTTGATCATCTCCCCCACCCGGCAGGACTGGTGAGCCGGAGGTCGATCTGTGGGCGGGTCGGCGTTTCCATGATCACCTGATCGGCGGGCTCGTCTCGCGAGTAAACGATCTCATCGTCGGGGCCGTCCGGCCCCGTGCATGATCCGCACGCCGGGAAGGACGGGACCTTCGACCTTCGCACCCGTCGACCAGCACCCCTCATCGTTGCAGCCCTCGCATTGGACCTGATCAACGAACCCCTTCGCCGACCGATGGGAAGCGGCTGCCGGGACTGGACCGAACGCCTCTGGGTTCTTCCCGATGAAGGATCGGCTTACGGAGCGTCAGCCAGCGCGGCCTGGCCGCATCCCCAGATGCGGAGACCTCCAACGGAGCATCGACAGAACCCCGGTCCCGTGAAGGCGAAAGCCACACCACCGGGCTTAGCGTGTGCAGAGGACTTCGGGTATACGTGCAGTCGACTTCGGACACTGACAGCCGCCGTCGTTGATCGGCTCGAAGGATTCGGGCACGCAGCCGTACTTCTCCTCCAGGCCGTCGAGGCCGTAGGCGCGCTCGGCGAACTCGGGCGGACCCGCGATCACCAGCTCCCCGCACACCTCCGCCAGGTCCGCGATGCTCGTGAGCCCGTACTGCTCCGCGGTCCCGGAGGTGACCACCATGGCGTCCTTGTTCTCCGCCGCGGCGCAGTCGATCCAGCAAGGCTGGGGTCGTGGTGGCACCGTGGGGTGCAGTTCCAGCCGGCCCGTAGGGAACGGCCGGGCTCACTGCTCCGAGGGGTGCGCCGGCTCCTCCCCGGGAGCGGACTCGACGTGCTCGGGGGCGGCGTCCACGTCCCGGACCGTGTGCCCGCCGAACTGGTTGCGCATCGCCGCGATCATCTTCATCGCCGGGGCCTCATCCTGCCGGGAGGCGAAGCGGGCGAACAGGGCGTTGGAGATGTTGGGCACCGGCACGGCGAGGTCCAGGGCGGCCTCGACCGTCCACCGGCCTTCCCCGGAGTCCTCGGCGTAGCCCTTGAGCCGGTCCAGGTGCTCGTCCTCGTTCAGGGCGTTCACTGCCAAGTCGAGCAGCCACGACTTGATTACTGATCCTTCGCGCCAGGAGTTGAACGTCTCCCGCACGGAGCGGACGTGACCGGCCGCCTCGAGCAGTTCCCAGCCCTCGGCATAGGCCTGCATAATCGCGTACTCGATGCCGTTGTGGACCATCTTCGCGAAGTGGCCCGCACCGTGCTCGCCGGCGTGGACGAAGCCGAATTCGCCCGCGGGCTTGAGGGAGTCGAAGATCGGCTGCACCTTGGCCACGGTGCTTTCGTCCCCGCCCACCATGAGAGCGTAGCCCTGGGTGATCCCCCACACACCGCCGGAGACTCCGCAGTCCAGGTACTCGATGCCCTGGTTCGCCAGTCGCTCCGCGCGGGGGCCGTCGTGAATCCACCGGGAGTTGCCGCCGTCGATGATCACGTCCCCCTTGCCGAGCACTCCGGCGAGCTCGTCGATCACGGTGTCCACCACCGTGTCCGGCACCATGATCCACACGACGCGGGGCGTGCTGTCGATTTGCTCCACCATGGCGGTGAGGCTTGCGGCGTCGGAGAGCCCGGGATCGGTGTCGAAGCCGACCACGGTGTGCCCGGCCTGGCGCAGCCGCTCGCGCATGTTGCCGCCCATCTTGCCCAGTCCTACGAGTCCCATCTGCATGGTGTGCTCCATCGTCGGTTGTGCGTCGTCCGGACGGGCATCGGTCCGGAGGGCTTCGCCGCGCAGGGGCAGTCCTTCTCCGCCAGGCGCAGCCGTCACGGGCCTGCCCGCCCCTGGGTGCTCCACACGGTCTCACGGTCCGACCCTGGGGTGCACCTGGTACTGGAGGAAACGTTCTGGTCGGCAACATGGCCGGGATGCTCTGATCAGGGTCTCGTACCGTGGCGAACGCTAGAACATGGCAGCAGGATTTCTGGAGAGGCCTACGCCGTCGTGAATCCGTTTGCCGGGCTGCCGACTCTTGTCGCAACTATTGGAATGGATCTATGCCAAGGCGATCGCATCTTTGCCGGTCGCAGTTTTGATCGTATCCCGGGAAGAAGTGGGCGGGGTCGGCTCTGTGTCAGGAGCGTACGAGGCGGCCGATGGCGTCGGAGGCTTCTTTGAGTTTGGCCTCGGCAGCGTCCTCGCCGAGTTGAGCGGCGTCCAAGACGCAGTGCTTCATGTGGTCGTCGAGCAATCCGAGTCCGACGTTGCGTAGTGCGGAGGTTAGGGCCGAGATCTGGGTGAGGATGTCGATGCAGTACTGTTCTTCGTCGACCATCCGGTGGATGCCTCGGGCTTGGCCCTCGATGCGCTTGAGGCGGGCGAGGTAGCGGTCCTTGTCGCTGATGTAGCCGTGGGTGGTGTGGCACTCGGTGTCGGTGGCCTCGGGGACAGGGGTGGTGTCCATGGTGGTGTCTTTATCTTTCTGTGGGTGTCGTAGGGGCCGGCGGCTCCGGGCCGGCTGTGGAGCTGGTCCGGAGCCGCCGGCCCAAGGAGTACTGAGTGGGGTCAGGCGGCCGCGTACCTGGCGGGGTCGGCGTCGAAGGCGGGGCCGCAACCGGGGCAGCAGAGCCAGTATCGCTGGCCCTGGTAGTCGCGGACGAGCCCTGCGGCCTCGGCGTCGGCCTTGACGACCTGGTTGCCGGGCATCACCGGGCACTCGGCCGTCTCGTCGCCGGAGACCCCAGTTTGGTGGCCGTTCGCGAGCCCATGGTGATGAGTGTGCTCGTCGTGGTGGCACATAACGGTTGTTCCTTTCGATCGGTGGGTGGGTTCAGGCCTCGACCGGTTGCCGCGTGCGGAGGCGCGGGGCCGCCGATGACGGCTGTTGATTGATTGCCTGGCTGGTGAAGGAGCGCAGGCGCAGGCTGTTGGTGACCACGAAGACGGACGAGAAGGCCATGGCAGCCCCGGCGAGCATGGGGTTGAGCAGTCCGAAGGCGGCCAGGGGGATGGCCGCGGTGTTGTAGGCGAAGGCCCAGAACAGGTTCGTCTTGATCGTTCTCAGCGTGCGTCGGGAGAGCCGGATCGCGTCCGCGGCGGCCCGCAGATCCCCGCGCACCAGCGTGATGTCGGCGGCCTCGATGGCCACGTCGGTGCCGGTGCCCATGGCCAGGCCGAGATTGGCCTGGGCCAGGGCGGGAGCGTCGTTGACGCCGTCACCGACCATCGCCACGGTCTTGCCCTGCTCCTGGAGCTTCGCGATGACGTCGACCTTGTCCTTCGGGAGCACCTCGGCGATGACCTGGTCGATGCCGACCTCTGCGGCGACCTGGGCGGCCACGGCCTGGTTGTCCCCGGTGAGCAGCACCGGTGTCAGGCCGAGCTCCTTGAACTGGGCGATGGCTTGGGCGCTGGTGGGCTTGACCTCATCGGCGACTACGAGGATGCCGCGTGCTTGCCCGTCCCAGCCGACCGCCACCGCGGTCTTGCCTTGGGCCTCGGCGGCCTGCTTGGCCTGGCGCAGTTCGTCGTCGAGGTGCTGGGCCCATTCGGCGAGCAGGGCCTCCCGGCCGACCAGTACGGCGTGGCCCTCGACGATGCCCTGGACCCCGAGGCCTTCAATGTTCTCGAAAGTCTCCGGTGTGGGCAGGTCTCCCACCTCAGCGGTGGCACCGGTGGCGATGGCCTGGGCGATGGGGTGCTCGGAGGCGTTCTCCAAGGCCCCGGCCAGGCGCAGCAGCTCGGCCCGGTCCACGCCGGGGGCGGGGATCGCCTCGGCGAGGGTCATCTTGCCGGTGGTGACGGTGCCGGTCTTGTCCAGCACGATCGTGTCGATCCGCCGGGTGGATTCCAGCACCTCGGGTCCTTTGATCAGCACGCCCATCTGGGCGCCCCGGCCGGTGCCGACCAGCAGCGCGGTCGGGGTGGCCAGGCCCAGGGCGCAGGGGCAGGCGATGATCAGCACCGCCACCGCGGCGGTGAAGCCGGCCGCAAGGGGGAACCCGGCGCCGATCCACGCACCGAGCGTGGCCACGGCGATCGCGATCGCGATGGGTACGAAGACGGCCGAGACCCGGTCGGCCAGACGCTGGATCTCGGCCTTGCCGGATTGGGCGTCCTCGACCAGTTGGGCCATCTGCGCCAACTGCGTATCCGCACCGACCCGTGTGGCGGCCACGACGAGCCGGCCGCCGGCGTTGACGGTGGCACCGGTGACTGCGTCCCCTGCGGTGACCTCCACCGGTACCGACTCACCGGTGAGCATGGAGGCGTCGATAGCACTCGTGCCGGAGACGATGACCCCATCGGTGGCGATCTTCTCCCCGGGGCGCACGATGAACTCATCCCCCACGGCCAAATCCTCGATGGGGATGCGCTGTTCGCGTCCCTCGCGCAGGACAGCGACGTCCTTGGCCCCAAGCTCCAGCAGGGCGCGCAGGGCCGCCCCAGCCCGGCGCTTAGAGCGCTTCTCGAAGTAACGCCCGAGCAGGATGAAGGTGATCACACCCGCGGCGACCTCGAGATAGATGTTCCCCAGCCCGTGGGAGGGGGAGATGGTCAGCTCGAAGGGGTGCACCATCCCGGGCTGACCGGCAGTGCCGAAGAACAGTGCCACGATCGACCACAACAGGGCCGCAGTCGTGCCCATCGAGATCAGGGTGTCCATCGTCGCCGTGCCGTGGCGCAGGTTCAGCCACGCGGCCCGATGGAAGGGCCAGCCGGCCCACACCACCACGGGCGCGGCGAGCACGAGGGAGGCGAAGCCCCAGTAGTCGAACTGCAGGGCGGGAATCATCGCCATCGCAATCACCGGCACCGCGAGAACCGCCGCCCCGATCAGACGCTGCCGCAGGGTACGCAGCTCGACGTCCTCCGCCGTTGCCTCCTCGGCCACTGCCACACCGGGGTCGGCCTGCCGAGGTGCTGGTAGCGCTGCGGTGTAACCGGTCTTCTCCACCTCGGCGATCAGCGCCTGCGGGTCGTAGCCGGCCGGGGCACTGACGCGGGCCTTCTCCGTGGCGTAGTTGACGCTGGCGCTCACGCCCTCGAGCTTGTTGAGCTTGCGCTCGATCCGGTTGGCGCACGAGGCGCAGGTCATCCCACCGATCTCGAGCTCGACGTCGGTGCCCAGTGACTGCGGCTGGGCCGAGGATGCAGACATGCGGTGCTTCTTTCTCTCGATAGGGGCGCCACCGATCCGGTCGCGACGCTCTCAGTGGTGGGCCGGGAACGGGTCAGTGCTCGCCGTGGCCCTCAGCTGTAGCGCCAGCCGAGGGCCTGGTGTCAGCTGCCCCGGTGGTGTCGAGGGCGAACTGGGCGGTGTGGACCTGCCCGTCGACCTGGAAGTCGAAGTAGAGGTAGTACCGGCCCGGGGTTGGGGCCGTGGTGGCGAACTCGACGTCGGGCCCGGAGACCTCGCCGGCGACCGGCTCAGCACCTTCGGGGTGGACGTGCAGGTAGGCCAGGTCCCCGGCGCGCAACGCGACCAGGTGCCCGTAGGCACCCAGGTAGGGCTCCAAGGTGGTGATCGGCTGTCCGTCCCGGGTGACGCTGATGGTCAAATCCGAGGTGGACCCGGCCGACAGGTCGCCTTCCACCGAGACCTGAAACCCATCGACCTCATCGGTGGCGGTCGCCTCCGGGGCGGCCGGGGTGAAGGCTCCGGCCACATCCACGGTGCGCGTCAGCGTCAAATTCTGCTCCGCACCGACCGGCACGACGTCGGCGTAGACCCGGTAGGTGCCGGCCGCCTCCCACTGCCACGGCAGCGACCAGCGCCCGGCCTCATCCATCACCGGGTGCACGTGACGGAACCCGGTGCCATCGGAGCGCACCACAATCAGGTGCATCTGTCTCCCGTGGGAGGTCTCGAATTCAGTGACCGGGGCCCCGTCGGGCCCGGTGATCGTCAATGACAGCTCCCCGGCGTCCCCGGTGGTCCCCGGCGCGGAGACCTCCTGGAGGAGGTAGCCGCTCTGCTCCCTGCTCACGCCCTGGGGAGTGTGTTCCGCGTGGCTGCCGGAGGTGGTCTCGACCGGGTCCTGGCCGCTGTCGGTGTGCTGGGCCATCTGGGTTCCTTCCGCCTGCTGTGTCCAGGCCGACACTGTCGTCTCTGGCACTACGGCCCCGGCCGCCGCGAAGGCCCCGGTGAACACCACCGCCAGCCCCGCTGCGTAGGCCCCTAGCCGTGCGGCGGCGTTCACGCCGACCGCGCTGGCTGGTAGCCGGCCTCCTCGACCGCGGCGACGACCGCTGCCTCGTCCACCGGCAGATCGCTGGTGACGGTCAGCTGGCCGCTCTGGTGGCTGACCTCCACCCCGGTCACGCCCGCGACCTCCTGGACCTCCTCACGCGCCGACATCGCGCAGTGCCCGCAAGTCATCCCGGTCACCTGGAACTGAGTGGTCGTCATGGTCCCGTCCTTCCCGACTAGTTACCCCTGGGGGGGGTATATGTGTATGTACAGGTGTACCCCCCAGGGGTACATCTGTCAAGTGTTGCCGTGGGAGGGAAAGTGGTGGCAGGTCAGGGGCGAGGCGGTATGGTCGCGGCGGGTTCCGTGGTGCTCGATCCATGCGCTGGCCTGCCGGTGGAGACCACGTGGGCCCGACCTGGGGTGCTTGCCAGTGCCACGGGCACACGAGACGGCGGCGTTCCCTTTGCTCAGCTCTGACTCCCTTTATTGATATCGAAGTCGCTTGTTGAGCTTTTCTCAAGACAACATGAAGATTTCCTGAAGCTTGCTCTTTGAGGTGCTTTGAGGACTGATTTTTCGAGTCAACGAAGGCATAGTTAGCACCTGAGAACCCCCCGTTCTCATCGGCCCGTGTACGGGCATACGGGTGCCCCGGTGTTGCTCCCCAGGGCCGGGGCACCCGTCATTATTCAGGTGAAGCGTGGACCCGGTCCGGGGCGCGGAAACCCGCGAGGCCCCCAAGGGGCCCCGCGGGTTCTGTGCTGTGATTCCCTTTTCTCCTTTCGTGTGGTGACCGTAGGAGTGAGCACCTCTGCGCTCCATGGATCCTGAAGTCTTTATGGATTCTTGAGAATTCCGCGACGGGCACTCCAAGTGGGAGGACCACCCTGAGGGCAGGACGGTCCCGGATGCACCGGGACGTTGTTGTCAACAGGGGGAATGATGAGTAGTGGACCGAGAATGGGAGAGCATCCGCCGGCGGGTCTCGCAGACGCGGTGGTCCGGCCCACGCGCCGGTTGGTGGGGATCGATGCGGCTCGAGGGCTGGCGCTGATCGGGCTGATGGCCATTCACCTGCTGCCGGCCTGGAACGAGGAGACCGGAGAGGCGAGCTGGTCGTGGCGGCTGTTCTCGGGGGACTCGGCGGCCCTGTTCGCCCTACTGGCTGGGGTGGGGTTGGCACTGACCTCCGGGGGGCGGCACCCGCACGAGGGCAGGACAATGACCGCTGACCGGATCGGCCTGGTGGTGCGCGCGATGCTGATCGCGATCGTGGGACTGTGGATCGGCACACTGATGTCGGAGGACCCGCCGGCCTACAACATCTTGATCTACTACGGGGTGTTCTTCCTGCTGGCGATTCCGTTCCTGCACGCAGGTCCGAAGTTCCTGTTCATCTCTGCGGCGATCTTCGGGGTGGTGTCCCCGCTGCTGATGCAGGGCCTCCAAGATGTGTTGCCCGAATTTGTCTCCTACAACCCCACGTTCACGGATCTGCTGACACAGCCCGGTGCCACGGCATCCCAGCTGCTGCTCACCGGGACCTACCCGGCCCTGCCGTACATGACCTATCTGCTGGTGGGGCTGGGGCTGGGGCGGTTGAACCTGCGCAAGACGGAGGTTCAAGCTCGACTGGTCGTGGTGGGAGTGGGGCTGGCGATCTTCGCCCGGGTCACCTCCTATGTCCTGCTCTACGCCTTCGGCGGCTACCAGCAGTTGTTGGATGCCTCCTCGATGGGCGAGCACGAGCTGGATGATGTGCTGGTTTGGGGGCCGGATTCCTTGCCGACGGACACCGCGTGGTGGCTGGCGATCGCCACCCCGCACACCAACACCCCGCTGGCGATCGCGGCCAGTCTGGGGGTGGGCCTGGCGGTGTTGGGAGTCTTCCTGCTCATCGGCCCGAAGATCGGGAAATGGTTGCTGCCGCTGTCGGCGATGGGCGTGATGACCTTGACCCTCTACACCGCCCATCTGGTGGCGCTGTCCTTCGAGATCCACTACGAGCTGCCCTACCTGTGGTTCATGGTCCACCTGGCGGTCGCGGCGCTGTTCGCGGTGGCCTGGCATCGGGGCCTGGGACAAGGGCCGCTGGAGAAGGTGGTCAGCACCAGTGTGAAAGGCACCCGCCGGCTGGTGCTGGGCGGGCCGGCCAAGAACGGCCACGGATAGGAAGCGCAGGCAGCAACGACATGACGGGCCACGCCCGCCGCCGTCGCAGGCAGACCGGCCTGGCGATGCCGCTGCGGTCAGTCCGTGGGCGTGTGGTGGGGCAAGCGGATCCGGAAGCTGGTCCCGCGCCCGGGGCCCTCACTGGTGGCCTCCAGGGACCCACCCTGGGCCTCAACCAGCGACTTGCTGATGGCCAGCCCCAAGCCAGAGCCTCCGCGGTGAGCTTCCCGGCCGGTGTTGGCGCGGTAGAAGCGCTCGAACACGTGCGGGAGATGCTCCTCACTGATGCCTCCCCCGGTATCGGTGACGGTGACAGTGACCGCCTCCGGAGCGTAGTCGGTGTGCACGGTGACGGCGCCTCCGGGCGGGGTGTGGCGCAGGGCGTTCTCCAGCAGGTTGCCCAGCACTTGTCCCATCCGCTCCCGATCAACCAGCACCGGTGTGACCTCCATGCCGGTGCTGATGGAGGTCACCGAGATGTCCTGGGCGGCGGCGTCTTGTTGGACGGCCGCGACCGCCTGGGCTGCCAGCCGGCTGGGGTCTTGGGGGGTCAGTTGCAGGTGGGTCATACCTTCCTCAGCGGCGGTGAGCTGGCGGATGTCGCGGGCCAGTCGCTCCAGCCGGGTGATCTGGGCGTAGAGGATGCTGGTGGTCCGTTCATCCCACTGGACCACTCCGTCTTCGATGCCCTCCAGGTGTCCTTTGAGACTGGCCAGGGGGGTGCGCATCTCGTGGGCCAGATCGGCCAGCATCTGACGCCGGGTGGTGTCCACGGCGTCGAGCTTGGCGGCCATGTCGTTGAAGGAGGAGGCCAGGGAGTCGAACTCCGGGCCCAGTCCGGTGGAGGTGACACGCACGTCGTAGTTGCCCGCGGCCACCTCGCCGGCGGCGGCGCTGAAGGAGGCCAGGGACCGCCCGATGGTGCGGTAGAGGTAGAAGGTGAGCATCCCGGCGAGGTAGAGCGCCGGGAGCCCTCCGATGGTCAGGGCGGTGAGACTCACCGAGCGGAAGGCGTCCTCCAGGTGCACCAGCCCGAGGGCCTCATCGGCGTGTCCGGTCTCGACGAGCTCGTGGTGGAACATCCTCGGTCCGACCAGGACCGCGGTGATCACCACGATGATCAGCCCGATGGCCAGCACCGCGGTCTGGGCCAGCATCAATCGCACCGTCAGCGGGCTCCAGGACCAGCGGTGGGTGCGCTCGGAAACGGTGGCGCTCATCGCCCGGTGCCCATCCGGTAGCCGATCCCGCGGATGGTGTGGATGAACCGCGGGTTGGTGGCTTCGTCGCCGAGCTTCTTGCGGATCCGCCCGATGTGCACGTCCACCAGGTGCTCGTCCCCGGTCCAGTGCGTGTCCCAGACCATCTCCACCAGCTGCCGGCGGGAGAGCACCAGCTGTGGGCGGGCAGCCAGGCACAGGAGCAGGTCGAACTCGATCCGCGTCAACGCCACCGGTTCCCCGGCCAGGTGCACCTGGCGGGAGTCCTCCTCCACCACCAGCTCCCCGATCACCAGCGCCTGCTGGCTGTGCTGGGAGCCTGCAGTGGGTTCGGCATCTCCTGGGCGGGCCCGGCGCAGCATGGCTTGGACCCGGGCCACGAGTTCGCGCGGGCTGAAGGGCTTGGTCACGTAGTCGTCGGCGCCCACGGACAGGCCCACGATCTTGTCGACTTCGTCGTCGCGGGCGGTGAGCATCAGCACGTGGCAGTCCGAGAAGGTCCGCACCTGACGGCACACCTCGATTCCGTCGATCCCGGGCAACCCGAGGTCCAGCACCAGCACGTCCGGGGTGAAATCGCGCACCGCGGCCACGGCCTCGGTGCCGTCGTGGCGCACGGCGACCTCCAGCCCGGCCTTGCGCAGATATCCCGCGACGAGCTGCGCCAGGTCGGTCTCGTCGTCGACCACCAGGATCCGGCCGGTCGGGGGCGTGGGCATGTGGGCTCCTTGATCAGTGGGTGGGACCGTGCCTGAGGTTCGGGGCATGGGGTGGTGGGGCTGATGCAACATGGCCGTCGTGCCGGGGCACGAGATGTCTCGCCCGGCCATGGTGCGGGTGACGTCATGGATGCGGCGCCTCGGGTTTCTCACCCCGCGGGCCGGAAGAACCTAGGCCTCCTTTTTGCGGGCATGGTGGGGGAGCAGGGGCAGAGTGATGCCGGGAGGTGGGGGTAGGTTGGCCGGGAAGGAGGGTCTTGGGGCCCTGCCAATGGTGCGCGGAGGCGGACACCCGTAGATCCGCCAGATCCGCTCCGGCCACCCACGGCATTACGTCGATCGCCAGAGCGGACAGGGCCGCAACATAGGCCGTGGCGTTGGTGCTGGCCTCCACGTGCATAGTGAGGGAAACGCCTCCTGGCCCGTAGCTTCGCAGGCTACCGTCGTAGACCGTGAGGGCCTGCCTCAGGGACTGCGCCAAGGGACCTTCCACCCGGACGGAGGTTCTCAGTGTCGCTGCCACCGTCCACGTGCACATGTCGCTCCTTCCGCCACACATCGGTCGGGACGGGGCCATCTGGCCAGTGGTCCCACCGGCCGGAGCTGGGAAGGGGCGAGAGCCTGACCATCAAGCAGCGCCACGGCCAGTCCAGCGGCCTCAGACCGCAAACCGGTGCTGGTCGGTGCCGTGGCCCTGTCCTGGAGACCAGTCTGCGGGAGAGCCGGGAGGATATGGGTCAATTCATGCACTCTGCCCCGGAAAACGGCGACCGGAGGCGGTGGTGGACTCTCAACGCCGCCACGCCAACAGTTCCCGGTGCCTCTCGTTCCGGTTCTCTGTACTTCTCGCCTTCGACGGGCCGACTTCTCCGGGTTGCCGGAGCTGAGGGTGTTGGCCGCTGGAGGGTGGTCTGGGGGCTGTGCCGGTCCTGTCATCAGGAGAACACTGGAGCCCCCGGCGTCACAGCGGACGGGGTCATCGTCGACAGCGACGCGGTGGAGCGCAGGCCACCCTGCTGGGGTGCTCCCGGGGTGTCGACACGACGGTGGCCAGCTGCTCGATGCTCAAAGGTGCCTCCAGATGCGGAAACCGGGTGCGCGGAACCTGTCTGGCCGACCAGGAACCGCGCACCCGGAAACTGTGCTGGCGTGCGCTCAGCGCACGCGGATGTAGACGGGGCCGGTGCCCACGTTGACGCTGTCGACGACGGTGCTGCCGCCGTTCCAGCCGCCGTGGACGGCCTTGCCGCCGCCGATGTAGACGCCGATGTGGGCTGTGCCCATGCCGCCGTCGGCGTAGTAGACGAGGTCGCCGGGCTGGGCCTGGCCGGCGGAGACCTGAGTGCCGAGCGTGAAGTATTCAGCCGGCCAGCCGCGGAAGTTGATCCCGGCGGCCCGCAGGGCGTTGCTCACCGCTGCGGTGCAGTCCTGTCCGACGCCGAGCTGTCCCATGGCCGCGGAGGCGATGGCCGCGCCCTTGCCGGAGGATGAGCTCTGCGGGGTGACCGTGCGCTCGGCGGCCGGAGCAGCCTGCACGGCCGGCTTTGGGGCGGGAGCGGCGGCGGGCCTGGGGGCCGCCTGCACAGTCGGCTTCGGGGCGGGGGACGCCACCGGGGCGGGTGCGGTGACAGGCTTCGGGGCCGCCTGGACGACTGGCTCCTGGACGACTGGCTCCGGGGCGGGTGCGAGGGCCGGGGCGGCCACGGCCTTCGGTGCCGGAGCGGCCACGGCGGGTGCCGCGACGACCGGGGCATCGACTTTCTGCTCCGCCTTCTTCTCGGTCTTCTTCTGGTTGGTCTTCTTTTCGGCTGTGGTTACGTGGGCGACCGGCTCGAGGGACACGGTGGGCGCTGCGGTGGGGGTGGCGGCAGCGACGGCCGACAGCGGGGCGTCGGTGGAGGCATCCGAGGTCGGGGTTGCCTGCACGGAGACGGTGGTGGCCAGGGCCAGGCCGGAGAAGGCCGCGACGGCGGCCACGGTGCGGGCCTTGCCGGTGAGGAGCGAGCCGAGGCCATTCGAGGAGGTCAGGTCACGAGTCATGAGGAGTTCAGCGGGCTTTCTGGCGGGCCGGGGGGATCTGTCGGAACGGTGTGGTGACAGCACGGATTACCCCGGTCAGGGGTGCAGGGTGTCACGGTGTCCGGCAGAGCGGGCCCCGGATCGGGAGCACCGCGCACGGCGGGTGAGTGGAGGAGAGGTGTGGTGCCCGCAGTGGACGAAAAACTCACTTGAGAGGCGGGGATTCTCTTGTGCAACCGGGGCGAGGACCGGGGCCCTCCGCGACGATTCCGGTCGTTGCGGAGGGCGGGCCGGCTCAGCGGTAGGTGTAGTAGCCGTCCACCGGCATGGCGTTGACGGAGTGGACGAAGGTGCCCTGGGTGGGGTTCAGGGCGGAGATCATCTTGCCGCCGCCGATGTAGATGCCGATGTGGGCCCCGCCGTTCTGGGAGACGAGGTCCCCAGGCTGCGGGGTAGCCGTGGGGGTGGCCGCGGCGATCTGCTGGAAGCTGGTGCGGGGGATCTCGATGCCGTTCTGGGCGTAGGCCCACTTCGTGAACCCGGAGCAGTCCCAGGCGCCGAAGGCGGTCCCGCCCCAGACGTAGCCGGTGCCGGCGCCCTGCATCGCGGTGCCCACGATCCCGGAGGCGCCGGTGATCTCGGTGATGTCCGCCGACTGGGTGGACACCGTCGCGGTCGAAGCGCTCTGCTCAGGAGCGGACGGGGCCTGGGTGGAGGCGGTGGAGACGGTCTGCGGGGCAACGACGGCCTGGGTGGCCGTCGAGGAGTAGGTCGTCAGCGCGGACGCGGGGGCCGAGTAGGCGGTGGCGGTGCCCGCGGGGATCTCGGCGTAGGCCTGGGCCGGGGCGATGGAGCCGATCACAGCCGCGCCGGCGGCAGCGGCGATCGTGGTGGTACGCACCAGGTGCGAGGTGGTCTCGGCGCGGTGGCGGGCAGTGCTGCGCTTGAAAATAGTCATGGGTGTGTTCCTCCCTTTGCCTACGAGGTGAGCTGTCGGATGCGGGTGGGAGACACCCGGCCGCTCCGGACGCAGACGTCCTGGGCGACTTAACCCCTAGGTCCCGGGTCACCGGGACCGAAAATGGTTCCCCCGCTTCTGCCAAGCGATTTCTCTTCAGGGACCCCGGGCACCGGCAGAATTCGGCGATGTGCACGAGGGTGCCGACCAGATCGATCAGCGGCACGCAGTGGACAGTAGCCCATCCATAACGAAAGTGTCACGTTTAGATCACAACCCGGTTTCTTCCCTCGGTCGGGGCTGAGAAGCCGGGCTCCTGGGCCCGGGAAGGCGCGTTCCGGAAGAGATAGGTTCGTCGCCCAGCTGAACTCGTCACGCAGCTATTGGCGGATTAGGGCCGGTCTGACTGGGCAAAATGGCATCGTGGCGCGCATTTCGCTGGACACAGTCGACGACGGCAAG
Source organism: Kocuria gwangalliensis (assembly GCF_039544365.1). Lineage (NCBI taxonomy): Bacteria > Bacillati > Actinomycetota > Actinomycetes > Micrococcales > Micrococcaceae > Kocuria > Kocuria gwangalliensis. The sequence continues at coordinate 25,223 of NZ_BAABLN010000032.1, read as the reverse complement.
AGACTTGGGACTACGCGTAGTCTCCAGTGTTCCATGGGCAAACACCAAGGCTTCGTGGGGGAACTTTCGAGGTGGCTCACAGTTTGGAAAGGTCTCGGGGCGCCATTTCGAGATGCACGACGGGATTTCTTCACGGAATCTCTATATTCGGCCCGCTGCATCGATGCAAAAAACCAGTCGATGGGATGCAGTTGCGCACCGCTGAGGTGTTCATCTTCATCAAATCTTCAAGATTTTGGGTCGCGTCACATGGAAAAGGCAGTCTACTGTCGATGGCATGGCGGGCTGGCTCCGGCCGGTTCGTCTCCTGTTGAACCGACGAAGGAGCAAGCCATGACCCATCACGTGAGCGCGATGCTGGAGACTTACCCGAAGGACCTCGGTGGGGTGGACAAGGAGAAGCTGGCCGCCTGTATCGAGGCGTGTTTCGAGTGCGCCCAGACCTGCACCGCCTGCGCTGATGCCTGCCTGTCCGAGGACATGGTCGCGGAGCTGACCAAGTGCATCCGCACCAACCTGGACTGCGCGGACCTGTGCGAGGCCACCGGGCGAGTGCTCTCACGTCACACCGGCTACGACGCGAACATCACCTTGGATGCGATCAAGGCCTGCCAGATGGCCTGCAAGGCGTGCGCCGATGAGTGCGAGCAGCACGCGGACATGCACGAGCACTGCCGGATCTGTGCCGAGGCCTGCCGGCGTTGTGAGGCGGCTTGCGCCGAGCTGGTCGCCTCCCTGGGCTGAGCAGAACCTCCCGCTGACCCATCATCCGGGCGGCGGGGGCGGTGAGAAGGCCCGTGGCCGGCTGGGATCGGCGCTACGGGTGGATCCCGGACCTCTAGGGGTCAGGGCACCGCCATGACGCACCTGCCGCCCGGGTGATGCACCTGATGCACGAGGAAGTCACCAGAGGAACGAGGACAATGACAACGAACGCGAGTGCTCGCAACCAGCGCCACGAAGACAAGGCCGGCCACCACGGCACCTCGAATCGGATGTACTGGATCTTCGCGGCCATCCTGCTGGTCAACCTCGGGCTGATGTGGGTGTTGACGATGTCGATGATCCGCACCTGGGACCACTTCTACTTCAATCCCAGCAACCTCTACATGGCGTTCATCATGGTCACCGCGATGGCCACACTCATGGTCGTGGGCATGTGGTCGATGTTCCAGAACACCAAGCTCAACATCGCCCTGCTCATCGGCTTCATCGCCTTGTTCGTCGCGGCGCTGCTCTTCGGGCGCGCCGAGGTCGGAGTGGGCAACGAGGGATTCTTGAAGTCGATGATCCCGCACCACTCCCGGGCCATCCTGGTCTGCCAGGAATCGAACATCACCGACCCCGAGATCCAAGACCTGTGCGCCACCATCGTGGAGACCCAGCAGGAGGAGATCGCCCAGATGCAAGACATCCTCACACGCTACGAATGACCCGCTGAACGGGGGCCGACCCGGGCTGCGGGCCCTCGGCACTTGATGTGCACCATTGACCGGTGGAGGCCGCTGAGCGGCACCCACCGGTGCAAGAGGAAACTCGGCCGGACGCCCGGCCCGAGTGCTCCGCCTGGTTTCCTCTCCCCCCGTCTCCGGCACTGCAGACGGGTTCGTGCCTCCCACCGTGGCGAACCACGGTCCGCCCGAGGCCGCCTATCTAGTGGTTGAACCGGGTTCATCCTCCGGGCCTGTTCGCACCGAAAGAGAGACCTGATCATGCTTCCCACCCTCACCCGCGGCCGCCGTATCGCCGCAGCCGCATCCAGCCTCACCCTCGCTGCCACCTTGCTGGGCGGAGCAACCGCCCCGGTCTTCGCTCACGGAGAGGCCACCCCCGTCTCCTCCCACTCCCAAGCGGAAATGCTGCAGCCGGACCCGACGTCGCCGACGGCCTACGAGTTCGGCGAGACCCTGGCCACCCTGGAGGGCGAAGAGCTGGAAATCACGTTCCTGGCCGAGATCAGCCCGCACCACCGCGCCGCCATCGAGATGTCCCAGCTGGAGCTTGAGCGGGGGGTCAGCCCGGACATCCGCACGCACGCGGAGAACATCATCGCCAACCAGGAGCACCAGATCGACCAGTTCACCCGGTGGCTGGAGGAGTGGTACGGGCTGACCCCGGAAGAGGCCATGGCTCAGGCCCCGGCAGAAGCCCAGGAGGAGATGAAGATCCTGGAGGAGGAGACCCAGATGATGATCGAGGAACTCTCGGCCGTGGAGGCCGGTGAGGACTTCGACGTCGCCTTCGTGCAAAAGATGATTCCGCACCACCAGAGCGGGATCATCGAGTTCCTGGAGCCGCAGTCCCGTGCCGTGCACCCGCAGCTGCGAGTGGCGGCCACCGCGGGGATCACCACCCAACAGGCCCAGGTCGCGGACTTCCGCACTTGGCTCGCCGGCCGCGGCTGATCACCGAACTGAAACAGCGCGATCGGTGGGGGCCACCTGTTAGGGTGGCCCCAACCGATCAACGACAGACTTCGATGTTCCGACCGCGCGAAAGGGGAGACCATCGTGTACTCCGGGATCGTGGCCATGGCCCTGGTGGCGCTGTCGGTCGTCGTTCTCCTCTATGCACTCCACCGCGCTGCCGTCATCACCGCCGAGCCGTTGACGGTTCTGCCCGCCCAATCCGGGTGGATGCCCCAGGAGCACGCGCTGTCCCGATTCCACGCCCGCTGGTACCTCGCCTCAATCGTGTTCCTGGCCTTCGACGTCGAGATGCTCTTCATGTATCCGTGGGCGGTGGTCGTGATCGAGAAGGGGATCTCCGCGGTGGTGGAGATGTTCCTGTTCCTCGGGGCCCTGCTCGTCGCCGTGGCCTGGGCCTGGCGCGAAGGAGCCTTCCGATGGGCCTGAGCGGTGCTCTCGCCCGGCTCGCGGTCCGGGCCACCCGGGTCCTCGTCGTCGAGGTCCCGGGGCACTGGGCGACCCGGATGGAGGTCGAGCACCAGCTGCTCCGCCGTGGGTGGCGACCGGCGTGGACACCAGCGGATGCGGACGTGCTCGCAGTGTGCGGTGCACCCGGCCCCGAACTCTCCGAGCTGGTGGACCGGCTCTGGGAGCAGATGCCCGGTCCCCGCGTCCGCGCCGACATCACCTCGCCCGGAACTGTAGGTTCCGCCCTCGACGCCGCCGCAGCCCTCCTTCTCGACACCCCGCACCACCGGACGGACGCCCAGGAGCGGGCGCAGGAACCCGAGATCCCCGAGGACGCGGATCATGGGGGTCACGGGGGCATGGACCACGGCGAGATGGACCACGGCGAGATGGACCACGGCGAGATGGACCACGGCGGGCACGGCGGGCACGGTGGGATGGACATGGCTCCGGAGGGGATCCCGCTGGCCGAGGGCGGGGAGGACCGTGACGGACTGGAGATGGACGTCCTCCATCTGCCGCTGGGTCCCGTGCTGCCGTTCTGGCCGGCCGGGCTCGTGCTGCGCTGCTCGTTGCAGGGGGATGTCGTGGTCAACGCCGAAGCCTCCATGGTGGACGGCAGGAACGACGACGAGGACGACGGCGCCGGAGCAGCCGGACCAAGTGCCGGTCCCGCGCCGGCGGCGGTGGTGCGGTGCGACCAGGTCATGGCGTTGCTGGCTCTCGCGGGGGTCGAGGACGCGGCGGCCTGCGCCCGCCGCGCCCGGGACGCCCTGCTGTGCGGTGACGAGGACGCCGCCCGGGACGCCGTCGAGCGGCTGGATCGGACGGTCCGGCGGTCCTGGCTGCTCCGGTCGTCGCTGCGGGGCGTCCTGCTGCTGGACCGGGCCGGCCTCGAGCGCCACGGGCTGCCGGGACACTGCCGCGGGGACGCCCACGACCGGCTGCTGTCCCGCGTGGAACGGATCCGGGCCGAGGCCGGTGGCACGGAGCCCACCCCGGCGGAGGACGGTGGGGTGCCCTGGGCGGTGGTGCCGGACCTGGTGACCGGGCTGGAGCTGGGCTCCGTGCGGTTGGCCGTGGCGAGCCTGGATCTCGATCCGCATCCTGCCGTCCAGGCGGTGGGGCATGGCTGAGAGCGTGGTGACGACCGTCCCCGGAGGATGGGCCGTGCTGGCGGGGATCCTCCTGTGCGGCTTGGCCTTCTTCGCCGTGGCGCTGGATGCGGCGCTCTCGGCCCGGGCGCAGGGCACCGGCGGCGGATGGGGCGCGCCGCTGGGCCGTGCGGCGAGGCTGCTGCGGCAGCGGCGCCGGAGCACCGTGGCCGCGGACACCCTGCTGTGGCGGATCGGTGGCGCGGGCATGCTGGTCGGGGCGTTCCTGATGATCGCGGTGATCCCGCTGGGGGAGTGGACGCTGGCGGACCTGGACGTCGGTGTCGTGTGGTTCAACACCGTGGACGTCATGGTCTGGGCGCTGGTCTGGTTGGCCGGCTGGGGTGCGAACTCCGCCCACGGCCTGGTGGGCGGCTACCGCTTCCTGGCGCACGGGCTGGCCTACGAGCTGCCGTTGATGTTCGCGCTGGTGGCCCCGGCGATCGCCGCCGGCAGCCTGGCCGTGGGCGATGTCGCGGCGGCCCAGGACGGCGTGTGGTTCGTGGTCTGGATGCCGGTGGCGTTCCTCGTGTTCCTCATCGGCGTGACCGGCTTCTCCGTGTGGGGCCCGTTCGCCCCGGCGCTGGCCGCCGACATCGGCGGCGGCGTGCTGGCCGAGCTCTCGGGGGTCGACCGCCTCGTCCTCCAGGCCGGGCGCTACCTGTTCCTGACCGCCGGAGCCGCCTTCTCGGTGCCGCTGTTCCTCGGGGGCGGGGCCGGGCCGGTCCTGCCCGGCTGGGCGTGGGTCCTGGTGAAGACCGTGGCCGTGCTCGCGGTGCTCGTGTGGTTGCGGCGGAAGCTTCCGCTGCTGCGCCCGGACCGGTTCATGGAGATCGGGTGGATGGTCCTGCTCCCGGCCGCCGTGCTCCAGGACCTGGTCGTGTCCCTCGTCGTCGTCTGGAAGGGCTGAGCCGTGCTGGTCGGAATCGTATTCTGGGTGCTCGCCGTGGTGGCCGTGACCGCGGGGGCAGCTGTGTTCGTGGTGGACTCCATGGCCCGGGCCACCTATGCCCTGGCGCTGTCGTTCATCGCGGTGGGGGTGCAGATTCTGCTGCTCGGGCAGAGCTACCTCGGGATCATCACGATCCTCATGATGGTGATGGAGATGGCGGTGATGGCGGTCTACATGGTGATGTTCATGGGCATGAACCCGGCGCTGATGCCCATGGACATGACCCACGGGAAGAAGACCGCGATCGTCGCCTCGGCCGGGGTCTTCGTGCTGCTGGCCGCCGGTGCGCTGCTCGTGCCGTGGCCGCAGCGGCGCGGTGTCCCGCCCGAGGACGTCACGCACGCGCTGGGCCTGGAGATCATGGGCGAGAAGATGCTGGTCATGGCCGTGGTGGGCCCTGTCATGGTGGCCACCATCGTGGCCGGGGTGGTCCTGGCCGCCCACCGCACCCGCTACGACCGGCTCGGTGACGACCTGCGCCGCCGCCCGGCCGACGACCCCCAGCCGGGGGGTGTGGGCCGATGACCCTGGAAGCCGTGCTGGTCGTGGCCGCCGCACTGTTCGCCGTCGGGCTCTACGGCGCCCTGTCCCAGCAGGTGGTGGTGATGGTGATGATGGGCCTGGAACTGATGATCAACGGGGTCCTCCTGGCCGCCGCGGGCTTCTGGTGGTTCCTCGCCCCGGACCCCTCCGGGCAGGTGCTGCTGCTGGTGATCCTGGCGGCCATGACCGTGGAGATGGCCATGGGCTTCGCCGTGGCCACGCTGCTGCACCGCAGGCGCCAGACCGACATGACGGACATGGCCGAGGAGCTCTCCCGATGACCGCGGCCCAGGCCGTCCTGCTGGCCGTGGTGGTGCTCCCGGCCACCGTGGGGGCGGTGCTCGCCCTCACCCGGGCGGAGCGTGCCGCGGCCCCGGTCGCGGTGGCGACCGCCGCGGTGACCACGGTGCTCGCGGCGGTCGCCGCCCTGGCGCGGCCCGCCCTGGCGTATCCGTTCGTGGCCGGTGCCGACTTCGCGCTGGAGGCCGACGCCCTCGCGGCACTGACCCTCCCGATGGTCGCGGGAGTGACGCTCCTGGTGCTGGTCTTCGCGGCCGGCAGCATCCGGGCGGCACGGCCGCGCTTCCACGGGCTGATGCTGCTCTTCGCCGCCGCGGCCCTGACCACGGTCACGGCCGCGAGCCTGCCGGCGCTGCTGTTCGCCTGGGAGCTGATGGGCGCCACGTCCTACGCCCTGATCGGGTTCTGGTGGCGGGACGCCGACCGCGTCTCGGCCGGACTCACCGCCTTCATCACGACCCGCACCGCGGACTTGGGACTCTACGTCGCCGCCGGCGCCGCCCTGGCCGGCGGCGCCGGGATGGCCCTGTCCGCCCTGCCGGCCGCCGAGAGCCCGTGGCGGCACGTGATCGCGGCCGGGATCCTCGTGGCGGCCCTAGGCAAGGCCGCGCAGCTGCCGTTCTCCTTCTGGCTCTCCGGGGCGATGAAGGGCCCCAGCCCGGTGAGCGCGCTGCTGCACTCCGCGGCCATGGTCGCCATGGGCGGCTACCTCCTGCTCCGGGTGGAGCCGCTGCTGGCCTCCACCGGGTGGGCGGGCCCGGCCGCGGCGTGGATCGGGGCGGTGACCGCGGTGCTGATGGGGTTCGTGGCGCTGGCCCAGCGGGAGCTCAAGCAGCTGCTGGCGGCGTCCACGGTGGCGCAGCTGGGCTTCGTCGTGCTGGCCGCCGGGGTGGGCGCGGTCAGCGGCGGCGCGGCCCACCTGGTGGCCCACGCCTCCACCAAGGCGCTGCTGTTCCTGGCCGCCGGGGCGTGGCTGACGGCCCTGGGCACCGAGGAGCTCGCGGCACTGCGCGGGGCCGGCCGCCGGTGGCGGGTCGTGGGCGTGAGCGCGACCGTGGGGGCGCTGGCCCTGGCCGGGATCGCCCCACTGTCCCTGTGGGCCACCAAGGACGCGGTGCTGGCCGCCGCCCTCGAGGCCTCGGCGTGGCTCTACGCCGCCGGGCTCGTGGCGGCGGCCCTGTCGGCGGCCTACGCGGGCAAGGTCCTGTGGACGATCTGGTATCGGGGTGTCCGCGCTGAGGCCCAGGAGGGCGGCACCGGGGGAGTGGGGGTGCTGGAGCAGGTCCCGCTGGTCGTGCTCGCCGTCGGCGCGGCCGCCCTCGGGGTGCTGGCCCTGCCCCCGGTCAGCACGACCCTCGCCCAGGCGGTGGGCGGGCACGGTGAGGTGGCGGCCGCCGAGCTGCTCGTCTCGGCCGCGATCGCCCTCGTGGTCCTGCTGCTCATGCTGCGCCTGCGCGTCCCCGAGCCGGGATGGGCCGTGCGGTGGCTAGGGTTGGAGGCCGCCGCGCACGCCGTCGTCGTCCGCCCCTCACTGGGCCTGGCGCACGCCCTGGCCCGGTTCGACGACCTCGTCCTGGACCGGGCCGTGACCGCCGCCGCCGGGGCCGTCCCGGTGCTGGCACGGGCCGCGGCCCGGTTCGACGACCGGGCCCTCGACACCGGGGTCGAGGCCACCGCGCACGCCGCCGACGCGACCGGCCGGGGTGCGGCCCGGCTCGACGACGACGTCGTGGACGGCGCCGTCGAGGGCCTCGCCGGCCGGGTCCGCCGGCTCGGGCAGCTGGCCCGGGCCCCGCAGACCGGGGCAGTCCACCAGTACTTCCTCCAGGCCGTCGCGGTGCTCGCCGTCGGCGTCGTGGCCTGGTCCGTCTACGCCGTGATGGGATGAACATGCTGAGCCTGATCGTCTTCCTGCCCCTGGCCGCCGCCGCCGTCCTGGCCGTGGTCCCCTCGATCGGGGCCGCGGCCGCGCGGTGGGCGTGGGTGGCGGTGAGCGTCGTGGAGCTGCTGCTCGTGGGCGTGCTGTGGGCGGGCTACGAGGACCCGGGACCCAACGGGCTGGCGTTCGAGGAGCAGGTGCCGTGGATCCCCGGGGTGAACAGCAGCTACCACGTGGGCGTGGACGGGCTCTCCCTGCCGCTGCTGGCCATGACGGCCGTCGTGTTCCTGGCCTGCGCCGTCCACGCCCTGCGGGACGCGGACCGCCCGCGCGTGCAGGCCGCACTGTTCCTGTTCCTGCAGGGCGTGAGCCTCGGGGTGTTCGTGGCGGCCGACCTCATCCTGTTCTTCGTCTTCTTCGACCTGTCCATCGTGGGCATGTACTTCGTGATCGCCGGGTGGGGCCACGGCAACGCGGTCCGGTCGGCGCTGAAGTTCTTCCTCTACACGTTCCTGGGCTCCCTGGCCCTGCTGCTGGGCTTCATCGGCCTCTACGTGGCGGCGGCACCGCACACCTTCGACATCCCCGAGCTCGTCGCGGCCGCACCTCTGGCGGGCGATCCGCTCACCGGGGGGTTGGTGCTCGCGGCGATCCTGGTGGGCCTGGCCGTGAAGACCCCCACCGTGCCGTTCCACACGTGGCTCCCCCCGGCCCACACGGACGCCCCGGCCACCGGCTCGGCCGTGCTGGCGGGGGTGCTGCTGAAGATGGGCACCTACGGGTTCGTGCGCATCGCCATGCCGATCCTGCCCGAAGCGTGGCGGGCGTGGGCCTGGGTGATCGTGGCCGTCGGCGTCGTCTCGGTGCTCTACGGGGCGTTCGTGGCCCTGGCCCAGACGGACCTCAAACGGATGATCGCCTACACCTCCGTCAACCACATGGGCTACATCGTCCTGGCCCTGGGCGCGGTCGGCGTCCTCGCCGAGGGCGCCGCCCAGGCCCGGTCCGTGGCGGTCACCGGGGCGGTGGTGCAGATGGTCAGCCACGGGCTGATCACCGCCGCCCTGTTCCTGCTCGCCGGGGTGATGCAGGCCCGGGCCGGGACCTACGACATGGGCTCCTACGGCGGGCTGGCCGCCCCGGCACCGCGCTACGCGGCACTGTTCGCGGTCGGGGCCTTCGCCTCCTTGGGCCTGCCCGGGTTCTCCGGGTTCATCGCCGAATTCCAGATCTTCGCCGGCAGCATCGCGGTCGCCCCCGTCACCGCGATCGCCCTGCCGGGCATCCTGGTCACCGCCGCGCTGTTCCTGCGGGCCCTGCAGCGGGTCTTCACCGGCCCAGCGGCCGGGCACACCCCCGGGTTCGCAGATCTCCAGGGGCGGGAGCTGTGGTCGGTGGGTCCCCTGTTGGCCCTGTCCTTGCTCATCGGTGTGCTGCCCCGGGTGCTGCTCGAGGTGGTCGAGCCGGCCTCGAGTGCCCTCGTGAGCCTGGTGGGACGGTAGCCGGTGGAGGCCTCGATGCAGATGCGGCCCATGCTGCTACTGCCGGAAATCGTCGTCTTCATCGGTGGGTTGGTGGTGCTGCTGGGCGGATCCTTCCTGCCCCGCGACCGGCAGTGGATCGCCCGCGCCGCCGCAGCCCTGGCCCTGCTGGGTGCCGCGACCGCCGCGGCCCTCGCCATGGCCGGGCCCGCGCAGAGCGCCTTCAGCGGCACCTTCACCGTGGACACCGCCACCGGTACCGCCCGGGTGATCACCGCCCTGACCACCCTGCTGGTCCTGGGGGTGGCCTCCGGGGAGATCGCCGGGTCCCCGCGGGAGTCGGACACGTACGCGCTGCTGCTGCTGGCCACCACCGGAGTGATGGTCCTGGCCGGGTCCACCGACCTGCTCGTGCTGATCGTGGGGTTCCTGCTGGCCAGCATCCCCCTGTACGGGATCGTCGGCCTCACCGGCGGCCGCGCCGGGGCCGAGGCCGCCATGAAGACCTACCTCATGGGGGCGCTGTCCGGGATCCTGCTCATGCTCGGGGTCACCGTGCTCTACGCCCTGGCCGGGGGCACCGACTACGCCCTGCTCCAGGAGACGCTGCCCGCGGCCCCGGCCGCGGCCGTGGGCGCGGGCGTGCTGGGCGTGCTCGCCGGGCTGCTCTTCAAGGCCGGTGGGGTGCCCTTCCACTTCTGGGTGCCCGACGCCGCCCAGGGCACCGGGGCCACCGCCGCCACGTTCCTCACCACCGTCCCGAAGGTGGGGGCGCTGGTGGCCGTGTACCGGCTCGTGGCCACGGTCTCCGCCGGGGACGGCTCCTGGTTGCTCGTCGCCGCACTGCTGGCCACCGCCTCGATGGTCCTGGGCAACCTCGCGGCGTACTGGCAGACCGACCCCCGCCGGCTGCTGGGCTGGTCCACGGTGGCCCAGGTCGGGTTCCTGCTCGTGCCCGTGGCCGCGGCCGGGCGCAGCGACCTGGCCCTGCCCTCGCTGCTGTTCTACCTCGCCGCCTACGCCGTCACCAACGTCGCCGCCTTCGCCGTCACCGCCGCGCTGCCCGAGCACCGGGAGCTGGCCGACTACCGGGGCCTGGCGCGCTCCCGCCCCGGCCTGGGGCTGGCGCTGCTCGTGGCGCTGCTGGGGCTGGTGGGGACCCCGCCGCTGGCCGTGTTCGTCGGCAAGCTCACCACCGCCACCGCCGCCTGGGACGGCGGGCACGGCTGGCTGGCCCTGGTGGTGATGCTCAGCAGCGTGCTCAGCCTCTTCTACTACCTGCGCTGGTTCGCCCCCGTCTTCGCCCGCCCGGAGCAGCACGCCGCGGGGTTCCCCGGCCGCGGCGGGGCGGCCGCCTGGCCGGCCGTCACCGCCGGGGTCGCCGCGGTCGCGAGCCTGGTGCTGGGTGTCCTGGCCGGCGCCCTGTGGGCGGCCCTCGAGGGCCCCCTGGGAATGTAGGTGCGGCGACCTTCGCGCCCCGGACCGCCCGTGCGCAACGCCGAGAGGGGCGAACTCAGGCCCGGGTGCTCTGGCCGTGCTCGGCCGCATAGGCGGCGAAGACCTCACCGGGGTGCTCCCCGGTGCCCACGAAGTCGTCCTTGATCTCGGACCCGAGCTGGTCCAGGGCCGAGGACAGCCGCTGGGCGCTGGACCGCACCGCCGGCTCGGACCGGGCCATGGCCGCATCACGGAGCCGCAGCGCATACGGCAACTGCCGTGCCAAGGACAGATCGGGGTCGCTCTCCTGAAAATAGAAACCCTCGGTGTGCTGGGTGAAGTCCACGGAGATCTTCGTGAGATCCGCCTGCAGGGAATCCAGGACCCGGGAGGCGATGACCGGCTCGACCTCCTCGATCGTCTCGGCATAGTCGGCGTCGGCCAGCCCCTTGAGTTCCAGGGCCAGCGCCCGGCGCCGCATCAGGGGAGGATAGATCTGCGTGAACCACGTCAGCGCCGCGGTCAACAGCGCGAACCCGGTCAAGGCCTCGAACGGGGCAGCGACCCGGATCCACGAGTCGGTGGCCACCACGTCCCCGTAGCCCAGCGTCGACAGCGTCACCACGGAGACGTAGACGGCCTCGACCGCGTCCGGGTAGGCGGCCGCGTCGATGCCGGAGGAATACATGAACCCGCCCGGGACGTGCGGGTAGTAGATCAGCGCCCACCCCGCTGCTTGCAGCACCACCCAGAGGAGCACCACGGCCACCATCGCCGCCGGCCCCACGGCGGAGCCGGCCCGGTGACCGGTGGCCTTCGAGACCTTCCACACCGTGGAGAGCACCAGTCGGCTCAGACGTCCCTGGCCGCTGGGGTGCAACAGGGTGTGGAACATGTCCATCAGCCCGGCCACGATGACCACGATCCCCAGAGCTGTCAGCAGTACGTCCATGATCGACCTCCGTCGTTGGTTCTTGTTCTTCCGGTCCCCGGGTTACGGGGCGGCTCACCGGTCCTCAGTGCTGTTCGTGCTCGCCCTGCCGCGCGTCCTCGTCGGAGCGGTGTCGCACGGTGAACCACTGCGCCACGACGATGACCAGGGCCACCACGGCGGTGATTACCAGGGTGAACGGGTCCGACTGGGATTTCAGCAGCACGAACGGCACGAGCACCGTGACGTCGAGGGCGATCGCGACCCAGGGGATCCACGGTTTGGCCCCGACGTCGTCCTTGAGGTGGCGGAGGATGCCGAGGTGGATGGCGATGTCCATCGCCAGGTAGAGGATGGCGCCGAGGGAGGCGATCTGGCCCAGGTCGAAGAAGGCCGCCATGACGATGGCCAGTCCCGCCGTGATGTAGAGGGACTGGTGGCCCTCCTGACCCGGCAGCCCGGGGGCCTGGCCCATGTCGCGGAGCATGTCGTAGAGCTTCGAGACCGAGAACAGGCTCGCGATCAGCCCCGACAGGGTCGCGACGACGGCGATCGCCACGGTCAGCGTCACGCCCCAGGCGCCGAACATCGGCTCGGCCGCCTCGGCCAGGGCGTAGTCCCGGGCCTCGACGATCTGCGGCACGGTCAGGCTGCCGGTCACCGCGACGGTGATCAGCAGGTAGAGCACGGTGCACAGGGCGAGGGAGATCATGATGGAGCGGCCGATGTTGCGCTCCGGCTGCTGCAGGTCGGCGCCCTGGTTGGTGATCGTGGTGAAGCCCTTGTACGCCAGGATGCACAGGGTGGTTCCGGCCAGGAAGCCCAGCCATCCCGCCTCCGGCGGGGTGCGGTCGGCGGCGCTGAACAGCCGGCCCAGGGAGGACACCCCGGCGGCGAGGATGCCGGCGATCGCCAGCACGGCGATCCCGACGATCTTGAGCGCCGCGGTCACCGTGGCGGAGCGCTCCACCCACCGGTTGCCCACCAGGTTGACCAGGGCGGCGGCCACGATCGCCACCACCGCCAGCACCGCCACCCACACCTCGGAGCCCTGCAGGCCGAAGGGGCGCAGCAGGTAGGAGGCGAAGGTACGGCCCAGCAGGGACTCGGCCAGGATCATCGACACGTACATGAACAGGGAGAAGGACCCGGCGAGAACCCCGGGGCCGTAGGCGGCCTTGAGCAGCATCGCGATCCCGCCGGAGGACGGGTTGGTGGCCGAGTAGCGGATGTAGGAGTAGGAGCTGAACGCCACGACCACGGCTCCGGCGAGGAACGCCCAGGGCACCCAGCCGCCGGCCAGTTCGGCGACCTGCCCCACGAGGGCGAAGATGCCTGCGCCGATCATCACCCCCGTCCCGAGGGCGACGGAACCGGTCAGGGAGAGCTTCTGCTGCGTCTGCGTGTCGTGGTCCATGAGGAGGTGCACGTCCTTCCTGCCGGGCGGTGAGTGCCCCCGGCGGTGGGGTGGTTCGGACAGGGTCGGTGGGCCGGCCCACGGTGCTCAGCGGGCCTCGAGGGTGCCCATCATGCCGAGGTCCTCGTGGTCGAGGATGTGGCAGTGGTAGACGGTGCGGCCGGCGAAGTCGTCGAAGGCCACCCGGACCGTCACCTCTCCGAAGGCCGGGACGTTGACCACGTCCAGCCACCGCGGTGCGGCGACCTCGCGGCCCGCCTCGGTCACGACCTGCATGGGCCACACGTGCAGGTGCATCGGGTGGTCCATGGGGCTGGAGTTGGTGAGGGTCCACTCCTCCACGGTGCCCACCCGGACCCGCTGGTCGGTGCGCTCGGCGTCGAACGGCCGCCCGTCGATCGTGAAGGACATCATCTGCCCGGGGCCGCGCATGCCGCCCATCATCCCGCCCATGCCCATGCCCATGGCGAAGTCCAGGGTGCGCCGGGCCGCGACCGGCTCCTCGCGCAGGTCCCGCAGCACCGGACCCGGGGGGACGGGGCCGGCGTCCGCGGCCCGGTCCCCGGTGACCTCGAGGGTGAGCAGCTCGATCGGCTCGTCGGTGCCGGGGCCGTCCCCCGGCATCGCCCCGCCCATCATGCCGTCCATGCTGCCGCGGTCCACGGGGGCGGCGGTCAGGGTGGAGGCGCCCTCGCGGGTGTCCACGAGCAGCTCCACCCGGTTGCCCGGGGCCAGGGTCACCTCGGTGAGCTCGACCGGCTCGGGGAGGCGGCCGACGTCGCGGCCGAGCAGCCGCAGCGTCTGGCCGTCGAGGGTCAGGCGCAGGTACCGGGCCGGGCAGGCGTTGACGACCCGCCACAGCTCCCGCTCCCCGGGTGCGGCGCCGGCCCGGGGCCGGACCTGGCCGTTGACCAGCACGGTCTCGCCCTCCCGGCCCATCATCCGCTGCGGCGGAGAGACCTCGGCCAGGTTCCCGGAGTCGTCGAGGGTGAGGTCCGAGACCACCAGCACCCGTTCCCGGGCCACGGGCACGGGGTCGGGGTCCTCGACGACGATGGCCCCGTAGAGACCCGCCGCGAGCTGGTCGGCCACGTGCCCGTGCCGGTGCGGGTGGTACCAGTAGGTGCCGGGCGGGTGGTCGTCCGGAAGGGAGAAGTCGTAGTCGAAGGAGTCCCCGGGGGCGATGCTGACGAAGGGGTTGTCCCCGTTGTCCTCCGGGGAGACGTGCAGCCCGTGCACGTGCAGGTTCGTGGGGGCCTCCAGGCCGTTGGTCATCGCCACCCGGAGCGTGTCGCCGGGGCGGACCCGCAGGGTGGGCCCCGGCAGGGAGCCGTTGAACGCCTGCACGTGCGCGGTGCGCGCCCCGATCCGCACCCGGGCGGGGGCGGCCTCCAGGGCCAGGTCCAGGGCCCCGTCCCGGCTGGACAGCACCTCAGGCTGCACCAGCTCCCGGCCGCCGCCGAGGGCCTCGCCGCCGCCGCCGCTGGTCCACCACAGCCCGGCCCCGCCCACGGCCGCGGCACCGGCCCCGGCCGCGCCCAGGGCCAGCATCTGTCGGCGGGTCAGCGGGCTCACCTGCCGCCCTCGTCCAGGGTCCGCAGCCGCTCCCGGTATTCCTCGGTGCTGATCTCCCCGCGCGCGTAGCGCTCCTCGAGGATCTCGCGGGACCGGCGCGGGCCCGCCCCCGTCGGGGGCGCGGCGTATCCGCCCTGCCTGGTCCCGCCGCCCGTGCCGCCGGTGAACGCCTTCACGAGCACGACCACCAGCACGACCACCCCCACGATCAGCAGGATCCAGAAGAGCCAGGCCCATCCCATGCCCCCTCCCATGCCGTCGCCCCACATCATCACGGTCCTCCTTCATCGATCGGTTCGCTGCTTCCTGCAGAGCGCCGCCCGTGGGCGGCGACGCCGGTCACCTGGGCAGTCAGGAACCGTCCGGCAGCTCCTGGAGCATCTGCTCCATCTCGGTGATCTCCGCCTCCTGGTCCTCGACCACCTGGCGGGCGAGCTCGACGGCCTGGGGGTTCTGTCCCTGCTCGATCTGCTCCTGGGCCATCTCGACCGCGCCTTCGTGGTGGACGGTCATCTGCTCCAGGTACAGCCGGGCCGCGTCCGTCCCCTGCGCGTCGGTGAGCATGCCCATGTCCTCCTCGCTCATCATCCCGCCGGCCCCGTGGTCCATGGACGTGGAGTCCTCGCCGGACATCGGCGCTTCCCAGGTCTGCAGCATCTGGTTCATGCGCTCGATCTCCGGGCCCTGGGCATCGATGACCTTCTGGGCGAAGTCCTGGACATCGGCGGGGATGTCGTCCTTGGCCAGCAGTGTCTCGCTCATGTCCACGGCCTGCTGGTGGTGGGGGATCATCATCTGGGCGAACATCACGTCGTCGTCGTTGTGCTCTTCAGCGATCGGCTCCCCTGAGGTAGCGCCCGACGGGGTGCTCGAGGGGCTACCGGCCCCGGTGGCGGCAGCTGTGGAGCTGGTGGTCTCGGAGGCCGCGTCAGTGTTCTGTTCGCCTCCGGTGCCGCAGCCGGCCAGGGCCAGGGCAGAGGCGAGGGCCACGGCGGTGAGGGAAGAGGCTCGGTTCATGGGGATGTCCTTACGTGGGGTGGTTGGGTGGTGGTGGCCCCAGGCAGGGCCTGGAGACCGGGAGCCGGGTCGGGCCGTGGGGGATCCGGTCCCGGCACGCTCAGGAAGAGGTGACCGCATATCCGGCACGCGCCACTGCGGCGCGCACGGATTCCTCTGCGACAGGGGTGGTGCTGGTCACGGTAACGGCCGAAGCCTCGCCGGCTACGAGGTCGATCTGCACGTCAAGGACCCCCTCCAACGCCGTGAGGGCCTCGGTGACCCGGCCGGCGCAGTGGCCGCAGGTCATGCCCTCCACCTGGTAGGTCGTGGCGGTGCCGTCCGAGGACGGCGACTGCGCCTCGACGGCAGTCCCCGCTTCCTCAGGGACAGAGGAGGGAGCGCAGCAGGCGCAACCGGTGGCGGCCATCGGCAGGGGGCGGCGGGGCGAGCTGGTCATGGTGGGCTCCTTCGGATCGTGAGGGAACGGGGAACGCCCCTCGCCTCTCAGGTATATACCCTGGGGGGGGTATAGTGCAAGGATGTCAGTGAGCCTCCCGAGCGGGAGGCAGATCGGCCAGTTGGGGGGGCGGCAACTGGATGGTGAACACCGCGCCGTGTCCGGGGCCGGGGGAGGCGGCGGTCAGGGTGCCGCCGTGGGCTTCGACCAGTGCTTTGGAGATGGTCAGGCCGATCCCGGAGCCGCCGTGGTCGCGGTCGCGGGCGGTGTCCCCGCGGTAGAAGCGTTCGAAGACGTGGGACAGGTGTTCGGCGCTGATGCCATCACCGGTGTCGGCCACGTGGATGGCGATCTGCCCGGGACCCTGCCGGGCCGCCCTCAGGATCACCTTTCCGCCCAGCGGGGTGTGGCGCAGGGCGTTGGTGAGCAGGTTGCCCAGTACCTGGCCCATCCGTTGCCGGTCCACGTCCACGGTCCCGGCCGACTCGTCGACGTCGAGCTCCAGGGCTACGCCCTTGGCGGCGTAGCCCTCCCGGTGGGCCTCCACGGCACTCCGGAGGAGCTCACCGACGGGCTGCTCGGTGCGGTCCAGGTCGATCCGGCCCTCCTCGGCGCGGGAGACGTCGTTGATGTCGTCCACCAGCCGGGTCAGTCGGGCCAGTTGCTCGCTCATGAGCTCACTGGTGGTCTCATCCCAGTGGGTGACCCCGTCCTGGAGGGCCTCGCAGTAGACGGTGAGCACCGCGATGGGGGTGCGCATCTCATGGGCCAGGTCTGAGAGCATTCGCCGGCGGGTGTCCTCGGTGCTCCGCAGACGGGCGGCCATGGTGTTGAACGAGGAGGCAAGGGCCTCGACCTCCGCCCCGGCGCCCATCGCCGGGACCCGGGTGTCGTAGCGGCCGTGGGCCATGCCCTGGGCCGCCTCGGTCAATCGTTCCAACGGCCCCCGGATACGACGGGAGCACCAGGCGCTGACCACCAGGGCGCAGACCAGGGCGGTGCCCAGGGCCACGCCCAGGGTGATGAGGTTGGTGTCGCGGTAGGCCTGCTCCACGTGCAGCAATTCCGGGGAGTTCTCCGGGTGCCCGGCCATGATCAGGTGCTCGTGGAAGATCGCCGGGCCGGCCAGGGAGGCCACCACGACCGCGGCGAGCAGGCTGGCGGCCACCACCAGCAGCTGGGCGAGCAGGAACCGGGAGACCAGCCCCCGGGGGCGTCGGGTCATCGGGCCCCCATCCGGTAGCCGACCCCGCGCACCGTGTCGATATGGGCGGTCGGTTCCTCGCCCAGCTTGCGGCGCAGGTGGCCGATGTGCACGTCCACGATCCGCTCGTCGCCCACCCAAGCCGGGTCCCACACGATGTCGATGAGCTGACGACGGGAGAACGCCTGGTGTGGGCGGGCCGACAGGGCCGCCAGCAGGTCGAACTCGGTGCGGGTGAGCGCCACCGGATCGCCGCCCACCCGCACCTCGTGGGCGGTCAGGTCGATGACGAGGTCCCCGAACACCCGCGCCGGTTCGGCCGGGGCCACGGTGGGGCGGGGCCGGCGCAGCACCGCGGCCACCCGGGCGACGAGCTCGCGCACGCTGAAGGGCTTGGTGATGTAGTCATCGGCCCCGGCGGCCAGCCCGGCCAGCTTGTCCTCCTCGTCCCCGCGGGCGGTGAGCATCAGCACGTAGCACTCCGAGAAGGCCCGCAGCCGCCGGCACACCTCGACCCCGTCCAGCCCCGGCAGCCCCAGATCCAGGACCACGACGTCCGGGTGCTCCGTGCGGGCGGTCTCGAGGGCGGCGGGGCCGGTGTGCGCCTGGGCGACGGCGTAGCCGGCGCGGGACAGGTAGGTGGCGACCATCTGCGCCAGAGGCTTTTCGTCGTCGACCACCAGCACCCGCCCGGCTGAGGACGCATCCCTGTCTGCGGAGATCACCATGATCCCAGTGTGTCCCGCCGTCCCGACGTAGAAGCCACTCGGGGGCCGGATGGTCCGCAATCTTCGCCAAACCTTCAAGGAATCTGGGCTCCCGCCTGCCGGTGGCCTGCCAGAATGGTTCTCAACCCCTGCATTTTCTAGTGACCCGACAAGGAATCATGGACACCCTTTCCCGTAGAAGTCTGCTCGTCGCCGGATTCGGCCTGCTCGGCTCCGGCGCCCTGGCGGCCTGTTCCTCACCTGCCCCGTCCCTCCCAGCAGGGGTGGGGGCCGGGACGGCCTCCGCCGGAGCCGGTCAGCGCCTCGTGGACACGGCGCTCACCGCCCGGCCGGTCACGCTCGATCTGGGCGGATCGACGGTGGCGACGTGGGCCTACGGCGACAGTCTCCCCGGTCCGCTCATCCGCGCCACGGCCGGGGACCGGCTGCGCATCCGGGTCGAGAATCGCCTGCCGGCGGACACCACCGTGCACTGGCACGGCATCGCCCTGGCCAATGGCGCCGATGGGGTGCCCGGGGTGACCCAGGATCCGATCGCCGCCGAGGCGACCTACACCTACGACTTCACCGCCCCGGACCCGGGGACCTACTTCTACCACCCGCACGTCGGGGTGCAGCTGGACCGCGGTCTGTACGCCCCGCTGATCATCGACGACCCGCAAGAACCCGGCGCCTACGACCACGAGTGGATCCTCGTCCTCGACGACTGGGTCGACGGCACCGGCCGTACCCCCGATGAGGTCCTGGCCGCCCTGACCTCCTCCCGGGACAACGGCGGGATGCCCGGGATGGACCACGGCAACATGGGCGGGATGGAGGGCATGGACATGTCCTCCGGCTCCTCGGAGGGCATGGCTGGGATGGACCACGGGGCGATAAGCGCCGGGGACTCCCCGTACGGCGATGACGCCGGGGACGTGGCCTACCCGCACTACCTGGTCAACGGGCGGGTGCCGGCGGACCCGGAGGTGCTCACGGCGAAGCCGGGCCAGAAAGTGCGGTTGCGGATCATCAACGCCGCCGCGGACACCATCTTCACGGTCGCCCTGGGCGGGCATCGCATGACCGTCACACACACCGATGGGTTCCCGGTGCAGCCGCAGGACACCGATGCCCTCTATCTGGGCATGGGGGAGCGCTACGATGCGACCGTCACCCTGGCCGAAGGGGTCTTCCCGTTCGTGGCCGTGCCGCTGGGCAAGGAGGGGCAGGCCATGGCCCTGGTGCGCACCGGGGCTGGCAGCCCACCGCCGTCGTCAGTGCGACCGGCGGAACTGGACAAATCCGTGCTCATCGGCGCCGACCTGAAACCGGCGGACAACGCCCGGCTGGAGGACCGGGACCCCGATGTGCGCCTGGAGCTGGCCATGACCGGACAGATGAATCCTTACGAGTGGGGATTCAACGGGGCCCCTTACGGGCAGCACGACCCACTGGAGATTCAAGAGGGACAGCGGGTGCGGCTCGACGTGGCCAACCACACGATGATGGCCCATCCCCTGCATCTGCACGGGCACACCTTCGCGTTGCCCAACGGCCTGCGCAAGGACACCGTCCTGATCGCTCCGATGCAGTCGATGGCCATCGATGTGCAGGCGGACAATCCCGGGAACTGGCTGATCCACTGCCACAACATCTACCACGCTGAGGCCGGCATGACGACCGAACTGAGATACCGCCCATGACCACCCTCTCCCGCCGCACCCTGCTCACCTTCGGCCTGGTCGCCGGCACCGGACTGGCCGTCACCGCCTGCTCACCACAGTCCGGGAACTCCACCGCCCCGGCCTCCAGCACGGGCACCGCCATCACCCACGTCCACGCCATCACCCGCGATGCGGCCGGGACGATCCTGCTGGCCACCCACGAAGGCCTGTTCCGCCTGGACGACCAGGACCTGACCCAGGTCGGCCCGGTAGTGGACCTGATGGGCTTCACCACCACCGGCGAGGGGCGCTACCTCGCCTCCGGCCACCCGGGTCTGGGCGTGGACCTGCCTGAACCGGTCGGGCTGATCGAGTCCACCGACGCCGGTGAGAGCTGGAGAGTGCTCTCGCGGGCCGGGGAATCGGACTTCCATGCCCTGGCCGCCGGCCCGAACGGGGTCATCGGCTTCGACGGGCAGCTGCGCATCAGCGCCGACGGCCGCAACTGGGACACCGCCGCCATCCCCTCCGCCCCCGCTTCTCTGGCGGTCGCCCCGGGTACGGGCACGGTGCTGGCCACCACCGAGGACGGCCTGCTGCGCTCCTCCGACAACGGCACGACGTGGACGACGGTGGACACCCCGCAGTTGATGTCCCGGGTGGCCTGGGCCGACGACGAAACGATGGTGGGCGCCGGTATCGACGGGCGCCTGCTGACCAGCCGTGACGCCGGGGACACCTGGACAGCCAGTCGGGACCCGGTCGGCGAGGTCGTAGCCCTGGGAGCAGGTCTGACCGACGGCGGGGAGGTCGAGGCGCTGCTGGTGGAGGGCCCCCGGGTGCTGCGGAGCCTGGACGGTGGAGCCACGACGGAGCAGCTGCTGTGAACACCACCGCTCGTGCCCCCAGGCACAGTCGGCGACCATTCACGCCTGACAGCGCGCCAGGCAACAAGGGAGTAGGGGGCCATCATGAGTAAGGACGACTCTACGCACCAGGACGCCACCCATGCCGCGATGCCGGCGGAGGCCGGACGTGTCCCGCGGAAACGGCTGACCGGCATCGACGCGGCGCGCGGGCTGGCGCTGATCGGGCTGACCGCCATCCATTTCCTGCCCGCCGAGAACGAACAGACCCACGAGGCGACGCTGAGCTGGACCCTGTTCTCCGGAGACTCCGCCGCCCTGTTCGCCCTGCTGGCAGGGGTGGGCCTGGCCTTCGCCACCGGTGGCCGACACCCCCGAACAGGCCGACGGATGACGGGAGCGCGGGTGGGCGTGGCGGTGCGGGCCCTGCTGATCTTCGCCCTCGGGGTGGCAATCAACTCCCTGATGCCCGAGGACCCACCGGCGTTCAACATCCTCACCTACTACGGCATCTTCTTCGTGCTGACCATCCCCTTCCTGCACCTGCCCGCCCGGACGCTGTTCCTCAGCGCAGCTGGGTTCGCGGTGGCGGCACCGGTCCTGATGCTGGAGCTGGGCGACCAGGTCCCGGAATTCTCCTCCGGCAATCCCACCGTCATCGACGTGCTCACCGACCCCGGCGCCACCCTCGCCCAATTGCTGCTCACCGGCACCTACCCGGCCCTGCCCTATCTGACCTACTTGCTGGTGGGCCTGGGCATCGGACGCCTGCACCTGCACCACGTCGAGATCCAAACCCGTCTGTTGGTGATCGGGGTGGGTCTGGCGGTCACGGCCCGGCTGGCCTCCTGGCTGGTGCTCTACATCTTCGGCGGCTATCACCAGCTCACCCACGCCGCGTCCTTGGACGAGGAGACTCTGGCCGGGATCCTGATCTGGGGCCCCGACGACGCGCTGCCCGCGGGCTCCTGGTGGTGGCTGGCCATCACCACCCCGCACACCAACATGCCCCTGGCCATCGCCTGGAGCCTGGGGGTGAGCCTGGCCGCGCTCGGGGCGTTCCTGCTACTAGCCCGCAAGGTCGGTCCGTGGCTGCTGCCCCTGTCGGCGATGGGGGCGATGACCCTGACCCTCTACTCCACCCAGCTGGTGCTGCTCTCCTTCGAGCTGCACTACGACCAGCCCCAGCTGTGGTTCCTGCTCTACCTCGTTCTGGCGGCGATCTTCGCCCTCGCCTGGAAACGTGCCTTCGGGCAAGGCCCTCTGGAACGGCTCGTCAGCACGGCCGCCAAGAAAGCCAGCACCACCGTCCTGCCTTCCTCCTCCGGCGCCGATCGAGAATGAGGACACGGTGGTCAGCCACCACATGAAGAAGCTCGTCGACCCTGGCCTGCTCACCCGTGAACAGCGGTGCGCGGCAAAACCTGGGCGGCCGACCGACCTCGTTGGGCAGGCGCTTCTCAGGCCGCGGACTACTCCGTCTTGCGACGCTCAGGGCGGCTCTGTGCTGGATGCCGAGGAAAGCACAGTTCGCAGCACTGCGGTTGGGCTCTCTTCGGAGGCGAGCAGCAGGCCGGCGTAGTGAGCGTTGCTGGCGGCGACGGTGCTGCGCCAGCGGACGGCGGTGGCCAGGTGCATGCCGGTGAGGTCGGCGAGCACGGGTGGTGGCAGCTGTTGGGACAGTGAGGTGAGTGCCCCGGTTCGCGCCGGGCTCACCAGGACACCGACTGCGGCCAGCCGGCGCACCAGAGCGGCCGCTGACAAGGGTGTCCCCGGCTGAGCGCCGGGATACAGCAAATGGTGGTCTTGGGCAGGGGTGAACATCCGACGCGCGCTGCGATCTGCTGCGGTCTGGGTAGCGAGATCGGCCAGCGGCTCGGGCAGGAGCAGCGGTTCCTTCCCGACCGTGACTTGCAGCGCCTCCCCGGTGGAGCGGATGTCGTCCAGACGGATCCGGGTGATCTGGGCAGGGCGGAAGCCGAAGACCAGCACCAGGGCGGCGGCCAGCTTCGTCCCCGCCGTGATCGTGTCGTGGTTCAGGACGCCGTCGAGGACTCGGCGGCGCTGGTCATCGCTGAGACCTCCCACCAACAGGTACGTCCTGGGCGGTCGGGTGATCTCCAGAGGCTGGCTGCGGCCGTTGGTGTGGGCCCAGGTGAGGAAGCCGGCCACGAGGTATTTCTCGGCCCCGGTGGTGGCCCAGTGGTCCAGGTCGGCCTGGTCCAGGCTCGCCAGGGTCTTGCCCCGGTCTCGGGCCCAGGCGAGCAGGTCAAGCACGACCCGCAGCTCGTGCCGGCGGCTGGTGACCAGCGGACCGGACAGGGGCTCGGCGCGGCTTCTGAGATCGCGCAGGTGCTTCCAGGTGGCGAACTGGACAAAGGCCTGCCGCTCACCCGGATCCTCGATCAGCTGGGCGGTGGTG
This sequence comes from Kocuria gwangalliensis, assembly GCF_039544365.1. Lineage (NCBI taxonomy): Bacteria > Bacillati > Actinomycetota > Actinomycetes > Micrococcales > Micrococcaceae > Kocuria > Kocuria gwangalliensis. Next base: position 2,356 of record NZ_BAABLN010000032.1, on the reverse strand, counting down.
ATGATCCACGCCTGGAAGCGGGCCAGCGGCAGGTTGCGGGCGGGCAGCAGGCCGTGCTCGACCAGCAGCGCCCGCACCGCCCGGGTCGTGTACTCGGGCCCGAGATCGTCGAGGGCCTCGTGGTCGAGCAGATCGGGGGTGGCCAACACCGTGCGCAGCAGTTCCACGGCGCGGTGGCGATGGAAGGCCGCGCGGACCGTGGCCGGGTCCCCGGCCTGGAGGGCGGTGAGCATCGTGCGGGCGGTCTCGTGGCGCTCGAGCAACTCGGGCGGGAACAAGGTGGCGAGCTGGTCATCGGCGGTGCACCGGTCGCACAGCCCGGTCTGTCGCAGCTTGGCATGGCGGCCGCAGCGGGTGCAGTCGCGGAAGCTGACCGGGTGGCGCGGGTAGCAGTATTCGCACAGGGGCGCCCCCTCGGTTCGTCCCACGACGCGCCGGTGCCGGTGGCAGACGCTGCAGTCCTCGAGAATGTGGTGACAGCTGTGGCAGATCGGGGCGCCGGACTCGTCCCGGGTGGCGACAATCCGCTCCTGGGCGCACCGGGAGCAGGGTTGCCTGGGTTTGCGGCACCTCTCGCACACCGCGCCCGGGGTGCCGGGGAACCGGCACGGTGTAGTGCGCCCACACCAGGTGCACGTGTCCACCTGGGCTGCGAACCGGCACGGGGCGCAGACGGGTCCGGCGGGGCCGCGGTAGACGATGTGCTGGTGGGTGCCGCACTGGCTGCAGATGCCCCAGCCGTCGGGGAGGGCCTTCGCGCACCCCTGGCACAGCCGGGCCTCGTCGGGCATCCGCCGTGCGATCGGGCCCGTACGCCCACATCCGTCGCACGGTTGGGACCGCAGTGCTGTGTAGCACCGGGAGCAGCAGCGTAAACCTTCATAGACGTTGGTCAGCGACCGGTGCTGCCCGCAGTGCCCGCAGCACGCCGGCGACAACTCGGGCGCCTGGCGGGCCAGCTGATCATAGAGGACACCGAAGAGGGCCGACCCCCGGGCAGGGGCTGCGAACCAATCCGCTCCGTAGTCGGCGATGTCCAGGGCCAAGCGCAACCGGCGCCCGGGCGAGGCGGGAAGCTGGGCGAAGACCCCCCAGGACCGCAGGATCCAGGGAGGGGATCAGGCCGTGGGCGGCCGCGACGAAGATCGCCGATGCTTGCCCGTACATGTCCCGCCAGCAGGCCCCGCAGTAGTCGGCGTCCCCGACGAAGGAGGCGAGCTGACGCTCTCGTCGGCAGCAATGACAGGTGATGGCCCTGGTACCGGCCCGCTTCTTGCACTTGGAGCAGACCCGGTGCCCGTCGAGGCGTTCGGGCAACATCCGCTCGAGACCACAGCCGGTGCAGCGCGGCAGGCGCACCGAGGTGGCACCGGCCTCGAGCAGGGCGGCGATGATGCGCTGCAGCAGGGTCGGCATCGCGTTGTCGGCCGAGGTCAACAACCCCGGATCCACGTGCAGCTGACCCAGCTGCCGGGCCCCGGAGTGGGGCCGCACGACGATGGCAGCCACGATCTCCCGGAGGCGATCGGCGGGCACACCGGCCTCCACCGTGCTGATCAGCTCGGCGATGGGCCGCCCCGGGTGCTCACTCATCGCTGGGAGGCACGATCCGGGCCCGCTTGGGCCGAGCCCCGGAGGCACGCAGCGCATCCGCCGAAGCCTCGGGCGACCCCGCATCGGTGCCGGTGCCGGTGCGAGCGGTGGCCGCGCCGAGATCGACACGGGTGATGAGGTCATTGGCCGTGCAGCCGAAGATGTCCATCAGGGCCGCTAGCACGTGCAAACTCAGCCGTTCCGGTTTCTCCGCGGCCAGCCGGTAGACCTGGCTGGCCGACAGATGGATACCCCTCGCTTCCAGTTCCGGGATGAGCTTGGTGGTGCTGAACATGCCCGCGGCCGCCATTACCTGCCGCAGCTTCCACTCATAGCCGATGACCTTCACTGTCTCTGCCCTCCCGGGTTCGTGGGCAGCACGGCCCGGATCGCGTCATGGAGCATCTTGTTCTTGAAGTCCCCACTCACGGCCGTGTAGAGCCCGGTGGTGGACTGGTAGACGTGGCCGGCCTGTTCCTGGACGAAGCGGGGGTCCACCCCGTCCTCGATCAGATGGGTCACGTAGCTGTGGCGCAGACAGTGCGGGCTCAACGCCGGATCCAAGCCGAGCTCATCGCGGTAGAACCCGAACCGGTCAGCGACGTCACGGGCCTGCAGCCGGGTCCCGCGCTCGGTCAGCCACAGCGCATTCGAGGCCGCACTGGAAGCGCTCTTCACGACTAGACAGTATGTAGTGACCGCCCGGGTGCCTTGGGGGGTTGCGGGCCGGGGCCTCGCTCACAGATATTCGTGGGTTACCGGA
>NZ_BAABLN010000031.1:0-104756 GCF_039544365.1 Kocuria gwangalliensis | reverse complement strand
AACAAGTCCCATTCTTCCCGGTCAGACGGGCATCTCGTCTTTAATTACGGCCCAGCACCGACGCCCTCATCGGTGGATCAAGGTTTAGGCGCCGCACCCCCTCTGCGGCCCTCCACGCCGCCTGCGACGGGGGTGGTCGCCGTGGCTAAGCAGGAGAACAACCCGACGAGCATCGGGCTCACGCAGTACCTCGATCCGTCGTACTGGACCTGGGCTGCCGAGGACCCGAACGGGGCCGCGCTGCTCGAGCAGGGAGCCGGGGCGATCCTCGCCTACGTCGCGCAGCGGCTCGAGGCCATCGGCTGCGAGGTCATCGAGGCCTACGGAATCGTGCACGACAAGGATGAGCGCGAGGTCTGGAGCGACACGGAGAAGGCTCTGGTGGTCGAGCCGAAGCCCGATCACCTGCACGCGGTCATCAAGTTCGCCAGCCGTGCGAAGAGCGCGCCGCTGGATCGGCTCGCGTTCGGCATCGGCGTCGAGCCCCAGTACGTCGAGAAGCCGGGCCGCGGTCGGTACGCCTTCGACAACATGCTGTCGTACCTGACTCACGTGAAGTATGCGGACAAGCATCAGTACGCGCCGTCGGAGGTCGCCACGGTGCGCGGGCCGGACTACCTCGGGATCGACGCCCAGCGCCGGGAGACCTGGCTCAAGGGGCGCGCCCACGTGAAGAAGAAGGTCGTCGCGGAGAACTTCGAGGACATGCGGGAGCGGGTGCTGCAGGGCGAAATCACGCGGGATCAGATCATGCTCACGGACGAACTGTTCGACATCTACTCGCGGCATCAGCGGGAGATCGACGACGCGCTGTCGGCCTACGGCCAGCGCCGCGCGTACCGGGCGGCCGCGAAGCTGCGCGCCGGTGCCTTCTCGACGCACGTGGTGTTCGTCCACGGGGATGCCGGGATCGGCAAGACTCGGTTCGCAACGGATTTCATCACCGAGGCGATTAGCGCGGCCAATGCACATGGCGAGCGGTGGCAGGTCTACCGTGCCGCGACGGGGAACCCATTGGATGACTGGCGGGGCGAGGAGGTGCTGCTGCTGGACGATCTGCGGGCCTCGGCGATGGACGCGAACGATTGGCTGCTGCTGCTCGATCCGTATAACGCCTCGCCTGCGAAGGCTCGGTACAAGAACAAGGGCGAGGTGGCTCCGCGCCTCATCGTGATTACGGCGACGATCGAGCCGGTCGAGTTCTTCTACTACGCCCGCCAGAAGGGCAACGTGGACGAGGCGCTGGACCAGTTCATCCGCCGCCTGGCGTCGGTCGTGAAGGTCTACCGCGCCGACGACATCAACCGCTACCTCGTGCAGCACATCGGGAAGATCGAGCCCTACGAGTGGCACCAGTGCAGCATCCCGACCGCCGCGCACACGCCCGGCATGTACGGCAACGCGTACCACCAGAACGCCGGGTCGCGGGAACTGACGTACGGTCCGGAGACCTCGGCGGAACACGACGCGGACGGTGCGGTCGCGGAGCTGCTCAGCGGGCTCGCGGTGCGAAGTCCGGACGTGCCGCTGGCGCTGATCGAAGGTGCCGCATGAGCACCGATCAGCATTCGCTCTTCCAGGGGGTCGAGGGGGCCGGAGGCCCCTCGCAAGCAGGGCTGGAGGACACGAGCGTCAGCGATGTGTCCGACAGGCCTACTGCTTGCCACTCTGGCGTACAGGTGGAGCAGCAGACCGACTCCCAGGTGAACACCGGTCGGGCTGATGCGGAGGCTGTGCGTCAGAGTCACGGCGGCGCGAAGCGTCGTCGTGGGGGCCGCGCGAAGCTCGATACCGACTTCGGGGAGGAGACGCTCGCGGCGCTTCGCACTCGTGCGAAGCGGCTCGGGCTGGCTCCGAGCACGTGGGTACGGACCGTCGTACGCGATGCCCTCCACGCCTCCCGCTCGGAGGAGTTGGACGCCGCCGTGGCGGCGCACCTGCTCGGGGTCGAGGCGCGTGTGCAGGCGTCGGCGGACGCTCGTGAGCTGGCTGCCCAGGTGCGCCCGCTGGCGATCAACGTCAACGACTTGGATCGCCGCGCGCGCGCCGGTAAGGCGGTGGCGCTGTCGTCGGAGGTGCCCGAGCTGATCGAGCTGCTGCGCGAGGTCCGCGCCTTGCTCGGGGATCGGACGGCCGCATGAGCACCACCCACTACAGCCCGAGCACCAGCGCCGCCGACACCGAGCGCTATATCCGCGGGAAGGAGGACGAGCGGGGCGTCGCGATCACGTGCGAAGTGCCGGGAGGCCCTGGCGCATTCTCGGCGCGCGCACGGGCGCTCACGCAGAACACCACGCGCGAGGTCGAGGCGCTGCATTACCGGCAGTCTTTCAGCGACGAGGAGTTCGACCCGAAGAACCCGGAGCACGTGCAGCGGGTGAACGATCTCGGCTATCAGCTCGCGAAGAGGATGCACCCCGACTCGGACTGCCTCGTGGTCAGTCACGTGGATGGCCGGGGCAGAAAGCCGCATAACCACATCTTGGTCATCAATCACAGCAACCGGACCGGAAAGGCGCTCTCGGACTACCGGACGTTCCACGATCGCAAGGCCGGGAACCAGCGGGGCGTGCAGTCGGCGAACGACGAGCTGATGCGAGAGCACGGGCTCTCGGTCGTGAAGCGGCTGGAGCACGCGCCGAAGGACTGGGAGCTGCGCCGCGAGGACTTCGCGGAGGGCGGGCTCGACCGCGAGATGGGTGACCGGATGAGCGCCGCACTGGCCGACCCCCGCGTGGTGGACAAGGCCGGTCTCGAAGCGGTGATCGAGGAGCAGAACCAGCAGCTCGACGACGCCGGGGAACGTGTGCCGAGGATGCGGCTGCACAGCCCCGTCAGCAAGAAGGGCAAGCGCGCCGGGCAGGAGACCTGGACGCTCTACATCGAGGACCGCCGCGGCGAGTCCGGCCGCGCCGATCGCCGCAAACGCGCGAGCGCGCTCTCGGCGGACTTCACCACGGAGGGCGCGCAGGCGTTCTTCGACTACCACCAGCAGCAGAAGGAGCAGGAACATGAGCGCAGCGCTCGACAGGCTGAAGCAGCAGAACGGGCCCGTGCAGTCGCCGCAGCCGCTCGGCAGTCCGGAGACGATGGAGCTGTTGACCTCGATCCTCGCCGCCGTCGAGGCGCAGAATACGAGGATTGCCACGCTGACCGAGCAGCAGAAGAAGCTCGCGGGGTTCGTGAAGGTCATGGACGAGGAGACGACGAGGCGGCTGGAGCGGATCACGACCCCGGCGTCGACCTCCTCGCCCTCCAGCGACGTGTCCGCGAGGATCGCGAGTATCGAGAGCAGGCAGAACGAGATCGCGAGCACGCTCGGCGAGTTCGCGCAGAGTCTCAACGGCGAGAGCTTGAACGCCGCGTCGCGAACCTTGGTCGCGGAGGCGCAGAAGAATCGCGCGGCTACGGCCTCGGCGATTGAGGGTCTGAAGGTGCAGGCCACAACGAACCAGAAGCTTGTGAGCCAGGTCGGCGGCGCGGTGCAGCGGATCGAGAAGCGTACTGAGGAGCGGGTCGAGAAGGCCGTCGAGCAGGTCGCCGGGGAGGCCTCGGCCACGATGACCGCGAACCTCGACGCCTCGAACGAGCGCGCCGAGCGGATGATGGCGGCGACGGCGAAGCTCGAAGCGCGTCAGCTCTGGTCGGCCGCCGCTGCGATGTGCCTCGCCCTGCTGCCGGTGGTCGTGGTCGTCGCCGGGCTCTGGATGGGCATCGCCGGTCTCATCACGGGCGCTCAGTGGGCGCTCGACGTGGACGGGCGCATCTGGCTCGGCATCGGGCGCTGGCTCGTGGTCTCCGTGGGTCTCGCCGGGGCCGGCTACGGGCTCTTCGCGTCCGTCCGCTCGGCCGCCGGTCTCGTGGAGACGTGGAAGGGTCGCGGGGTGCCGAAGTGGCCGAGGTGGCGATGATGGCTGGATCCGCTCGAGCTACCGGTTCCGATCAGCGGTCGAAGGATTTTCGCAGCAGCCGGTCCTGCGGCCTCGGTGCCGCCGCCCTAACCTGACGAGCATCCCCGCCGTGACGGCCATCACGACGGCGATCCCGGCACCGATGATCCAGGGGTTACCGAGGAGCCCACCGACGCCCGCGAGTGCTCCGCCCGCCGCGATGAGCGGCAGGCCGCAACAGAGCAGCAACGGAAGCGCGCAGCATGCCAGCAAGAGCAGTCCGGTCCCTGCAGCGACGACGGGACCGGCGCGCCGTTCGTCGCGGTCCTGATCGGCGCTCGTCGTCTGCACCTCTTCAGGATGAGATCTCCCCGATTGCCTGCGCTGCCGGTCATGCGCAGCACGACAGCAGCGACGGGTCGGTGGTGAAGGCCTTCGCGGCGATCCGGATGCCCTCGGCCATCGTCAGGTAGGGAGCCCAGGCGTCGGCGATCTCGGCGACGGTCTTGCCGAGCACGTGGACACCGGCGGCGGCGAGCTCTCCGGCGTCCTTGGCGACGGCGGTCAGGCCGAGGATCTCGTTCGTGTCGGCGTTCACGACGATCTTGATGAACCCGCGGGTGTCGCGGTTGACCAGCGCGCGGGGCACGTGGTGCAGCGGCAGGACGCGGCAATCGCAGCGGATCCCCGCAGCAAGCACTTCCTTCTCGGTCATCCCGACCGCTCCGATCGCGGGCCCGGTGAACGTCACCCGCGGCAGGCGGGAATAGTCGACGGCACGATCGGCGTCGGCGAACGCGTTCTCGGCGACGAGGGTGCCGTGGTGGGCGGCGACGTAGACGAACTCGGGGTGCCCGGTCACGTCGCCCGCGGCCCAGATCCGCGGGTTCGAGGACCGCAGCCGGTCGGAGACGACCACCTCGCCGGAGTCCCCGGTCTTCACCCCGACCGCATCGAGGTTCAGGCCATCGGTGACGGGACGGCGTCCGAGGGCGACGAGCACCTGCTCGGCGCGGAACTCCTGCGAGTCGCCGGACACGTCGGCGGTCACGACGGCCTCGCCTCCCGTGCCGCGGGAGACCCGGGTGGGCACCACGCGGCGGACGACGCGGATGCCTTCGTCGGCGAACGCCTCCTGAAGCGCCTTGGACACCTCCGGCTCCTCCTTCGAGGCGAGCCGGGACCGCACCAGCAGCGTGACCTGCGAGCCGAGGCGAGCGAACAGCTGCGCCTGCTCCAGGGCGACGTAGCCGCCGCCGAGCACCAGCAACGACTCAGGAACCTCAGCGAGTTCCATTGCCGTGGTCGAGGTCAGGTACCCGGTCTCCTCCAGGCCGTCGATCGGCGGAGCCCACGGGCGAGAACCAGTCGCGACCAGGAAGTGGTCGGCCTCGATGGTCTCGACCGTCCCGTCGCCGGCGATGATCTCCAGTACCGGGGCGTCTGGGCCGCCGGCGAACGATGCATCGCCGCGGCGGACCTGCCAGCCGTAGGAGTCGGCGACGTCGGCGTACTTCTCGCCGCGCAGCGACTCGACCAGCGCCTGCTTCCCGGCGATCAGCGCAGGCATGTCCACTGTCTCAGCCGTCGCCGCGATCCCCGGGAACCGGCCTGAAGCGTCGGCGGCGACGTGACGGGTGTCGGCAGCGGCGATGAGGGCCTTCGACGGCACGCAGCCGGTGTTCACGCAGGTGCCGCCGAGCGTCCCGCGCTCGATCATCACCACCGACTTGCCGAGCGTGGTCGCACGGATGGCGGCGGCGAATGCTCCGCCTCCGGATCCGATGATGGCGAGGTCGTACTTGGTAGGCATCGCTGCTCCTGTCAGTCCTTGGCTTTCTGCTCTGTCTCAGCCATACTGGACCTTCCAGTGCAGGGGAAGGTCAAGCCTGCTCCTGCCGAACGATCGGAGGCCGCGATGCGCATCGGAGAACTCGCCGAACGCGCGGGCACCACGGCGAAGACGCTCCGCTTCTACGAGGGGCAGGGGCTGCTTCCGCCGGCCGAGCGCACGCAGTCCGGCTATCGCGACTACGCACCCGAGACGGTCGCCCGGATCGACTTCGTCCACCGCGGCCAGGCCGCGGGCCTCACCCTCGCCCAGATCCGCCAGATCCTCGACATCCGCGACGGCGGCCATGCGCCCTGCGAGCACGTGCGCGACCTGCTTGACGTGCGCCTCGCTGAGATCGAGCAGCAGATCGCGCAGCTCTCCGTGCTGCGCGACACTATCGCGGACCTCAGACAGGACGCCGCGCACCCGGACCCTGAAACGTGCAGCACCGATCAAGTGTGTAGGTACTTGTAGACGACGGTAGCCAATGACTCCAACGCTACAACCCCGATATGCGCTAACGCATGTCGATCACGCCGGTGCCCACTTCGATATTGCGGGTGCGCGCGGCAATGGCGCTCAACAGCGGCATGGGGGACGCCGACTGACGCGCGTAGTGGTGCACTCGGAAGTACGCGCCGTTGACGCCCAGCTCGTCGGCACCCTCCGCGATCTCGACGGCATCCCGCAACGACTGGCGCGCATTGGGATCGCCGGGTCCCCGCCCGGAGCCGTAGTGACCGAAACTGAGAAAACCAAAACCCTTCATAACCATCGCAACATACTTGATCCGAATAATATTTCCGAATCAAGGATCAACGGCTATTTGCCCAGCCACGCGGATGCGGCCACCACGATCGCCGCCGTGGCGTTCGTCAGGGTGGGCTGAATAACGGGGGCGAACATGGGCGAGTGGTTGCCCGGAATGTCCTGCGTTACGGTTCCGTTGGCCTTCGCGCGCGCATAGACGTCGGGATCGGCGCCTCCCACGGCCCAGTAGGTGTACGGCACGCCCAGCGCGTTGGGGATGTCACTGAAGTCCTCGCTGGCGGTTTGTCGGCCGTAGCGCGCAATGGCTTCTGCCGGGAAGTGTCCCTTGAAAGCCTCGGCAACCATGGCGGTGGTCTCAGCCTGGTTGTCGGTGAGTGGGTAGCTGTTGATCATTTCGATTTCGGGCTCCTTGGCCGAGCCGGAGGCCTGTGATTCCGCGAGGGAAATCCGTTTAATGGCCTCGACCAGCTGATCCTTCACCGCGGGGTCGTACGCGCGGATGTTCAATTCGAGCACGGCGTGGTCGTCAATAATGTTGCTCTTGGTTCCGGCCGTGATCTTACCCACGGTCAACACGGCGAATTCACCCGGTTCGACCTCCCGCGCCACCACCGTCTGCAGCCGCACGACCACCATGGAGGCCAAAACCACGGGATCAATGGACAGGTGCGGCATGGAGCCGTGACTCCCGCGCCCGAACAGGGTTACGCGGATGCTCGCGGCCATCGACAGGAACGGGCCCTCGTGCGTGCTGATGGTTCCCGCGGGCTGGGCCATCACGTGCTGACCCAACGCCACAGTCGGCTGCGGGATCACATCGGCCAAGCCGCCGTCCACCATGGACTGGGCTCCCGTGCCGAGTTCTTCGGCGGGTTGGAACAAGGCGATGAAGGTGCCCTGCCATGCGTCCTTGGATTCGGCCATGAGGCGGGCGGCGCCCAGCAATGAGGACACGTGCACGTCGTGCCCGCACGCGTGCATCACGGGTGTGGTGCTTCCGGTGTCGTCGGTGAACGTCTCGCTACTCGCGTAGTCCAGGCCGGTGGCCTCCTTCACGGGCAACGCATCCATGTCAGCGCGCATCAACACCACGGGTCCGTCGCCGTTGCGCAACACGCCCACGACGCCGGTGGGGCCCACCTTGTCATGGACCTCGAACCCGAATTCGTTGAGTTTCTCGGCCACGACGGCGGACGTGCGTTCCTCATGAAAACCCAGCTCCGGATGGGCGTGGAAGTCCTTGTACAACTCCTCCTGCCAGTCCTTGATGTTCGACTGACCCTGCAAAATCTGCTCTGTCACGTGGGTGGATGCCATGCTGTGTCCTCCTAGTTGCTGCCTTCCTGGGCGATGCTACTCCCGCCCTCCAAGTCCGCGCTCCCGGAGGTGGGTTCGTGTTTCTTGCGGGAATGCTTTCTGGAGCGAGGCAGTCGGGCCAGTCGTTTGAAGGCCTTAGGGTTGAGGTTCGCTGGGCCTGGCAACCGCCAGCCGAATCGACGAGCGGCCAGGCTGATGATGGCGCTGAGTGCAATAGCACCACCCATGCCAATGTTGGGCTGTCCCAGTTCGGCCAGAACCAGCATTTCCGCACTGGCGATCAAGGCGCTGGTCGCGTACAGCGTGTTGCCGCCAAAGATTGCGGGCACTCGCCCCACGGCAATGTCACGAATCATGCCACCGCCCACGGCGGTCACCACGCCCAGCAAAATGGACGGCATCCAGCCCAGGCCCGCAGCCATACCCTTGATGGTTCCGGTGGCCGCCCAACAACCGACCGAGAGCGTGTCGGCGAAGAACAACCCGCGCTGCGTCCACCGCTGCTCCAACGGCAGCAGGTAGGCAATCACCGCGCCGGCCAGTGCGGTGGTCAGGTAGGCGGGGTTGGTCAGGGCCACCGGGAACCCCTGCTGCAGCAAGGTGTCACGCAGCATGCCGCCGCCAAGCCCGGACACAATGGCCAGGATGACGAACCCCACCAGGTCCATTTTCAGGTGCCGGGCCACCACCCCGCCCAGAATTCCGTTGGTGATCACGCCCAGCAAATCCACCACGTCGAATACTGCTCTGGGGTCGATCTCCACCGGCTGCACCCTACTTTCCACGTTGAGCTTTTACCCGGTACAGCCTAGAACCACTAGCGCGACGAGTTCGAAGCCAGCGCGCTTGCTGTTCAGATACCCGCAAGTTCGATGTCATGCGGGGCCGACACCATGGGCCCATGACTACCAACAATGCGCCCGTCAACCGTCGCCAACTCGTCTCCGGCGGCCTGGCCGGCGCGGCACTCCTGGCCATCCCCGGCACCGCGGTCGCACACCGCGGTGACCGCCACGCACCGGGGCTGGTGAGCAAGCGCCTGACTCTGCCCAGCGGCGTCGCCTCCGGTGATGTCTCCGTCAACTCGGCGGTGCTGTGGGCCCGTTCCTCCGGTCCGGGTCGCCTGCATGCCACGCTTCAGGCGGTCTCCGCCGACGGCGCACCGTTGCGCGGGCGGTTCGCCCGCGGCCTTCGTCTCACCTCGGGGTGGGCCACCCCCGAGTCCGATCACACGGCCAAGATCTTTGCGGGCAAGCTACCCTCCGGAACCCGGTTCAAGGTCAGCTACGCGTTCGAGGACGAACGTGGTCGGATGGGTGAGCGCGCCGTGGGCGGTTTCACCACGGCTCCGGGCCGGCGTTTCGGACAGAAGACCTCCGTGCCACAGTCCTTCGTGTGGACCGCGGACACCGCGGGCCAGGGCTACGGAATCAACGAGGACATCGGCGGGATGCGTGGCTACGCCGCCATGCACGCGACCGAACCGGACTTTTTCCTGCACTCCGGCGACACCATTTACGCGGACAATCCCATTGAGAAGACCCTGGAGGTTGCGAACGAACCGCTGTGGCGCAACCTGGTCACCGAAGAGGTCTCCAAGGTCGCCGAGACACTCAATGAGTTCCGCGGCAGGCACCGCTACAACATGTTGGACAAGAATCTGCGCGCCATGTACGCGGAGGTTCCCGTGATTGCTCAGTGGGACGATCACGAGACCACGAACAACTGGTGGCCCGGTGAGATCCTCGAGGACGAGCGCTACACGCAGGTGCGCGACGTCGACACCCTGGCCGCTCGTGGCCGCCAGGCGTGGCAGGAGTACATGCCCATCGCCGATTCCCGTGCGCTGTCCCACGGCACGGGATTCGAACCGGCCCGCATTTACCGCAAGGTCGAACGCGGCGACCACCTCGATGTGTTTGCCCTGGACATGCGCACGTTCAAGGGCGAGAACACCCCGGGTCAGGAGACGCACGAGACCGACATCCTGGGTGAGGAGCAGACCCGCTGGCTGATCCGCGAGCTGCGCCGTTCGCGCGCCACGTGGAAGGTCATCGGCAATGATCTGCCGCTGGGCCTGATCGTCCCGGACGGTAAGGACCAGGAGTCCATCTCCAACGCCGATCACGGGGCACCGCTCGGTCGCGAACTGCAGCTGGCACGGATCTTGAAGGCCATCAAGGATTTCGACATCAAGAACGTGGTCTTCCTGACCGGCGACGTCCGCTACTGCGCCGCCCACCACTACTCCCCCGAGCGTGCGGCGTTCAAGGACTTCAAACCGTTCTGGGAATTCGTGGCCGGTCCTATCAACGCGGGTGCCTTCGGCCCCAACACCCTGGACGGCACGTTCGGACCTCGCGTGGACTTCAAACAGGCCGGTCCCGCCCTGGCCTCGCCCCGCAACGGTGACCACCAGTACTTCGGGCACGTGTCCGTCGCGGAGGACGGCGGGGAGTTCACCGTGCAGCTCATCAATGCCAATGGGCGCGCGGTCTACAAGCGGACCCTCACGCCGGAGCGCTGAACCCGCGAGGTACCCCACCGCTGCGTGACATGATCCTCACCCGTTTGCTGGATAGGATTCGGCAGGACGCTCCGCCCGCACCGTGGGCATGAGTTGATGGCTCGAACGAGAGGTGGATGATGACTGAGGCCGCAATGCACGGACAGCCGATCTGGCACGCCCCGGCGGGTACGGTGCTCGGTTGGCACGACGGCCCCGTGGATCGCGCCACCGGCATCCGCTATGCCCGTGCCGCCCGGCTGGCCACACCAAGGCCTGTGGGCGATGCAAACGAGCCGCTCCAGGCGACGTCGTGGTCCCCGGCCTGCCCCCAGGCACCCGTGCCCCTGCTCGACGAGGCGGTGGGCAGCAGCATCGGCAAGCTTCCCGTGGACGAGGACTGCATGCGCGTGTCGGTCACCGTGCCCGCGGGCACCGAACCGGATGCCGGATTGCCCGTGATGGTGTGGCTCCACGGTGGTTCGTACGTGTCCGGCGCCGGTGACGCGCCGTTCTACGACCCGAGCACACTGGTCGCCGAGCAGAACGTGGTGGTGGTCAATGTGACCTACCGCCTGGGTTTGTTCGGCTACCTGGGCGACGGCAAGACCAGCCCCGCCAACTTGGGTTTACTCGACCAGATCGAAGCGCTGCGGTGGGTGCACCGCAATATTTCGGCCTTCGGTGGCGACGCCGCCAACGTCACCATTTTCGGTCAGTCCGCCGGTGGCGACGCCGCCGCCCACCTCATGATCGCCGAGGGCACCCGCGGTCTGTTCCGCCGCGCCATCGTGCAAAGCGCACCGTTCGGTCTCATGAAGAGCCGCAGCAAGATGAACGCCGTCATGTCACGCACCGTGAGCGGCTTGGCGCCCGACGCCCATTGGGAAGAAGTGACCTCCGCTCAGTCGACGGTGGAGAAGGCAGCGGCACGCTTTGGGTTGAAGGGCCAAATGCCCTTCGGAGTGCAGTACGGACATCCGCCATTGCCCGCCGAAAAGGATCTGGATGCGGCATGGCGAGAGGTCGCCCCGGAGGTCGAGGTGCTGGTGGGGTACACGACCCGCGAGGTCGCGCTGTTCGCCGCCGCCGTCCCGGTGCTTCTGAAGCGACTTGAAAAACCCAAGCGGGACCCTGCCCTGGAACAATTGGTGGTCAAACCCCTGACCAAGCGGATTTACGGAACCGGCGCCAAAGCGTTCGCCTCTCGGCACGCGGCTGCGGGGGGCAACGTCACGGGTTATGTGCTGTCCTACGGCAACGAGGAGCATCCGCTGAACGCCGCCCACATTGCCGAGTTGCCGCTGCTCTTCCCGTCGAGCGCGTGGGAAGGTGCGCCCAGCGCACTGGGTTTGAGCCTCAACGACATGCAGGAACGGGGCCGGTTGTTGCGAGCTCAGTGGGCGGAATTCGCCCGCGGCGGGACGGTGAGCAGCCTGCCGGAGATCGGATTCAGAGTGCTCTCCTGAAGGGTTCTGTTCTGAAGGGTTCCCTCCCGAAGGGTTCTGTCCTGGCAGGTTCTGCGCGAGTACCTGCGGGCCCAGCAATCAGGAGAGGACCAGTTGCCCGGCCCCGCCGGAGTGGCTCGGGGTCAGTTCTTTTTAGGATCGGTTACGGGTGTTGCCTGCGGTGTGAACAGGTCCTCGATGCGGCACTCGAAGACCTCCGCAATGCGAAACGCCAGGGGCAGGCTGGGATCGAACCGGCCCCGCTCAATGGAGATCACCGTCTGCCGGGATACCCCCAGCAACGCGGCCAGATGAGCCTGTGACCAAGATCGTTCCCCGCGCCGTTCGGCCATGATGTTCTCCACTAGGAGTCCCGTCTCCTGGCCGCCCAGAAGCGTACGGCGACACTGATCATGGCCAGGATCAGGAGCACCAGCAGAACGCTCACCCCACTGATCTCGACCCTGGTGATCGACAGTACGACGAGCGCAATACCCCCCGTTGTGAGTATGTCGTGGAACGCGCCGGACGTGGCTTTGTCGTACCACCGATGCTCAATGTTGTCCTCCGCATGCGGGTCCTCCACCACGGTGTACTGGGAGACGAACAGGACCCACCCCAGGGCAAAGAACGTGCCCACGGTGCAGGCCGCGAAGATCACGAACCCGGGCACTCTGTTCTCGCTGTAAAACACCGAGGCAACGGCCCCCACGATGGACGCAAGCACGAGTGCCATGAGGACGCTCAGCACGTACGCCGACAGTGGGGCCTTCCCCGTGGTTCGGGACCGGGTTGTTGTTGCCATGATGACTCCCTTGATCCGGGCCCGTACGACCCTGGCGGATATGTAAAGCGCGCTTGACTAAGTCAAGCAAGCTTTACCATCGGGTGTCAAGGACGTTTGACAACTATTCCTGCGGCCTCTGCGATCTCCCGATACGCAGCGGCCAGATCGTCGACAGTTGCGTGGGCATTGAGACCGCTGGGATTCGGCGCCACCCAGAGTTGCACCCCGGGCCACGGGGATTCCTGCTGACCGAGCTGGGCTTTCGGAACCGTGAAGGCGGAACGATATGCGGTGATCCCCAGGACGGCCACTACTCTCGGTTGCCGCTCGGTCACCAGCCGATTCAGCCGATCCGCACCGGCCAGCAGTTCCTCGCGGGTCAACTCGTCCGCTCGTGCGGTGGCGCGCGGGCAGATGTTGCTGTTGCCAATACCTTTGCTCGTCAGTTGCGCGAGATCTGATTCCGAGTAACCGTCCCTGGCGTCAATGAGAGTGCTCGTAATGCCCGCCCGATAGAGAGCTGGATAAAACCGATTCCCCGGTCGAGCGAAGTGCGCTCCCGTTGCCGCGGTCCACAAGCTGGGGTTGATTCCCGCGAACAGCAGGTTCAGCGGATCGGGCAGCAGGTCCGGCACCGTGCGGTCACGAAATGCGTCGAGTTCTGCGCGTGAAAATCCCATGGGGCCAGATTATCCCCGGGTCTCATTGATTACCGGCGGCCAGAGTGTCGCTGAGCCGATTGCACCGCGGCAGCACTGGCCAGAATCACGAGTCCCATGCCCAGGATCTCCGGGAGATCGAGGGCCTGCCCCAACATGATCCACCCCACGAGCGCGGCAATGGCCGGCGCGAGACTCACCAGGATGGCAAACGTCTCCGCCGCCAGGCGCCGTAAGGACGCTAGCTCCAGGGCGTACGGAACCGCCGAGGATATCACGGCGATCAGTGCGCCGATCAGCAAGACCCACGGGTCCAGGAGTTCGACGCCGCCGCTGGCCACCCCGAATGGCGCGGCAAGTAGGGCGCCCACCACCATGGCGAGCGCGAGCCCTTGCGTCCCCGGGAACTCCCGCCCCGCTTGTCGGGACATCAAGATGTACAGCGCCCACATGCTCGCGGCAGCCAACGCGAAAGCCACTCCCACGGGGTCCAAGCCGTCAGTGCTGGGTCCGACCCCACTGAGCAGAAGCACTCCTGCGAGGGCGAGACCGGCCCACAGCACACCGCTCAGCTTGCGTGACAACACCACCGACAGCACCAGCGGCCCGAGCAGTTCCATGGTGACCGCAACCCCGAGCGGCAGGCGGGCGATGGCCTGGTAGATGCACATGTTCATGGCACCCAGGCTCACCCCGAAACCGAGGATCACCGGCAGATTCTTGGTCGTGACGGACCGAACGGAGGGCCGGAAGACGATCCACAAAAGCGCCGATGAGATGAGCAGACGCAAAAAGACCGCTCCCTGTGCACCCACTCGATCAAAAATCTGATAGGCAATGGCCGCCCCGGTCTGGGTCACGAGCGCCGCTGCGACGACCAGGGCAACACCGGCCGCGGAGGAACCGGGCGCCGCCGGCGGGCGGGAACGAGTCGAGCGGTTGGTCACCCCACCGAATGTACGCGGTTCCGAGCTCCGGCCGCGCCGGACGGCGCGTCCCCGGTCGCTCATCCTCAAAAGTACGCGGGCCGGCGTTCCACGCCGCGATCCTCACGTGCCGAACGGTTGAGACGAGCACGTCCCACCGCCCAGATGATCAGCACCGCGGCGGACAGGATGGCCGCAGCAATACCGACGAGCTGCGAAGCAGGCTCGTCGGTGAGTCGACCCACGCCGATCCACGCCAGGGCCCAGGCGATACCGGCGGCCACCGCAAATCGGGGTCCCAAGACGGCCACGTAAATGGCGGACAGCACAACCGCCACGGCCATGACGGTGATGGCGATCCACTCATCCGTGGTGCTCTCCGAACCCAAACCGTACGCAGAGCCCGCTGCCGCGATGTTCGTACAGGTGGCTGCGGTGACCCAACCGAGGTACAGACCAAAGGTGCCGTCCACGATGAAGCGGCCGAGCAGCGATGACTCGGGATTCTCCTGAAGCCGCTTGACCAGAAGACCGAGGGAGACCGCGAGCGCCAGAATGACCAGCACGCTGATCCAGATCAGGTCGACCTGGATCACCAGTAACCACGCGGCATTCAGGATCATGGTGATGCCGGCGAGCCACCCGATCCGACGTTCGCGGGCCGTTGTGGCATTCCGGGGAAACCACTGCCACACGGTGTACGCGAAGAGACCAACATAAATGACCGACCAGATCGAAAACGCCGGACCGAGAGGGGCAATCAACGTGGCATTGTCCGAGAGCGACCCGCCGGCAGAATCGGCCACCTCTGTACCGAGCACTCCTGTCCCCACGAGTGTGCCGACCAAACAAAAGATTTGCGCTGCTGTAACGAACAACCGGCGGGCCAGATCGGACCTCATGTGACTCTCCTAGGGGTAGCGTCCGATCACCGTAGCGAAGAAACCGTAAGACAGCTGATTAATAGGCCCCTGTGACGTGCCCTAATATCTTCAGCCGGGAAGGACGCAGCGACCGGAGGCTTTCGCGAGGCGCGCCCGGGTTACTCCCGCTCGGACAGCAAAAACGTCCGCAGCGCGTCAATGACTTCCTGTGGGCGGTCCGAATGCACCCAGTGACTGGCCCCGCGCACCTTCAGCCGAATGGTGCTGGGGAACAGCGAGCGCATCACGGGCTCGTCCTCGTCCTTGACGTAGTTGGAGTTCTCACCGGCGATCCACAACACGCGGCCGGGGAACTGTGCGTTGTCGAGTTCGGTCTCGATGTCGGGGAAACCCATAATGGTTTCCAACTCCGAGCGCAGCAGGCTCAGGTTGGGCTGCCACCGCAGGCCACCGCCGTGGTTCTTCAGATTCTGCAGCAGGAACCCGCGCACAGTGGCCACGGGGATGGGGTCTTTGAGTGCGGCATCCACGTCTGAGCGGCGTTGGGCGGACTCGATATCCACCCCGGCGAGTGCGTCCAGCAGATGGTGGAATTCGCTGCGGCCGGACCCTGACCCCACGGGAGAGATATCGACGACCACAAGCTTACGCACCAGCTCCGGATGGCGCAGGGCGAGCACCATGGCCACCTTGCCGCCCATGGAGTGTCCGACCACGTCCACGGGTCCGTCCGCTGCGAAGCCGCTCCTGAGATGCTCCGCCACGTGATCGGCGAGTTCCAGGTAGTCGAGTTCCTCGGTCCACTCGGACTGCCCGTGATTCGGCAGGTCCACCAGCAGGCTGCGGAATTCCGGCTGCAGCCCCTTGGCGATCATGCTGAAATTCTTGCCCCTGCCGAAGAGGCCATGGAGAAACACGACGCGATGATCGCCGTGTCCGGTTTCGACGGAATGAACGGAGGTTGGGTGCGTGTCAGTCACACGCCCAATCTACTGGTCACGCCGCCTCACCGCCCACGTCCGTCGCAACGCAAGGGGTCAGGACCCGGAACCGCGCAGTCGGTCGATGTGCTCCGAAGCCTCCGCCTTGGTCAGGTTGGCGGGTAGTTCCTCGCCGGCTCGTTTGGCCAGGGTGTCCAGATAGGACTTCTGGGACTCGGTCATGGGGTCGTCCCCGCTCACCCAGTCCTCGGGATCCTTTTCTAGGCTGGGGTTCTGCGCATCGCCTGTCGCGCCGATGGTCTCGCCCGTGTCCTCACGAGAGTCAATGGGCTCGTTACCGAGGTTCTCGTCCGCGTTCTGCGACATGTTCTCTCCTTGTTCGGTGTTTTGCAGTCGACTGGGACTCAAGGGCAAAATGCCATCGAGCACCCAGCTTGCTCCCCAGATTATTCTGGCACTCCGACACGCACTAGGCCCTTTTGCCCAGAGCGTGGTTGTCGCAGGGCACACCGGTGCCCTACCGCACGATGGTCCGCTTGGTGCCGTCCAGTCGCCGGGTCCAACCGCGCGCATCCAGATGCTCGAGCAGCGGGATGGCCACGCGCCGGGTGGTCCCCCACACTTGCCGTGCCTGACTCGTGGTGAACGGTTGCTCCAGCCGCGCCAGCTCGCGCATGGCCAGGGCCGGAGCGTTCGGCAGCACCACGACGCCGCCCGCCAACCGCACCAGCCGCCCGGCACGTTCCGCGGCCGCCAGTTCCCGCGGGCCCAGCCCGAGGTCGATGAGTTCCTGGGCCTCGGGCGCCGCAAAGGGGTTCGTGGCCAGTTGGGCCTCGACCCGGGCCAGAGAGTTTTCGGCCGCGCCCAGCCCACCGGAACGGCCGGGAACGGCGATGAGTCCACCCCGTTCCTCGAGTTGGGCCTCGCCGATGACCGTGGCCAGCAGTTCCGGCCCGGGCAGAGCAAGTTCATCGATTGCGGCGCCCCGGGTCATGCCGGGGCTCAACGGATCCCGCTCATGCAGCCGCTTCACGGCGGTGCGCAGTGTCTCGACCCAGTCCTTGAGCATCGGGCGATGAATCCACCAGCGCCCTACCTTGGTGATGTCCGCACCGGGCGGAGGCTGTGCTCCCCCCGAGTCCACGAGTCCCAACGTCTGCAACCACGCCACGCGCACCGCCCCGCGGTGTTTGGTCTCGGCCACGGGATCCCCGGTCTCGGGAAGGGTGGCCAGCCATTGGGTGTGCCGCGCGCTGTCGCCGCGCCGGTTGAGTTCGGGCGGGTCCACGTCGAGAACCCGCGCGCCGCCCAACAACACGCGGGCCTCGGGATAGCGCATGACCGACCGGTCCCCCGGGATCAGCGCCAACTCCTGGGACAGCTGCACGCGCGCGTGATCGGCGTCAAAGGGTCGCAACCGTGCCGGGACCGAGGCGGAACCCGCATGAACCAGGATTTCCGCCGGTGCGTCCTCGAACGAAATTCCGGAGGTCCGGCGGACATCCAGTTCACCCGTGGTGGGCCACGCGTCCGGTGTCAGGAGCGCGTCACCGCGATGGATGTCCTCCGCAGCAATGCCCCGCACGTTGATGGCCACGCGGTTGGTCGCCCCAATGGTCTCGACCGAGCGGTTATGACTTTGAACCGAACGTACCGTGACCGGGCGAACGCGGTCCTGACCGAGCACGCTGAGCTTGTCCCCCACCCGAACCGTTCCGGCGGTCAGGGTTCCCGTGACCACGGTGCCCGCTCCGGACACCGAGAACGCCCGGTCCACCCAGAGCCTCAACCGCTCTGCGGGGTCCGGCAGGGGAACGCCCTGCAGAACGCCGTCCAGCGCCGCGCGGAATTCAGCCAGACCCGACCCGTTCTGGGCGGACACGGCCACCACCGGGGCATTCCGCAGGCCCGTTCCGGCCAACTCGCCCCTGACCTGCTGCGTCACCGCCCCCACCCGCTCCGGCGCCCGATCCGCCTTGGTCAGCACGATCAGTCCGCGCTCGATCCCCAATGCCGCCAATGCGTCACGGTGGTCGCTGGACTGGGCCTGCCAGCCTTCGTCGACGGCGACCACGAAACAAACCACGGGTGCCGGTCCGAGTCCCGCGAGCATGTTGCCGAGGAATCGTTCGTGCCCTGGGACGTCCACGAAGGCCACGTTGTTCCCGGACGGCAGATCCGTCCAGGCAAATCCCAGATCAATGGTGAGCCCGCGCCGTTTTTCCTCGGCCCAACGGTCCGGTTCCATTCCGGTCAGGGCTCGGACCAGCGTGGATTTACCGTGATCCACGTGCCCGGCGGTCGCGACAACGTACATCAGTCCAGTGCTCCCAATGCGGCGCGTGCGGCGGCGGCAACGCGTGCGTCGTCGTCCTCGGGAATGCAGCGCAGGTCGATCAGGCACGCGCCGTCGTGGACGCGCGGCAACACGGCGGGCTGGCCGAGTCGTAACAACCGAGCCGTTTGCTCCGGCAGGCGGACCGCCCACCCCGGCAGCGGCACCCCGGGTCCTCCCCCGCCGCCCACGCGGCCGTCGTGGGGGACCACGGGCATCCCGAGGTCATCACCGAGTCTCTCGGCTCGCGCGCGTAATCGCTCGGGATCCGCGTGGAGTGCCCGCTGCACCGGAGTGTTCCCGGACACCAATGTGGCTTCGAGTGCGGCGAGGGTCAGCTTGTCGGCACGAACGGCCCGTGCCAACGGGTGCTTGGCCAGGCGCTGGATGATGTCCGTGCGGCCCAGCAGAATTCCCGCCTGGGTGCCGCCGAGCAGTTTGTCACCGCTGGCAATGACGACATCCGCGCCGGCCTCGAGCGCCTCGCTCAGGCTGGGTTCATCCGGCAGGGTCGGATCGGGGGTCAGCAGACCGCTGCCGACATCCATGATGAGGGGCAGGTCGTGCTCATCGGCGAGCGCGCGCAATTCCCGCAGGGGCACGTCCGAGGTGAACCCGCTGACCCTGAAGTTGCTCGGGTGGACCTTGAGCAGCGCCGCGGTGTGCGTCCCGACCGCGTCCGCGTAATCGGCGACATGGGTGCGGTTGGTGGTGCCGACCTCCCGCAAGCGAGTCCCCGTGGATTCCATGAGATCCGGCAACCGGAATCCGGCGCCGATCTCCACCAGTTCTCCGCGGCTCACAATGATTTCGCGGTCTCGCGCCAACGCCGTGGTGGCCAGCACGAGGGCCGCCGCGCCGTTGTTGACCACCAGGGCGTCTTGGGCCGCGGGACATGCCGCCAGGAGCGCTTCGCGCGTGGCCACCCCGCGTTTGGACCGTTGACCCGTGATCAAATCCAGTTCGACATCCACGTAACCGCTTGCATCCGATAACGCCTCACGCGCCGCGGCCGACAACGGCGCCCTGCCGAGGTTCGTGTGGATGACCACGCCGGTCGCGTTCAGCACGGGGGTCAGAGAAGTGGCCCGCCGTTCCGCCAAGGCTGCGATCACCGTTTCCTGCACGTCTTCCGGTGCGATCTCCGTCCGGCGGGCCCGATCCTGCGCCCGCGTGATGACGGTGCGAATCACGTGTTCGCTCAGCCTTACTCGAGCGGCTTGAACGTCCGGCAGCGCCAGGAGCTGATCCGTGCGGGGAATCCGTGAACGGGGGTCTGCGCCGGTCACTGTGACTCCTTGTGCGTCTCGGGTGCCTGTGGCAAGCGGCCGCCGCCCTCGGTTCGAGCCGAAGGGTGCGGCGCACGTTGGCGGAAGCGGACGGGAATCGAACCCGCCAAACCGAGATGCTCGGTTTCACCGGTTTTGAAGACCGGGGAGCCCACCAGGACTCAGACGCCTCCGTGTCGAACCTATCACCGCTCGCTCGGCTGGCCTCCCTACACTGGGGATATGGCTCCTTCACAGTCCTGGTCCACCGATCTTCGTCTTACCGGTTACGCCCACGGCGGGGGTTGCGCATGCAAGATCCCGCCGGGAGAGCTCGAGCAGGCCGTCCGCGGCCTCACCGGGCAGACGGCACCCAATGTCCTGGTCGGCCTGGACGACGGCGACGACGCCGCTGCGGTCCTGGTCCGCGACGACCTCGCCGTGTTGTCCACCGCCGACTTCTTCACCCCCGTGGTCGACAGCGCCTACGACTGGGGCCGGATTGCCGCGGCCAACGCGCTCTCCGATGTCTACGCCATGGGCGGGCACCCGATCGTGGCGATCAACCTGGTGGGTTGGCCCCGCGATGTGCTGCCCATGGAGCTGATGTCAGAGGTCCTGCAGGGTGGACTGGACATTGCGTCCGAGGCCGGGTGCCCGGTGATCGGCGGTCACTCGATCGATGACCCCGAACCCAAGTACGGCATGGCCGTGACCGGCACCGCTGACCCCACCAAGTTGCTCCGCAACGACGCCGCCCAGGCGGGGCTGCCCATCACGCTCACCAAACCGCTGGGCGTGGGTTTGCTGAACAACCGCCACAAGCAGACCGGGGAGGTGTTCGAGGAAGCGATCGCCACCATGACCCAGCTCAACCGGGACGCTTCCCAAGCCGCCGTGGCTGCGGGCCTGAAGGCGGCCACGGATGTCACTGGTTTCGGGCTGCTCGGCCACCTCTACAAAATGGCCCGCGCCTCCGGGGTCGGTGCGGTCATCGACCGCAGCGCGGTACCCATGGTCTCCGGCGCGGCGGAGGCCCTGCGGGACGGGTTCGTCTCCGGCGGCACCCGCCGCAACTTGGACTGGGTGCGCCCGCACCTGAGGGCTGACTCCGGAATCGCGGAGGAGGACCTCCTGTTCCTCGCGGATGCCCAGACGTCCGGCGGGCTGCTCGTGGTGGGCGAACTGCCCGGACACCCCGTGATCGGCGAAACCGTGGCCCTGCCCGAACGCGACGACGAGCTGGTTCGGGTCCGCTGATCAGCCGGCGGTCGTGATCGAATCGTCCACGATGCCCGCGGCCCGGCGTTTCGCCAATCGATTGCGCTGCGGTTCCACGGTGTACTTGGGATCCTTCACGGAGTCCTTGCCGGCCTGAAACACCCCGAAACGAGTGAGTGCGGAGGAAGTGACCAAAGCGGCGCCCGAGAGCGCGGCCACCCAGCGGCGTCGTCCGCCGAGGATCGTTCCGGCGGCGCCGGCCAGGGCGAGACGTTCACTCCATGCGAGCCACGTACCGGGGCGGCCCTGCTCGAGAGGTTCGACGACCACGGGGTCCATGCGCTCCTTCATGAGGTGCATGGCCACGAGCTCACCCGCCACGCCCGCGAGCGCAAAGGTCCGCGCGGGCGCGGTTTCCGTGACCGGTGTGGTCAGCATTGCGAGACCACCGGCGGCCATGGACGCCGAGCTCACGAACACGAACGGGAGGTCCTTGTGCATCGCGTTCCACGTGGGGACCGCGGTATCACCGAGCAGTACGGCGGTGTAGGCAGCCAGCGGTGCGCCCGTGACCGCAGCACCCGCTGCTGCGGGCCGCTCGACGAAGCGCAGGACGGAACGCAGCGGCCCCAGTGGCAGTTTCGCGTGGGTCACCCGATCCACCTCGGCGGCCGCGGCAACACCCGCGTGCGTGGCGTAGTAGGCCAGCAACCATGAACCCAGGCTCATGGGTGAGGTGGGCTTGATGGTGCGCATCATATGTAAGAACCGCTCGGGACGGCCCAGGTCGCTCACCAGGGCAACTGTACCCAGGCTCGCCGCGGTAAGGGCCGCCAGTCGCATATTGCGTCTCAGCAGTGGCCGACCGGTCAGCTCGGCGCCGAAGGCCAGGATCGAGGAGCCACCCGCCAAACCACCCAGGAACAGGTACGCGCCGATTTCCTTCTCCCACGGCGGTGCCTTGACGATGGGCCGCCCGTAGTAGGACGTGAACTCCGGCTCGGGCACCATGGGCATTTCCCGGGACCCGTCACCGCCTCGGCGGAAAGCAGATCCGGACGCACGACGGCGCCCTTTCCCTTTCCGCTTGCGGCGCGGCTCTTCGGGTGGCCGGTAGTTGTCGAATTCGGAGACGCTCATCGGCGACCGCCCGAGGCGAAAGCGACAGCGCCCACGGCCAACATGCCGGCCACGGCCATGCCCGCGCGCTTGAACATGTACGGGAGATCCGCGGTGGGAACGCGCGGATCCGGTGGCAAGCCGTAGGTCTCGGGCTCGTCCAGAAGCAGGAACACGGAACCGGTGCCGCCCACCCCGTCATTGGGGTTGGCGCCGTAAAGCCGAGCCTCTGTCCTGCCCTGATCGTGCAGCTGCGCCACTCTTTCCCGCGCGGTGGCGGCCATGGAGTCACGGTCGCCGTACTTGATGGACGTGGTGGGGCAGGCTTGCGCGCACGCCGGAGTTTGATCGTTCTTCATCCGGTCGTAGCACAGCGTGCATTTCTGCGCGACGCCGTGTTGGGGCACCTTGACGGTGTCCGGCATGGGCGGGGAATCGCGTTGGTTCTTCGGTTCGAACACGCCGTCGCTGCGACGTTCGATCACGCCGAACGGGCAGCCGGCCACGCACGTACCGCAGCCGTTGCAGATGTCGTCCTGGACCACCACGGTGCCGTACTCGGTGCGGAACAGCGCGCCCGTGGGGCACACGTCCAAGCAACCGGCGTGGGTGCAGTGTTTGCACACGTCCGATGACATGAGCCAGCGGAAATCGGGGGTGTCGGGATGCACGGACGCATCCACGGGAGACTCGGGTCCCTGGCCACCGGGGGAATCCGCGGAGCGCTCCGGCGAGGACGAACTGCCGCAACCGCACCCGCCGCCACCGGAACCGCAACCGGCCGGGGCGGCCTGCGTCACGGGAACGGTGCCCCGCGACGTCGTTTTCGGGGACGCCGCGCCCTGAGGTGGGCCGACCCGGGGCATGCCCAGATCCACGAGCGCGCGGCCGGACTCCCGGGCGCGATCGATTTGCTCCGCGCCCTGTTCGATGAAGGCCACATGCCGCCACGTGTTGGCGCCCAGGGCACCGGTGTTGTCATAGGAGGAACCCAGCAACTCGTAGTCGGAGTCGGCCGGGTTACGGTTCCACTCCTTGCACGCGACCTCGCACGCCTTGCACCCGATGCAGATGGAGGTGTCCGTGAAGAACCCCTTGCGCGGGTGCGGGTGGTCGTAGTGGGCGTCAGCTGTCGGATTGGCGGCTGCTTCTCCGGTCATGGGGAACCATCCTCTATCTGTTCGGCCGTGAGTTCCCGTTGGGGATCGGTGACCGTCGTGTTACTGGTTGCCGGTGTCAGCCCCGCGCGTTCTTGGTAGTCCGCCACCAGTTCGAGCACCTCGGGTCCGCGCGGCCTGCGGCCGGGCCTGATGTCGCACGAACCGACCTTGCTGTTCTGAATGTGGACGTTGGGGTCCAGGGCAATGCCGAGCAGGTCGTTGGCGCCGTCACCGGTGATCACGGCGTCCTGGCCGACACCCCAGTGGTACGGCAAACCGATCTGGTGCACGGTGTGCCCTCGCACGGTAAGGGGCTTCATCCGCTCGGTCACCAACACCCTGGCCTCGATCGCGGACCGGGGCGAAATGATGGTGGCCCAGCCGTACGGCTCCAAACCCTTTTCCTCGGCCAGTTCAGGAGACACTTCGCAGAACATCTCCGGTTGCAGCTCGGACAGGTACGGCAGCCAGCGGCTCATGCCACCCGCGGTGTGCTGCTCCGTCAAGCGGTAGGTGGTGAACACGTACGGGTAGACACCCGTACCCGGCTTACCGGCGCTTTGGGCAAACAGGTTGTCCCAGCGCGGGAAGGTCATGCGCGTGGGGTTCTGTTGTTGCGCGTAGAGCGGGTTGACCACCGGAGATTCCTGCGGTTCGTAGTGGGCGGGCATGGGCCCGTCCACCAGGCCCTTGGGCGCGAACAGCCAGCCCTTGCCGTCCGCTTGCATGATGAACGGATCATCCCCGGCCAAGGCGTCACCACCCCGAGTGTCCTCACCCGGGGTACTGCCCGGGGCGCGATCAATCGGGAAATCGGGGTTGTCCTTACCAACCCACCGTTGCTCATCCTCGTCCCACCAGATCAGCTTCTTCCGCTCACTCCACGGCTTACCCTGCGGGTCCGCCGAGGCACGGTTGTAGATGATGCGCCGGTTGGCGGGCCATGCCCAACCCCACTTCGAGGCGATCTCGTCCTGCTCGCTGCCGGGAACACGATCGGAGGAGTGGTTGACGCCGTCCGCGTACACGCCGGTGTAGATCCAGCAACCGCCGGAGGTTGAGCCGTCTGCCCGCATCTGCGTGTAGCTCGACAAGGGTCGGCCGGCGTGCTCACCGGTCAGGTGCCGCCCGTTGATCTCGGCCAGCACCGCCTCCGCCTCGGGGTCACCGTGCTCATCCGTGGGGTAGTCCCAGGTCAGATCCAGGAGCGGGCGATCACGGGGATCATCCGAATCCGCGAGGCGCTCCCGGATCCGCCGGCCCAGCTTGTAGAAGAACTCCAGCTCACTCTGGCTGGCCCCGGGCGGATTCACCGCTTGGTGACGCCACTGCAGCAGCCGTTGTGTCTGGGTGAACGTCCCGGACTTCTCCACGTAACTGGCTGCGGGCATGAAGAACACTTCGGTCTCGATGTCCTCGGTGCGCAGTTCACCCGATTGGATCTCCGGGCCGTCCTTCCACCACGTGGCAGACTCGATCATGTTCAGATCCCGCACGACCAGCCACTTCAGGTGGGACATTCCCATGCGCTGCAGGCGGCCGTGCGCCGATCCCACCGCGGGGTTCTGCCCCAGCAAGAAGTAGCCTTCGACCTCATCTTCCAGCATGCTCATGAGCGTCTGGTAGGTACCGTGTGGGCCACTGAGCCTGGGGATGTAGTCGTAGGCCCAGTCGTTCTCGGCCTGCGCAGCGTCTCCCCACCATGCCTTCAACAAGCTGATCGTGTACGCGTCCGCGTAAGCCCAGTAACCCTTTTGCTGACGATTGGAAATCGTGTCCAGGTACTCGTCGAGCGACTCCGTCTTCACTGATGGCATGGGCAGGTAGCCCGGCAGCAGATTGAACAGCGTGGGAATGTCCGTTGAGCCCTGGATACTCGCGTGACCTCGCAGCGCCATGATGCCGCCACCGGGTCGCCCCATGTTGCCCAACAGCAATTGCAAGATGGACGCCGTGCGAATGAACTGTGCGCCCAGCGTGTGTTGAGTCCACCCCACCGCGTACGCGAAACACGTGGTGCGTTCGCGACCCGAGTTCTCGGTGATCGCCCGTGCCAGATACTCGAAATCCTCGATCGAGATACCGCATGCGTCGCGCACCATTTCCGGGGTGTACCGGCTGTAGTGGCGCTTGAGGATCTGGAACACGGTCTGCGGGTCCTGCAAGGTGTCGTCCCGGATCGGGGTGCCGGGCCCCACGGGCGCGCCACCACTTCCGTACTTGTCACCACCGGCCTGCTCGCGTTCGTCGTCACCTTGTTCGTGCTTCTCGGGTGCGGCCTGGTCCGAACGGTCCGTTGATTCCCCACGGTCCCGGCCCGACGTCGCGGGATCGGTCTCGGTTGCGTCGTCGGAATCCTGATCGTTTTGTTCGGTGGTCTGGTAGGACCACGACTCAATGTCGTACGCGTTGTCCTTGATGCTGAACCCGGAGAACAATCCGTCCAGGTCCTCGGTGTCCAGGAAGTCCTCGTTCACGAGGTTCGCGGCATTGGTGTAGGCACGCACGTACTCGTCGAACCACAGGTCGTTGCTCAGCACGTAATTGATGAGCGCACCCAGCAGCACGATATCCGTGCCCATCCGAATCGGCACGTGCTTGTCCGCCACCGCACTGGTGCGCGTAAATCGCGGATCAACGTGAATAACTTTGGCGCCGCGTGCCTTGGCTTCGGTCACCCATTGGAAACCCACGGGATGGCACTCGGCCATGTTGGAACCCTGGACGATGATGCAATCGGCGTTCGCCATGTCCTGCAGTGACTGTGTGGCGCCACCGCGGCCAAATGAGGTTCCCAAACTGGGAACCGTGGAAGAGTGTCAAATACGGGCTTGGTTCTCGATCTGCACGGCCCCGGCAGCGGTGAAGAGCTTCTTGATCAGATAGTTCTCTTCATTGTCCAGGGTCGCACCGCCCAGCGACGCAATGCCCATGGTGCGACGCAGCGGACGGCCCTGATCGTCCGTGTCTTGCCAGCCGCGGCGTCGGGACTCGATGAAACGGTCCGCGATCATGTCGGTGGCGGTGTCAACGTCCAGTTCTTGCCAGTCCTTGGCGCGGGGCGCCCGGTACAACACGCGGGTCTGTCGACCCGGTGAATTGACCAACTGCTCACTCGCCGAACCCTTGGGGCACAAGCGCCCACGGGAAATGGGTGAATCCGGATCGCCCTCGATCTGGATGACTTTGTCGTCCTTGACGTACACCTTTTGTCCGCAACCCACGGCGCAGTACGGGCAGACGCTCTGCACCACCCGATCCGCCGTTTCGGTGCGCGAGGTGATGTCCCGGGTGTGCTGAGACACCACAGCCGAGCTACGGCCTGTGGAGTCTGCGGTGCGGAACTGCCGGAAGACCGGCCATTCCAGGGGGCTGAATCGCGACATGGGTTCAGGCTAGTCCACGTCGGGGTCGGTGGGCAGCTCTTGATCTGCCGTGTCG
The DNA here is from genome assembly GCF_039544365.1 of Kocuria gwangalliensis. Lineage (NCBI taxonomy): Bacteria > Bacillati > Actinomycetota > Actinomycetes > Micrococcales > Micrococcaceae > Kocuria > Kocuria gwangalliensis. Next base: position 78,249 of record NZ_BAABLN010000031.1, on the reverse strand, counting down.
ATCCGGTTGTTCAGCTCCAGTTCGTCCACGTCCTTGAGCGGGTCCTCATCGGCGCCCCACTGGGCGTCGTCCTCTTCCCACGCCGAGTCCTCGTCACCGGTGGTTCCGATGAACTCGTCCTCGCGCAATGGTTCCCGGGCGGCGTCCGGGTTGTCGATGGGGTTGGGGTCGGGAATGGGCTCAGTCATGATGGGTTCCTTCCTCGCTCCGAGCTCGGTCAGGTCGACCGGCCCGTAGACCGATCATAGTACTTACTATCAGTCCGCAGATGGCGCGGAGAAGGACCACATCACGCCGAATCGGTCGAAGACCGTTCCGTACCACTCGCCCCACGGCGCCTTTTCGAAGGGCATGCCCACCGAGCCCCCACCGGTGATGAGCTTCTGGATGAGGCCGCGAGCGTCGTCGGGAGTTTCGACCGAGTAGAGCAGGGAGTATGCGGTGCCGTGGACGAGGTAGTCATTGCCGTCCTCCATGGCGTCGCCACCGGCGATCTGGCCGCCCGCAGTGGTCAGCACTGCGTGGGCCACATGCTGGGGGTCCGGTTCGAAGGGCATCCCCTCCATGTGCATATCCCCATACCGCGTCAGGTCCAGCTCTCCGCCAAAGACCCGGTGCCAGTGTTCGAAGGCCTCGGCGGCGTTGCCGGGCAGAGCAATATAGGTGGCGAGGGTAGTGCTCATGAGATGCTCCTGAATTCAGAACGTCACGGCAATTTGTGTGTCGCGTGCACGCCAGAATAGGCCTCCCGCCCCCTCAGATCAACGGCCATGGAAACCTCCGTCCGGTGGGATCCGCCGGCAGCCGTCCCAAGAGCCCCAGGACCCGCACGCGTTCCCGAACGGCCCGGACCTCCCCGGCGGTCAGCAGGTCCGCCACCTCGGACGGGATCTCGTGTTCGAGGGGCGCGATGTCCGCCAACAAGGACTCAGCAATGGGCTCTCGCGCGAAATCCCAAATGACCGTGCGCAATTTGAACGGCTCTGCGAAACACAATCCGTGGTCGATGCCCCAGATCCGCCCGTCGAGGCCCCGCAACACGTGGCCGGCCTTACGGTCGGTGTTGTTGGCCAGCACGTCGAAGACCGCCATGCGTTTGAGATCCTCGTGGGATTCCGGGCAATCCGTGTAGAGGGTGAAATAGTGCTGCGCCACGTCCGTTTCAATGAACCGCTGCACGGAGCCGATGCCGAAGGGTCCATCCTCGCGAATGATGGTGAGCGGCACGATCCCCCAGCCCAGTGACTCGCTCAACAGATACGCCGCGCGTTCTCGCCGGTAGAGGCCCGGTTCGAAGTCGTACAGCGGCCGCTCCCCCAGCTCGGGTTTGTAAATGGCCCAGCGTTGATCGTCCCCGTGGGTCAGCTCGACCAGAAATGTTTCATTGCTGCTCTCCACGAGCTGCCCGAGGATCTCGATCTCGCCGAGCTCCAGGAGTTCACGGGTGCGCTGGTCATCCACGATGACCCCTTACTGAGCCGTCAACGTGGCCAGGGAATCCTGCGTGGAATTGACGGTGAGCACCACGGGGTCCTGGCCCAACGGATAGGCGATAGCTGACACCGAGCACGGTCCCACGCTGAGCCGCTGGAATTTGTCCAGTGGTGTTCCCATGGCGTGTGCCAGCACGGCCCGGATGGGGTCCGCGTGCGAAAAACACGCCACGGTGCCACCGGGATGAGCGGTGCGGATGCGAGTGAGCGCATCGACCATCCGCTCCAGCATGTCCCGGAAACCTTCTCCTCCCGGAAACGTGAAGCTCGCGGGTTCGTGTTGCACGGTCTGCCATTCGGGCTTGCGCGCCAAGTCGGCCAGTTTCTCGCCGGTCCAGTCGCCGACCTCGAGTTCCAGCAGCCCATGGTCCTCAATCACCGGCAGGCCGGTCGCGAGCGCGGTTGCCTGCGCGGTCTCCCGGGTGCGTTCCAATGGGGACGAGTACAGCGCGGTCAACGTCAGGTCGGTCAGCCGCTCCGCCACGCGCGCCGCTTGCTCGCGTCCGGTGTCGGACAGGTGCAATCCCGGAGTGCGGCCGGGCAGGAGTTGCCCGGTGGTGGGTGTCTGACCATGTCGGACCAGCAGCAGGGTGGTGGTTTCGGGACTCACATCGCCCAGCCTAGGTGGCCGAACCGTTCCCGTCACGGCCCACCGGTTGCACGGCCGTCACGCGGCGTCATCACCCTTTTGAGGGGTCGACGCCGCCCACCCCCGGGCGTAGCGTGGCCTGCGTGAGCGTTCAGCCTGAGATCCGCACCGTAGGTGACTTGCGCGCCGCAGGTCACGTCCAGAAAACCCTGCGCGAAGAAATTCGCGACAACCTCCTGGCCGCACTGGCGGCCGGGGAGAATCCGTGGCCCGGTCTGCACGGCTTTGACCGCACGGTCATCCCGCAGCTCGAGCGAGCCCTGATTGCCGGCCATGACATCGTGCTGCTGGGTGAGCGAGGCCAGGGAAAAACCCGTCTGCTGCGCACCCTCTCCGGATTGCTCGACGAGTGGAGCCCGGCGATCGAGGGGTCCGAGCTCAATGAGCACCCGTTCGATCCCATCACCGCTGAATCCCTGAGCCGCGCAGCGAATGAGGGTGACGCTCTTCCCATTGCCTGGCGGCACCGCACCGATCGGTACGTGGAGAAGCTGTCCACCCCGGACACCTCCGTGGCCGATCTGATCGGCGATGTGGACCCCATGCGCGTGGCCGAGGGTCGCCGGCTGGGTGACCCCGAAACCATTCACTTCGGCCTGGTCCCCCGGGCCAATCGCGGCATCGTGGCACTCAACGAACTTCCCGACCTGGCCGAACGCATCCAGGTCGCACTGCTCAATGTCATGGAGGAGCGCGACATCCAGATCCGCGGCTACGTGCTGCGCCTGCCCCTGGACGTTCTGGTCGTCGCCTCCGCCAACCCGGAGGACTACACGAACCGCGGTCGGATCATCACCCCGCTCAAGGACCGGTTCGGCGCCGAGATCCGCACCCACTATCCCCTGGAACTCGCGGACGAGATGGCCGTGACTCGCCAGGAGGCGCATCTGACGGCCGAGGTTCCGGAGGTGATCCTGGAGATCCTGGCCCGCTTCACACGCGCGCTGCGCGAATCGAATGCGGTCAACCAGGCCTCGGGTGTCTCCGCACGTTTCGCGATCGCCGGCGCGGAAACCATTGCCGCAGGGGCAAGGCATCGCGCCACGGTGCGCCCCGGTGAAGACGCCGTGGCTCGCCTCGTGGACGTGGACAGCGCCGTGGACGTGCTGGGCGGGAAGATCGAGTTCGAGTCCGGAGAGGAAGGCCGCGAGGACGAGATCCTGGGGCACCTGTTGCGCACCGCCACCGCCGACGCCGTTCGGGCTCATTTCCGGGGTCTGGATTTCGGTCCGCTCGTGGAGGCCTTCGACGGCAAGCGCACCATCACCACCGGTGAGCAGGTCACCGCCCAGGAGTTCCTGGACGCCCTGCCCGAACTGGAGGACAGCGACCTGTACGACCAGATCGCATCACAGGTGGGCGGGGACACCCCCGGTCATCGCGCCACCGCCATCGAGTTGGCCCTCGAAGGGTTGTTCCTCATTCGTCAGCTCTCCAAGGAAACCGGTGACGGGGAAACCGTCTACGGATAGAGGCCATCATGCGTAACCGCCACAGGTCCTCCCGGTACGGCCGTTACTCCGGGGGCCCCGATCCCCTGGCACCACCCGTCGATCTCGCCGAAGCTCTCGACGCCGTGGCCGAGAACGTCATGTCCGGTTACTCCCCGGAACAGGCGATGCGTGAGTTCCTGCGCCGGGGCGGGCGCAACCAGCGCGGACTGGACGATCTGGCACGCAAGGTGCACCAGCGGCGTCGTGATCTGCTGCGCAAGCACCGTTTGGACGGCACCATCCAGGAAGTCAAGGAGCTGCTGGAGAAGGCCCTGCGTGAGGAACGCAACCAGTTCCTGCGGGACGCTCGCATGGATCCCATGGACCGCCAGTTCCGCGAAATGCAATTGGACAGCCTGCCCACCTCACCCGCCGCTGCCGTGACCGAACTCGCCGACTACGACTGGCAGTCCGATACCGCCCGGCAGCACTACGAGCAGATCAAGGACCTGTTGGGCCGCGAAATGCTCGACCAGCGTTTCGCCGGCATGAAGCAAGCGCTGGAGAACGCGACCGACGAGGACCGGCAGGCCGTGGCCGAGATGCTGAGCGACCTCAACGACCTGCTGGACAAGCACGCGCGCGGTGAGGACACGCCGGAAGACTTCGAGGAGTTCATGGCCAAGCACGGGGACCAGTTCCCCGAGAATCCACAGGACGTGGACGAGTTGATCGACGCGCTCGCCCAACGCTCGGCGGCCGCCCAACGCATGATGCGCTCCATGACCCAGGAGCAACGCGACGAGCTGATGTCGCTGTCCGCACAGGCCTTCGGCTCGCCCGAATTGATGTCCCAGCTGGAACGCCTGGACGCGTCCCTGCAGGCCCTGCGCCCCGGCGAGGACTGGACGGGTTCCGAGCAGTTCGACGGCGATCAAGGCCTGGGGCTGGGCGACGGCACCGGAGTGCTCCAAGACCTGGCGGATCTCGATTCCTTGGCCGAACAGCTCTCGCAGTCCTATTCGGGGTCCACGCTGTCCGACCTGGATATCGAGGCGCTCTCACGCCAACTCGGCGACGACGCCGCGGTCTCGGCCCGCACCTTGGCCGAACTGGAGAAGGCAATGCAGGACAGCGGCTATCTTCGCCGCGGCACGGACGGGGACCTGAAACTGTCCCCGCGCGCCATGCGCAAACTCGGTCAGTCCCTGTTGCGCGACGCCGCCGGGCGGATCTCCGGGCGCCAGGGTCGCCGGGACACTCGTCTGGCCGGAGCGGCGGGTGAACAGACAGGGTCCAGCCGGGCCTGGGAATTCGGGGACGTGGAACCGTGGGATGTCACGCGCACCGTCACCAACGCGATCGGCCGCACCGCGGCGGCCGGTCAGGACCCGGTGAAGGGGCTGCGCATCCACGTGCAGGACATCGAGGTGCGCGAGACCGAGGCCCGCACGCAGGCCGCCGTGGTGTTGCTCGTGGACACCTCGTACTCCATGGCGCTCAACAACCGCTGGGTGCCCATGAAACGAACGGCACTGGCACTGCATCAGTTGCTCTCCACCCGGTTCCGGGGTGATCGGTTGGAGCTGATCACCTTCGGTCGGTATGCCCAGCGCATGGACATCGGGGAGCTGACGTCGCTGCCCGCGTGGCACGAGCAAGGCACCAACCTGCACCACGGCCTCCTGCTGGCCGGCCGCTTCTTTCGCCAGCACCCCAACATGCAGCCGGTGTTGCTGGTGGTGACCGACGGTGAACCCACCGCTCACCTGATGACGCATGGCGAGGCGTGGTTCTCCTACCCCCCGGATCGTGAAACCCTGACGACCACGGTGACCGAACTGGACAAGGTCACTCGGCAGGGTGCCGAGATCACGTTCTTCCGGCTCGGTGATGACCCGGGGCTGGTGCGATTCGTGCAGGCCATGGCCCAGCGGGCCGGGGGCCGGGTGGTCGCCCCGGATCCGGAAGATCTGGGCGCCGCGGTGGTCGGCGAGTTCCTGCGGAACCGATACGCGGATCCCGTGTGGGACACGGACTGGGACTGACTACCCCGCAGCCCGCGTTCTCATGAAACCTCCAAGTTTTCGGCACTCAACCGTCAGGGCTCATCCCTTGTCCCCGCTTGATTTGCATGGAACAGTGAGCTGCACCACGGCGCCGCATTGTGGCGCCCTGTCGCCCGACAAGCAACCAGGAGGTCACCGTGAACCTGTCTTGGCTCACGCCCGTGCTCGAGACCGATGGACCGTTCCTGTCGATCTACATCGACTCCACTCGGACCGATCCCAGTTCCGCCTCGGGGCTGTCCACCCGATGGGGACATTTCCGTTCGAAACTCGCAGAGGACGGCGCCCCGGACGAGATCCTCGAGGAGATCGAGACCACCCTCTTGGAGCCCTCACCCGTGGGTGGTCGGCATGGCCGCGCCATTCTGGCGACCGGATCAGCCATTTTGGTCGACCGAGTGCTACCGGCACCTCCGCGCGAGGATTCTGCACACTGGGCAACTGAGCCGGTCCTGGTACCTCTGCTGCAGGTGATCCCGCAAGCTGTTCGGCAATTGCTCGTGGAAGTAGACCGTTCCGGTGCGGATCTGCATCTTCGCGCCCCGGAAAATCCGAAGATCGCCAAGAATGACAACGGTTTGGGTGAGGACGCCTCCGTGGACGGCGGCCACGACGAACTGCACAAAGCCAGCGTGGGCGGGGGCTCCCAACATGGTTGGCGCTCCAGTAACCAGGAAGCTCGCGTGGAAGATTCTTGGGAACGCAATGCGGAGGCGGTGGCCGCAAAGCTCGACGCCATTGTCCGCGAGCGCCAACTGGACATGCTGCTGTTGACCGGCGATGTCCGGGCGCAGTCACTGTTGAAGGACGAACTCGGTAAGGAAGCTCTGGCCATTTTGAAGGAGGTCCCGGGAGGCACCCGTGGGCAGAGCCTTGATCGTGCATCGTTCCGCGAAGAATTGGCCCGCGTGACCGATGAGTTCATCATGGAGCGGCAACAGCAATTGGCGAATACATTCACCGAAAATCAAAGTCGCGGTGGCGAATCCCTGGCCGGCGCAGCCGAGGTCGCCGAGGCGCTGCAGCGCGGTCAGGTCTCCGAACTCATCCTGACGATCGGTGACGAACCGGACAACGCTGAGGAACTCGCCCGGCAGGCTCTGGCCACCGATGCCGAGATCTCCACCCTGGGTGCGGAGTATGTGAGCCTACCGGAGGGTGTGGGGGCCCTGCTGCGATGGCGGGACGACGCGACGCCGTCGAACAGCCTGTCGAGCATGTCCGGGGACCCCGGCCGCGAGACCGCGGCGGATCCGGACAGTGATCAATCACCCCGCGAGCGCGAGGAAGAGTCAATCCGGCGCTAAGAACACGCCGTTGCCACAGCGGGCACCGGTTCCAGGAAGGAACCGGTGCCCGCTGTGTAGGCAATCCTCCGCATCCTGAACGTCTTTCATGGCAGGGCATGGCATCATGAAAAGTTCTACGCAGCAGGCCGCTCAGTGGGTGCAGAGGAGAGTCATGGTTTCGTCTCGGACGCTGGTGGGTGTCGCCGCAGGATTCTACGCAGTGAACTGTTCCTTGGGGATCTCGGTGGCCAAACACTGGGTCGACACGTCCAACTTTCGGTGGGTTCATCACGGCTTGTACATCCTGACCGCGACCAGCACGGTCGCCGCGTTCTCGGCGTGCGCCGCCCGGCGCTCGCCCGCGGCAATTGCACTGGCTGCCGCTGCGGCACCCCTGTTCCTGCTGCAACATCACGGGGCGCGACCGCTCCGGCGTCACACCCGTGACGCGCTGTTGGCGGCCCCTTGCTATGCGGCCGGTCTCGTGCTGGCCGGGAGGTAATCCATGGAGTTTCTTGATGCCGTGTTCAATCGGCGCACCACCAACGGCCCCTTTCGATCGGATCCGGTCAGCCCCGAGCATCAGCAGACCCTGATCCGCGCCGCGGCGGCCGCGCCCTCTCAGTTCAACAGCCAACCCTGGCGGTTCGTGCTCATCGAGGACCGGACCACCATCGAGACGGTGGCGACCGTCAGCGGCGAGAGCATGACCGAGGTGATGAGCTCGGGCACCTTCTTCAACCGGTACAAGAAGTACTTCCGGTTCAGTCAGGAGGAAATGGACACCCTGCGCAGCGGCATGCTCTTCGACAAGTTGCCGGCTCTGCTGCGCCCCTTCACCTCCCGGGCCTTCACCCCTTCGGGGCAGAACCTGATGAACAAGCTGCGGGTGCCGCAGACCCTGGGCCAGGAGAACCGCAAGCTGGTGGCGGGTTCACCGCTGCTGTTGGGCGTCATGCTCGAGCGAGGTGAATACCGCCCGGATGAGTTGTCCGGTTTCTACTCGGTCTTCAGCATGGGCGCGGCCATGGAGAACCTATGGCTGACCACGGTCGAGTTGGGCATGGGCATCCAGTTCGTCTCCTTCCCCATGGAGGCCCCGCACCAGTGGCAGCGCATCGTGGACATGCTGCATGTTCCGGACGACCTGCAGCTCATGGCCGTGTACCGGCTGGGTTACCTCCCCGAGCGAAGCCACCGCCCGGCCATCGACTGGTCCAGCAGGGAACGTAAGCGTCCCTCCCAGTTCGTCTTCCGCGAGACGTGCGATGTCCCTCAGGAGGGCTGGGACGACGACGTCCGGCCGGGTTCCGCGTGAGCCGGGAACATCGCGAGTAATCGGAAGAACCGTTGCCGACGCACGCTCCACCCCGAAGGTACGGCATCCGCCAGTTCACCCCGGCGATAACTGCGACGGATCGACAGGAGGCCGTCGAAACGGGCGAGCGTCCGCGTACGAATCAGTGGGAGCGTACCCACCCAGTACAGTAGCCAGGCCAGTCGGCTGCGCCGCAGGTCGTTGTGGATCGCCACGGAGCGGGTCAGAGCGGAGGTGTCGGTGAGCAGTTCCGTCAGTTCGCACGGCGATAAGTGGTGGAGAACATGGTTGGACACCACCACGTCGAACCGTTCCCCCGCAGCAACCAAGGCCGCGCTCGACTGCGCTCGGTAGTCCACCCCGGCGCCGTTGTCATGGGCGAGTGCCCAGGCGTAGGCCCTCAGATCCGGATCGATCGCGGTGACTGCCACGTCGAGTCCGTCACGGCGGGCCCACCGGGACAAGCTTCGAGCGACGTCCCCGCCCCCGCTGCCCACGTCCAACAGGGTGGCCGGGCGGCCTTCCTGCGCAGCAGCACGTAAGACCGGGCGGATCCACAGCCGGTACAGGGGCCGCCACGACGTGACCAACGGATTGATCACCCCGAACAAACGATACGTCGCATCCAGCGCGACCGGATCGCAGTTCGGATCGTCCATCAGCTCCGGCTCATGGGTACTTCGACGGCGCAGGAACGGGTCCTTCATTGAGCCGTCGTCTCAGCACCGACGGCGCGCAGCAACGCGCTCTCGATGCTGAGTCCGGGCCCGAAGGCCATTGCCCCCAGCAGACCGGTGGTTTTCGAGCGTCGAATCCTGTCCAGGACGAAGAGGATGGTCACGCTGCTCATGTTCCCGGCATCGGCCAGCACCCCACGGGACGGCTCCATTTGCTCCTCCGAAAGCGCCAGACGGGACTGCACCTTGTCCAGAATGCCCCGCCCGCCGGGGTGCACGGCCCACAGCGGGATGTCCGCGGGGTTCAGCTGCGCCCGGGTCAGTAACGGAGTCAGGGCATCCGTGACGTGATCGTCAATGATGCGAGGGACATAGGTGCCCAAAATCAGTTCGAACCCTTGGTCCCCCACGCTCCAGGCGAGTTCCTCTTCACCCACCGGCGCCAGGGTCGTTTCGAAGTCCAGCAACTCCAGTGCGGGTTCGGCCGAGGAGCCGATGGTCTCTCGCGCGGTGATCACGGTGGCTGCGGCGCCGTCCCCGAACAGCGCATTGCCCATGATCGTGTCCGGGTCGTTACGCACGTGCAGGTGCAGCGTGCACAGTTCCACGCACACCACCAACACCACGGCTTGCGGATCCGCACGGCACGCGGTGTAGGCGGCACGCAGTGCGGGGAACGCGGCATTGCACCCCATAAAACCCAGGTGCATCCGGGAGACGTCCGCCGGCAGTCCCAGGTCCTTGACCACGCGCACGTCGGGGCCCGGCGCGAAGAATCCGGTGCAGGACACGGTAATCACGTGCGTGACGTCCTCGGGGGCCACGGTGGGGGCGGCCTGAGCGATGGCCGTGCGCGCAGCGCGCACGAACAGACGTTGCGCGTGCTCGGTGTAGAGCCGATTGCGAACTTGCGTTCCCGGTGAGAGCAGGTGCCCAGAGTCGGGATCCACGAAGGGCCCCGACGCGACGTCGACATGGGCGTCGGTGCGGTCCAACGAGGCGGCCGCCCCGAGTTCAGGCAGAACCGTGCGGCGGGTAGCCACCCCGGAACCCGCGAAGGCAGAGCGGACCAACCGCGATCCCAGCCGAGTCATGGCCGGTTGATCCGCAAATAACTTTGCGGCGCCCGGTTGAAGCATCTGGGTATCCGGAACGGCGGTTGAAATTGTGTGCATTCGTATGGTCATACCCCATGGTAGGCACGAGAGACGCCACCACGGTCGCACACGCCGCCTCGGGGGCAGCCACCGTGGCGAGGTCCCGGTGTTGAACACCGTCAGGGCGTACCCACAATCAGCGACCGGGGTGCTCGACCACCAAAGAATTGGCGATCGGGACGTGACGATCCTGGTCAGTCAGTCCCCGGGCGGCGCATCTCCTCGGGAAGGCTTTCCAGCAACCGCAACCAGAGTTCGGACACCGTGGGGTAGCTGGGAACCGCGTGCCGCAGCACATGCACGGGAATCTGGCCGGTGATGGCCACGGTAGCGGCATGCAGTTGTTCACCGGCCTCCGGACCCACGAACGTGGCGCCCACCAGACAATGGCTCTCGCGGTCCACCACGATCTTGGCCTGTCCGGGAACGTCATTGCGCAAGAGCGCGGACCCCGCCACCGCGTTGTAGGCAACCTGGGCCGTGACCACATCGATGCCCTGCTCGTGTGCCGCGGCCTCGGTGAGCCCCACCTGCGCCACCTGCGGTTCCGTGAAAATGACCTGGGGAACGGGTGGATCCTCCACGACGAAGGGTTCCGGTTCGGCCAAGGCCGCCGCCCGGATGCGGGCACCCAGCACGCGCGCCCGGTACTTACCCCAGTGGGTCAGGGGCACATCGCCGCTGGCATCGCCCACGGCGTGCAACCAGTCCGGGAGATCGCGGTCAAGAATGTTCTCCGGGGTGAGGCCCACGGCATCCACACCCAGGTCCCCCAACCGCGGAGCGCGTCCGGTGGCGACCAGCACCTCGTCCACGTCCACATCACCCACCGTGGTTTCCACGTGCACAGTTCCGCCGTGGATCTTCCCCAGGCCGGTGTGCTCCGGATTGTCCCGACGGCATGCGGTCACAGAGGCGTCGAACATCACGTCCACGCCGTGGGCCTTCATCCCGTCCAGGACGCTGTGCCCCGCGAACGGTTCGTTGCCGGTCAACAAGTCGGAACCACGTACCAGCAGGGTGACCCGTGCCCCGAGACCGGCCAGCCACGTGGCCGCCTCGCAGGCAACCACCCCGCCTCCCACGATCGCCAACCGTTCAGGAACCTCGACCACCCCGGTCGCATCCGCGGAGGTCCACACGTGCGCACCCTCGAACTCCGCCGGCACCTTGGCTTCGCTGCCGGTCGCGAGGATCACGGCGTGCCGCGCGGTAATGGTGCGCGACGCGGCGTCGTCGTCGACCCTGACGGTACGTTCCCCGATCAAGCGCGCGTGGCCGCGGACCACGTGGATCCCGGCAGATTCCGCCCAGTCGACCTGTGAGGAATCGTCGTAGTGCGAAACAAAGGCGTCGCGGCGCTGGAGCATCCCGCCGTGGTCCAGGAGCGCGGGCGACACACCGTCGACGTCCGCGGAGGTCCCGGCCACGTCCAGGGGGCGCAGCAGGGCCTTGCTGGGCATGCACGCGTAATACGAACATTCACCGCCCAGTAGGTGGCCCTCCACGATCACGGCAGTGAGGTCGCTGCCTTCGATCGCGTACTGGGCCGCGTTCTCGCCCACTGCTCCGCCACCAATGACCACGACGTCCACGGTGAGATCTTGACGATCCGATTCTTGGATACCAGGCATGAATACCCCTTATTAATGGCCGATGTGGTGAGACCGAAAACCGGCCTCACCACATCGGGTAGGCAGCCCACTGATTCTTGATGACATCGTAAGCGCGCGGCGCCCTCCTGAACAGCGGCCCTAGTGGTGAACGCCACCGTGGACATCGTGAAAGGCCATGATGCTCTTGGGCAGAACCGTGAACGGTCGCATCATGGTGTGGTCCTCGTGGTCCAGGATGTGGCAGTGGTACATGAAACTGCCGGTGGCCCCGGTGAAGTCGCCCAGGACCTGCACCCATTCCCCCGGTTGCACAACCCACGTGTCCTTCATGCCCGCGGTCTGGGGCGTTATGGGCCGCCCGGGCCCCGGTACCGGTAGTGGGTTGGGTGTCGAAGCCGTTGCCGGATCGAAGCCCGGCAGTGCCCCACCCGGCCCGAGTGGCCACTGCCACCGATTGAGCATCTGAAACTCGGTCATGTGGATGTGCATCGGGTGCGCAGGACCGCCCAGGTGCACGATGTTCCACACGGCCCAGTCGCCCTCCGAGAACCTGATGGTCAACGTGTCGTCGAACAACGTGGCCGCGGGTTTGAACGTCAGCACGTGACCATCCGCGCGGGTCAACCGGATCACATCCGTGGCGCCGGGGTCCTCACCCTCCTCAAGTTGTCTCAGCTCCCACATCTCGGGGTGCACGGCGCCCCTGATGCCGGGAGGAACCACGGCGACCCACGCGTGCCCGTGATGGTCGATCACCTTGTCACCAATGATCAACGTGCCGTCATCCGTGTGGCGATACCGCACATAGTCGCCGTTGAGCACGGCCGGGAGCTTGAAGCGGTCGAACACCCGGCGGCCGTCCACACGGAACTGCATGACGCTGGCCTCCACTTGGCCCGGCTGGGCATTGAGGGCCGTGCCGTTCTCATTGCGCACCTCAAGGGTGCGGCCCCGGAACGTCGAGAAATCCACGAGCACATCCACTCGTTCACCTGGGCCCATTTCAATGATCCCGTCCTGCGGTGTGAACGGGGCGGGCAGCAAACCGCCATCCGTCCCGATCACCACCAGGGCGTTGCTCTTGCGGCGAGCGCCGAAGGCCGGATCCGTACTGGTAACCGCCGTTCCCGGGGTGAATTTCTCGTCCGTGGTGTCGTGCACCGACAATCGGTAAATCCTCGAGCTCGAGCCGTTGAGCAGCCGCAATCGGTACCAGCACGCGTCCACGTCCTTGGTGGGCCAGACTTTGCCGTTGACCATGGTGAACGGTGCCGTCACGGGGATCTCGCCCTTGATTCCGGTGGCTCCGGTGAACCCGGCCTGTTTGTACAGGGCTCGGCCGGTGAACCTCATGGTTCCGGCCGGGGCGTTCGGTTCTGATTCCAGATTGCGATCGGCAACGCCCAGGAACAGTTCCCGATCTCCCGACGGCAACCGCAGCCTCGCTTCCTGGTCGTCACGAATGATGTAGAAACCGGAGAGGCCCGCAAAGACGTTGAACCGTGTCACGGCCATCGCGTGATCGTGGTACCAGAGCGTGGTGGCCTCCTGTCGGTTCGGGTAGGTGCAGCGTGTGACACCACCGGGCAACGCAACGTTGTGCGCCCAACCGTCGTTGTGTCCATTGGTCAAGGCCCCGTGCAGGTGCACCACCGTGGCAGCGGTGAGCTCGGCGGTGTGGGCCAATCGCGGATACGAGTCCTCACCGGGGCCCTTGGCCGTGGCCCGCCCGCCCGGAAGCGCCGCCGCGCGGAAGTCCGCGTTCACCCCGGGCTGCCCGGGAGGCAACGGGGGCAATTCTGGCACGCGAACGACGTCGTACGGCAGGGGCAATGCGTGGCCGTCCCGTTCCAGCCCGTTCTCCCAATCAATGCGCACGGAACGGTCCCGGCGCACCTCGATCGTGGGTCCGGGCAAGCCGCCCTCGTAGGTCCATGCCTGGGCGGGCGGGATATCGGCGTGGAATCGGACGGGTGCGAGTTCGGCACGGACGCGAATGGGACTGTCCTCCGGCCGGCGCCACGCCCGGACAATGGGGGGTTGCGGTAGCCGATCGCGGAACTTCTTCAGCCCGAGACCCGAGTCGATGCCCGGCAACGGCACCGGTCGCGGTGGCCACCACGGAAATCCGGCGGGTGGCCTTATGTTCGGATGGCTCGATTTCTCTGCCGACGGCGTCCGCTCCCGCGCGGGTTCGCGGGGCGGCTCCTCCAATGCGTCGGATTCTTCGGCAGTGTCCGGTTCGACGGGGGCCAGGCTGACACCGGGCGCCGCGGGCAGTGGCGGGGCACTACCGGTTTGGGCCAGGTCGGCGTACTCGACCGAGCCCGGCTCGGGAAGATTCTGGGAGGTGGGGGTGGGTGTGGCCATGATGAGCCCTCGCTTGGCGAGTAGTCCTGTGGCATGTGGTCCACCGCAGCCAACGGCGGCCCTCGACTGCCCTGGTGAGAGTTAGCATATGCAAATACGGGCCCGTTGGCGGTCACGATTCGGTTAAGGATCCTGCGGAGGCTCACTGCGTCCCCCGGATCCAGGGAAAGGGCGCGCGACCAGGTGTAATAAGCCATGACGTTCCATCACTTCATTCCCATGTGACCCACGTCATGTGTACCGTGGAAATGCCACACCGTAGAACGGTCGGCATCATCTCTCGGACGCGCCGGCCCAGCGGACCCACGATGAGGAGATGCCATGAACGAGCGTGACCTGACTTCCCCGGCCAATACCACCGACCCGGCCGCCACCTCCATGAAAAAAACCTCTCGAACCCGCACGGGCATGGCCTTTCTCGGCATCGCCGGGTTGTTGACCCTGGCTGCCTGCGGCAGTGACGGGGGCGGTGGGGCCGCGGAGGAAACTGGCGCGCAGGAAACGAGTGCGGCGGCGTCGTCGGCGTCGTCCGAACCCGTGGCCACCACGACTGTTCAAAATGCCGAGGGCGAAGACCTCGGCACCGTCGAGTTCTCCCCAGCGGAGGACGATGACCAGGCCATGGTCGTGTCCGCGGAGCTGTCCGGCTTGGAAGCCGGGTATTACGGTTTGCACGTGCACGCGAACGGTGTGTGCGAGGCGGAGAGTTCCGCTCCCGATGACCCGTCCGAAACCGGGGCCTTCCTGTCCGCGGGCGGTCACTTGGGTGGAGATGACGCCCGGCACCCCGAGCACGCCGGTGACCTGCCCGCCTTGTTGGTCATGGAGTCCGGGGAAGCCAAGCTGACGTTCCAGACGGATCGGCTCACCACCGAGAACCTGATGGACGACAACGGTTCCGCGCTCATGATTCACTCCGGCCCGGACAACTACGCCAACATCCCTGAGCGGTATGCCGCGACGGGTCCCGATGAGGACACTCAGTCCACCGGTGACGCGGGAAGCCGTCTGGCGTGCGGCGTGATCGAGTAGGCGATTCCCTGCCACCGTTCGCCGGCGGGGTCTAGTCCTCGCGGAGCGGTACGAATCTGAAGTGCCCGTGGCGGGTGATCTTCAGGCCCCGGCGGCCTCGGCGCACACGTAGCATGTCGCCGGCCACCGGAATGACCATGATGCCGCCCTCCCCCAGTTGCTCCACAAGCTGTTCGGGGAGGGCCTCGGCAATGGCCGAGACGAGGATGCGATCAAAGGGTGCGTCCCTCGGGGCTCCGAGTTCACCGTCGGTGGCTTGCCTGATGTGCACCCACGGCTCATTTTGTTGGGCGTTGGCGGTTCGGGCCATGCTGACAAGTTCGGGGATGCGTTCGACGCCGATCACCTCACCCTGATCACCCACCAGGGAGCCCAACAACGCCGAGCTCCACCCAGATCCAGCGCCCACATCCAGCACACGATGACCGGGGTGCACGGCCAATAGTTTGAGCATGGCTTTCACCGTGCTGGGTTGTGAATTGGTTTGCTGGTACCCGATACTCAGCGGAGCGTCCACGGACGCGGACTCGCGAGTTTCCACGGGTAGGAAGTCGGTTCGGTTGATCCGGGAAAGGGCTCGTGTGATCGGGTCCATGACTGTCCCTAAGGGGTTGAATTATGTGTCGATTCTCCCTCAGCGGGCCGCCGCCGGGGAGCCCTCCACGCCAGGATGACGGCCACGATCAGAGCGGACAGGGTCCCGGTGATCATGTCGACCATGGTGTCGTAATTGTCGATCTGCGCCCGTGAGCCCATCGTCTGATCCGCCGCGAACTCCCCGATTTCCCACAGCATGGCGACCAAGGCACTGAACGACATAATCACCGTCGCGTGCAGCCAGCGGGGCATGACAAAACTATGCTTCCGCATGACGGAGCGCAGGATGTAGTCCGCCCAGAGGGCGATCATGACGCCCGAATAGAAGTGGACGACGGTGTCCCACGGTTCCCACACGTCGTAGAAGCGCTGATAACTCCCCATGTATCCGCCGGTGAACAGCAGGATGGCGTAAAGCAGCTGCAAGTACAGGGGAATACATATCCGCCCAATGGCTTCAACGACCAGGGGCGTGAGCGATACCTGAAACAAGCCCATGGCCAGGAAGGCGTTCTCAGCATCTCCCCGGGACATGTCTCCGAGGAACGACATCACGAACACTGCCTCCACCACGATGAGCGGCGTATGCCTCAGCAACATCCCCCTGAGCGAAACACGTTTCATCATGGTGCTGACCCTACGCGGCCACCTGTGGATATTCTTGTGCTCCAGCCAGGGAAGAAGGTTTAACCCCATGAGCCACCGGGAAATCATCGACGACTTACTGGATGAGCGCGGTCGCACGTACGCGCAGGAAGCGGGCATCGGCCTCAAGGACACCCCCGCTCCCCTGTACCAGCTACTGGTGCTGGCCAACCTGCTGTCCACCAGAATAAGCGCGGGGATTGCCGTGGCCACCGCCCGTGAGCTGACGGACAGCGGATTCAGCACTCCCGAGAAAATGCGTGCCGCCACGTGGCAGCAGCGCGTGAACGCGCTCGGCCGCGGCGGGTACCGCCGATACGACGAACGCACCTCCACCATGCTCGGCGACGGCGCCGCCCTCCTCCTCGACCGTTACGCCGGGGACCTGAGGCGGTTGCGGGACGACTCGCAGGACTCCGAGGAGATATTGAAACGGCTCCAAGAGTTCCCCGGAATCGGGCCCACGGGCGCGGCCATTTTTGCCCGCGAGGTTCAGGGCGTGTGGCCGGTCATGGCGCCGTACTTCGACAAGAAGGCCCTGGACGGCGCGCGGAAACTGAGCCTGCCGGACGGTCCGGATGCCTTGGCCGGGCTCGTATCGCCCGAGAACCTGCCGCGCTTGGCTTCCGCCCTGGTGCGCGTGGCCCTGGACCGGTCTACAAAGTAGAAGGAATGAACCAGTAGCGCATTCCCGTCCGAAGATAAAAATGGCTTGCGCATACTCATACACGCAACCAATGCAGTCGTTGCACATCTGAAAGGAATCGATTGCGCGAAGATACAAGACGTTAGGTATGAACCTGACGGTGCCTGGCAGCTTGAGAGCAAGCCGCCACCTACTCAAATATAACAATTCGACAGAACGAATTCCTTGAAATAGTTTCTGGCTAGAGGTAGAGTAATATTTACGACCCGTACTAGCTAAGTTCCCTAGGTCGCAACTGCTCGCATATAGGCGAGATCTGCGCTCAGACAGAGAAAAGACTTCCTTGAAAGAATCACCCAGCCCCCACGCCGAAACAGTGGTGAATGAAATCGCCGAAGGCCTTGCATACGACGAGCAAGAAAAAACGGAATCCGCACCTTTGGACCTAGAGGGCGATCGTAAACTCGTGACACAACCTTACGATTACTCAATTCGTCAATTAGTAGACGAGATTGAGAGAGGTGGAATTCGGCTAGATGTGACGTACCAACGACAGTACGTTTGGGATGATGGAAAGGCATCAAGGTTAATCGAAAGCCTTCTCCTCAATGTGCCAATCCCCGTAGTTTACATAGCCGAAGACGACGACTTCAGTTTTGAAGTGATTGATGGCCTCCAAAGACTGACAACGCTCAAACGGTTCCTGGCCGACGAATTTCCTCTGACTGGAATTACGGTTCTGAAGGAGATTAAAGGCAAGAAATATAATGAATTAAGCCCTCGGGACCAGAGGCGATTAGCCAACCGTACCATTCGGTGTATTGCCATCACCATGGATTCTCATCCGGACATAAAATTCGATGTTTTCGAACGCCTCAACACTAACGTTGCTGTATTAACAGCCCAAGAAATCAGAAATTGCGTCTACAGAGGCCCATTTAATGATTCGATTAAAGAACTTGGCGATTACGATCAGCTGAATCATCTGGTAGGTTCGAGTGGGCGCCGTCGAATGGTACCCGCAGAACTAGTATTAAGATTTTTCGCCCTGAAAGACCAATTGAATGATTATCGTCCGCCATTATCCCAGTTCATTAATAAATATATGCGGGACAGACGACGTCTAGCGCTCACTGAAGACGAAATCGCACTCTTTAAGGACTGCGTAAATACCGCGGTAGATACGTTCGGGGAGAGAGCATTCCAGGTCCCAGATCGCAACGGAATCACTCACAACACAGTTCATAAAGCCCTATTTGATGCTGTCATGATTTGCCTGGCCTCAACCAACAGGGAATCACTTGCGAAGGCCAAAGGCGCAGGCGGGCTGATACAGAACGCACTAAAAGATACAGGACTACGAGATACCCTTGGTCGAGCTACCGCAGATCGGAAGCGAGTTTTCGAGCGTATTCGCATAATTGGGCTGGCTATGGAGCAAAGCCTCGAGGTAAGAGTAGATGTCCTAGACGTGGTTGGGCGAGAGGCTCCGATGGCATGACGGCATTAAACGATTTTATTGGGCGTCTAGATGAGGTGGATGCACTACTCAGGCATGTTGCACCCGAAGTCGATACACACAGTCCGATCAGTCATGAAAAAAGGAGACCCTTTTCGAATTCAACACTGGCAAGATCTTGTACGGTATTAATAGTTTCATATTTCGAAGGGTTCATCAAAGATTTGTCGGATGAGTCCCTTGATAATTTGATCGAGAATCAACTTCCATGCTCAAGACTTGAAAGCCATTTCAGGGGATACGTTCTTGCGGACCATCTAAAAAATCTAAGAGAAGGTAGAGATCCCTCAAGAGACTGGATCGCAATGCAGCGGGTCATGGAAACCGCTGCGTTCATGAACAGTGGAAGAGTAATTGAAGAAAGATTCCTGCCTAGACGCCAGATTAAGAGAGCCGTTACCAGTATTGACCCTAAGAAGATTAATGAATTATTCAAAATATTTGGAGACAGTGATCTAAACAGAGGCCCGCTTTCACGATACGGCGAACGACTAAAATCCCTCAAGAACATTCGTGATAATGCCGTACACGGGAATGAGGGGGACTTCGACCCGCTATCGCTTGGAGACGCCCTCAATTACTTGGAATTACTCAAGGACTGCGCTTCGGCAATGAGCGATCGAATGGATTTATTATTATCTTCACTTCACGGTCAGGCTGCAGTGACGAAATATATAAGTTGAGTCTACAGGCCGCTCAGTTAAAGAAATTTTTTGCTCATTAATCGAATGAGTCCTCACATTATCTAAGCATCATATAGTGCCTAATTATCCAATTTATTTCGTCGTTTGATTGCTAACCCTATAGGCCATCCGGAAAATTCGATTGAGGATAGATTCCAGTGCCCAGCAGAATGCCGCGAGGCCACATAATCGGTCGCGGGCGGCTCTCGCCCTGGTTCGCATAGCCCTGGACCGGTCCACAAAGTAGAACGGAAAACTCACACAGACATCGATGTCATTGTGGTGCGAGCACGCCCCCGGGGGTCTTGAATCGGTATACGTCTTCACGTTCGGACGCTGGCGGGCGGTCACCTTCGCGCTGAAGGTAACCGCCCGCCGTAATGGGTTTACGTGGCTTATCAGCCGCCGAGTCCGAGATCCAGCGACACGACGCCAACGCCAATCACCATGGCCAGAGCCAAGAAAAACCCGAGCATGATCACAATGAGCCCCCACGGGGTGCTCTTCTGCGGGTTGGTGGGCTGAGTCTTCGGTGAGTCTTCCATGATCTTCCCTTCATTCGGCTGTGCTTCAAGTCTTACAGATTCGGCGTGCGGTCGGCGCGCATGACATGTTCCGGTCTCCTGGGGCCACATGGTGCGCCGCCGAGCTTCTTCAGATTCCTCGTAAACGCTCATGGAACGCCAGGTGCTTACAGGAAACTCATTGGCGGGAAGAGGACACCGTGAAGGTCACGATTATCGGGGGCTCCAAGGGCACCGGAGCATACGTGGGCGCAGCGGCGCTCGAGGCCGGCAACAAGGTCACGGTCTTGTCTCGCAGTGGCAACGTACCCGCGGGCGTGCGCAGCGTCGTCGGCAGCGCGACGGACCCTGCCGTGGTGCGCGAGGCAATCGCGGGCGCCGACGCCGTGGTGGTCACCGTGGGTGGGGCCATCGGAGTGAGCGGGGGAAAGTGAGAAGGGTCTTAGGACCCACTATTGACGCGCCACGCTTAGGTAGAAGTCCGCGGCGTTGCCCCAGAACACGGCTGCCACCTGGTTCGGAGTGAAACCTTCGGTCTCGAGGGTCTGCTGGATCGTTTGGAAGTCCTCATCCCGGAAGGGACGCCCAGCCCGCGTGGAAGGGAGGTCCGTTCCAACCATGAGAGCCGTGGGATCCACGCTCATAATGGCGCGAATGGTGGTGGCCGGATCCATCTTTATTCGCCCGAAACCTGTCGCCTTGACCTTCACGCCCCGTTCGACCAGGCGCAGCAGATTCGGGAGCCCGTCCGCCGTCAGGCCCAGGTGGTCAATACTGACTGCTGGTAAGGCGGTGACGGTGCGCGCCAGGTCATCGTCGATTTTCTGCGCGTCGATGTAGAGCTCCGCGTGCCAGCCCGCCAAATCGTGAGCCCGTCGAGCCAGCCGGTCCAGTTCGCCGAGGGACGCCGAACCACCGCGGAACACGTTGAATCGAACCGCACGCACTCCGGCCTCGTGCAGCTCAAGAATCTTTTCGTCACTGGTGGCCCCAGGGATCTGCGTGACGCCGACAAAAGTGGGACCCAGCTGCTTGAGTGCCTCAATCAAGTAACCCTGATCGAAGGCCTGAAACGACCCTGACACCACCGCGCCCCCTGCAATGTGCAGTTCATCTGTCCGTTTCCGATAGTCGGCCACCGTGAACGGGTCCGGGAGGTACCCCTCGTTCTCCACGAGCGGGAATGCGGGGTCCACGAGGTGCATGTGAGCATCGAATACCGGCTGTTTCATGGAGCTTCCGCCTCATCTCGGTCAGTGGGTAACGCTCAAGATACGCCGTGGCAGCAGTAGCTCATTGACGTGAGGTGAGGTAAGTGCCCTCAGGAGGCCGCGGGTTCTACTGTGGTTCTGGGTGTCACTTAACTTTCCGGGCTGCTGTTGCTCGTCTCGCGATGAGAGGAAAACTCATGATTGCTCAACCGGCTCCATTCGTCGTGTTTCGGGAAGGAACTTACCTTCATGGGACCAAGGCCCAGCTCGCCCCGGGAGACTTATTGACTCCTGGATACTCCTCCAATTTTGAAGCCGGGCGGACTTCCCGTCACGTCTACATCACGGAAACGCTGGACGCGGCTGCGTGGGGAGCCGAGCTCTCCATGGGCAATGAGCCAGGGCGGATCTATGTCGTAGAACCAACCCCGCGCGACACCCGGTGTGGTGTGAGGGAAAAGCGTCTCGCACGCCATATTTCTGCGGCTTCCTCTCCTCAGACTCCGCCGCTGATTCTTCAATTGCCCAAGTCCGCCCGGTAGTGTGACATGCATTACATACGCGACAACTCGCCGGTCTGCGGCGGCGGCATCCACCTTTGGAGGAACCATGGCCAACAACGTGTACAACATCACCGAAATCGTCGGCACCTCGCCGGAAGGCAGTGACGCCGCCATCACAAACGCGCTGGCTGAGGCCGCCAAGTCACTGCGGAACCTGGATTGGTTTGAGGTTCAGTCCGTCCGCGGGCACATCAAGGACGGCAAAGTCGCAGATTGGCAGGTCACCATCAAGGTGGGTTTCCGTCACGAGAGTTGAGTTCACCGCACCCCTGCAGCCGGCCACGGCCCACACGCTGAGGCGGCCCACGTAGGACACTTCGGCCAGCGCGGTACGAGCGTCACCCAGTACCTCGTAGAGTGCTCCCACCTGGTTGGTATTCAACTTATTGGCGGCGACAAACGGAGAAAGTTTGGCGCGATGCAGGACTTCATCCGACCAGGCATTGCCGATCCCCGCCATGGTCGTCTGGTCCGTGAGGACGGTCTTCAACCGTGAGGACGTTGCGCTGAGCATCTCAGCGAAGTTGTCCAAGGACACGGCGTCGACTTCCGGGCCCAATCGCTGGACCCGTTCACAAGATTCCGGATCGTCGGTGATCCACAGGGCCATGCCCTTACGTTTGCCCTGCTCCGTGAAATCCAGGCGAGCGCCGTCGTCGAAATTCAACCTGATGGCCAACGGGCCGGTCCTGGCCGGGGATCTATCCCCGGCGTCGCTTGCCCCGAGTTTGAGCCAACCAGCCAGGGCGAGATGAACGACCGCGTAACGTCCGGAGGCAATGCCCCATCAGGCGTTCCCTGAGTTGATCGACGGCTGCATCCAGCTCGGGCAGTTCAGGCATGACTTCATTCTTCCCCTAGTGCGCGCCCGGCTGGTGATGCGCGACGTCGTGGAGCCCCAACCACCGCGCCACAGTTTGCAGGTGATGCTGGAGGGCGGAAAAGGCCTCGGGCGGGGCGTCGGGTTCCCAGGTACACCGCTTCACCAGAAGTCGTCCGGTCGCCCGGTCCGCTTTCAAATCCACCCGGGCTACCAACGTGTCCCCGAAGAGGAACGGCAACACGTAATAGCCATGGATGCGCTGGTGGGCCGGGGTATAGATCTCCAGGCGATAGCGCATGCCGAACAATGCTTCGGTGCGTTCCCGCTGCCAGATCAGTGAATCGAAGGGGCTGAGGAGGGCTTCTACGTGAGCCTTCCGGGGAATGCGAGCCGAGGTGTCCAGGTACACGCGATCCGACCAGCCGGGGACCGTCACGATCTCCAAGTCTCCGGAGGCCACCAAGGATGCCAGGGCGCGGTTGGTGTCGGCCGCCCCCAGCCGGAAGTAATCACGGAGGCACCGGGCCGTCCCGATGCCGTGGGCGCGTGCGGCGATGCGCACCAACTCGAGATGCGCGACCTCCGAATCCACTGGCTCCCGGGGCAGGTGGAGGCACTCCGGCAGAACATAGGTGCGTTCGAACTGTGCATTTCGTCCTGCACTTGTGATGTCGCCGGACCAGAATAGGTACTCGAGGGCGCTCTTGACGGCAGACCAGTTCCAGCCCCAGGCACCTTCGCGACGGGGAATGTCCACCGTCATGGCGGCGTCGCATTCTCGGGCGGTTATGGGGC
Organism: Kocuria gwangalliensis; assembly: GCF_039544365.1. Lineage (NCBI taxonomy): Bacteria > Bacillati > Actinomycetota > Actinomycetes > Micrococcales > Micrococcaceae > Kocuria > Kocuria gwangalliensis. The sequence goes on along the minus strand of NZ_BAABLN010000031.1, from coordinate 55,140 downwards.
CGCGTCTGCTGACTTCCACCAGAACCGCGTCCACCAGGTCCGGGTAATCCTCTTGGATGCGGCGCATGCCTCCCCAGGCTTCATGCTTGGCCCGTTCTCGCCGGAACTCCAGCAAGGGCCAGGTGCTTGGCGGGATCAAACTGGCCTCGTGAGCCCAGTACTCGATGAGCCGCCGCGGTTCGCGATCCCGGAATTGATCCAGCTTGGCTCTGTCATAGCTACCCAGGCGGGAAAAGAACGGCAGGTAGTGACTGCGAGACAGCACGTTGACCGAGTCGATCTGGACCACGCCCACTCGATTGATCACTCGCTGCAGATGACGGCTGGTGACCTTACCTGGCTCCGGCCGCGGGTCCAGAAACCCCTGTGCCGCCAGGGCAATGCGCCGGGCGGTCGGCAGACTGATGCTGCGCGGGGTGCGGACTTCGAGCGCAACCATTACCTGCTCGAAACGGTGTGGGCCAGATCGGGTTGATTCATGAGCTCTACGGTAGAGCGCGCTTCCGACATCAACGGCTCGCACGGGCCGATTTTGTGCCTTCAGTCCTTCGCCCGGTGAACAAAGTTCCAGGTGCACTCAGTAGATTCCAGGGTCGTCACCACCGTGGCAGCACGTGGGAATGCGTAGTGTTGACGGCATGAACTCATTTTTCGATTCCATGCGTAACCTCGGCTTTCGACGCGGCCCCCAACGACTTGTCGCTGGTATCGGTGGAGGCATCGCCCGCCAATTCGGCGTCAACGTGTGGGTGGTCCGGCTGCTGGTTCTGCTGTCGTTCTTGCTGCCCGTCATCGGGATCGCGGCGTACTTGCTGGCCTGGGCTGTTCTGCCCTGGCAGGACGGCAGCATTCCGTTGGAGAAGTCGCTGCGGAAGTAGGTCGCGCTGGGCTGGCCGGCTCACCACCCGGCAGCCAGATCCACCCCTCGCGTTTGGCGATGTTCGCAAGCTCGGTCGGTGGCGGTTCGCACCGGCCTCTCTCGACTTCTCGGGCTACAAAAGCTGCAATGACCGCGTCCAGGGCATTGTCATCAGCCGCGCACACATCGCGGTGCCCATTCCACTGCAACCAGGGAAGCCTTTCGGACAACAAGTCCACCAGCGCCGCACGCTGCGCGGAATTCTTTGCCCCCTTGTATCCGCGGTACGGCAAACCCCACAACTTCAACGCGGCCGCCGGGTAAACCTCGCACAGCACACCTGCGCCATCTCGAGCGGCCTCGGTACCCATGTCGCGAAGGCTGGCCTCGATCCCCGCCCACCGCAACGCGGGATAGGCAATCCGATCAGTGGAAACACTCAGCGGCGTCAGTCCCGTGCGTTGATGCACGGTCTTATCCGTGGCTCGAAGAGCAAGGTTCCGCCGCCATTCCGACCCCGCGCTGGTTGGGGCCTCAAGGGTCCCCCTTGCGTGCGCTTGAATCGTGTCCACAAATCCGGCAGGCCAGCCGAACGGAACGTCCACGCCGACGCGCGCAGCCACCTGGATAGCGTCAATGAGGTCCCCATCAGTCGCGCCTACCCGGACATGGTCTACGACGACGCTCCCCGCACCTTACCGAAGCACGGCAAGTCCCGTGCGCTTCACGTCGGCGGCCAGGTCGATTCCAACGAACGACATGGTGCCAAGGTAGCCGCCGCTAGGCTGCGCCTATGGACAGCGGGGCCGATTTAAGCGCTTGGAAGGGACTAATCGTAGAAGGTTCCTTAACAGGTGGGGCCCGCAACGAGGTCTACCGGGGCCGGTTCGATGACCAAGAGGTTGTGATTCGTAGATCCGACCGCAGTGATGACTCACTGCGCTGGGAATTGGACCTTCTTGATTATCTACTCACCCGCGAATGTCGCGTGCCCAGAACAATTCCTGCTGATGACGGCCGGCGTCATGTCAAGGGCTGGCACGTTCAGAATTTCGTCCATGGCCGCCATGCGGCCCGGGACGACGCCGCTGCCATCCGAGCAGAACTCGTTCGAGTCCATAAATGCACAACGGAGTGGCCCCAGCGGCCCAATACCGCGTCGGCAAAAACATTGCTTTCGATACCCGCTGGAGCGAATGACGTCGATCTTGAAGCTATGCCGAGTGCTCTTGCCGAGAAGGTGCGGCGGGCATGGCTGGCGGTTCAGCCCCGGGACAGGTGCGTGATTCACGGAGATCCGGGTGCAGCCAATGCCCTCATCACTGCTGAGGGTGAGTGCGTGCTGATCGATTGGGATGAGGCCCGTGTGGACGATCCACTCTTTGACCTGAAAGTCACCGAAGCTGAGGAACTAGCCGCGCTCGCGTGGGAAATCGCCGTCTGTTGGAAACCAGAACCTGCTTATGCCCGGGCGTTGGCGGAACAGTTACTCACCGGCGAGGGCGGACACATGACCTAAAGGTGCGAGGTCACTTCCCCACGATCGACTCGATATAGTCACGAATCGTTGGCAGGTCGAAGACCAGTGTGTCCCAGACAGCACCGTGATCGGTGCCCTCGTCATGATGTGCCAAGCGATCGCGCATACGCTTGATCAACGACCACGGCACGCCGGAGTGCTCCTGCGTCGTTTCGAGCGACAGACGCGCAACATTCTCTCCGATCTTGATAATGAGAGACTCCGCTGCCAGTCCAGGCACGTTGTCGGGATCCCCCTGAAACCAAGCCTGGCCACGCGATACAAGATTCTCACCCACACCGCACAGCCGGATAATTTCCCTCAGAGCCTGGGAATCACGCATATTCATATCGCGATAGCTGCGGACAGGATTTCGTGATCAGCCGACAGTCCACCGTCAGTCACAACGTCCACTTCGACACCGAGTAACTCACTGGCCTCGGCCGCGAAGGCAGCGATTGCCAGGAGCCCGACACCTGCCGAGCGGGAGACCAATATGTCCAGGTCGCTGTCGGGCCCATCCGTTCCTCGAGCGGCTGACCCAAAAACCCGAATGTTGCTCAGCCCATAGTTGCCAGCTAAATTGACGAGTTCATGCTTGTGGGCCGCAAGAGCATCATGTGGAAGTGACCTTGTGGCTGCACGGAGGCGCTGGAACATCTGAGTCGACGCCCTCCGCCGTCCTGATTCGTAAGCGGCAATGTTTGGCTGGGCGACCCCGGACCGTCTGGCGAGTTCGGCCTGGCTGAGGCCGGCGGCCTCACGTAGCTCGCGCACTTGATTCACCATGCCTTGATCATATCCCGTGATATAACCTCGACAATGGTCCACATCTTTAGGCGCTGCACCGGAGATCATTGAAAATGAGCCGATCATCAAGTCCCGAAAAATCCCAGTCAGCCATCTTGACTGGTTATTTCCCTTCGGATAATGCGTGACCCTTCCACCTCAGGTGGTCACTCACAAGGGACGATGTGGAGACCGGGACTCGGGCTTGAAATTTTCCGTGCTGCCAAGGATTTCGTTTTCTGCCCCTGAGTGGCGCTCAACAACAACTCGCCAAAGTGCCACCTATACTTTGTCAATGGGCAAATATCTCTCGATCTTCTGGATCCGGGGGCGCCTCTCCTCCAGAAGAAGCGAGTCATATCCGCCGGAACACCGATGCCCGGGCTCATGACATGGGCGGACTAAAGATTGAACCCGGCCCCGGGATCCCCAACGGATTAACCATCCCCGCTGCGGATCTCACGGAGCAATTCGCTCGCTCATCCGGCCCGGGAGGGCAGGGAGTCAACACGACCGATAGCAAGGTGCAGTTGTCCGTGGACCTCGCGCGTGTGAGCGTGTTCAGCGCCTCGCAGCAGCGACGGGTGATACAGAATCTCGCGCACCGGCTCTCCGGTACCGTCCTCACCGTCGAGGCGTCCGAGCAGCGTGCGCAGATCCGGAATCGAGCCCTCGCCCGGCAGCGGCTCGCCGAGATGCTGCGGGACGCATTGGCGACTCCTCCTCCCGCCCGCCGGGCCACCCGGCGCACCCGCGGATCCGAGCGCCGTCGGCTCGCGGGCAAACACCGACGTTCCGAGATCAAGGCGAACCGGCAGCGTCCGACGGGAGAATGACCAGCGCTGTTGCGCAGCACGCCGGGAATCTGCGAGGCCCAACACGCTATTGCTAGGTTGGATTCGTGCTTACCAACTCCCTCCGTGACCTGGTCAAGGCGGCTACCGCTCATGCCGTCAACGACAACGACAATAGCGACCACACGGTTGCAACCGCTCTCCTCACGCGCTCGGGGCGTACGGTTCTCGGGCTCAAGACCTCTCACGTCCTTGGCGGACAGTGTGGACAAAATTCCGCGCTCTCCCATCACGCGGCAGCTTGCCCTGACGACCCGATCAGCGCCATAACGACTGTCCACGGGGCCACCGGGCGGGTGATCTCCCCGTGCGGAAAATGCCGGCAAGAGCTACTCAACCTCGACCCAGCGATTCAGTGCGTCGTTCGAGACAGCAGTGGTCTCAAGGCCGTGCCGGTCTCCGAACTGTTGCCCTACGCCTATGACTGGAATGCGGTTGAGCAGCCGCAGAAGATTTATATGTGGGAGGGCTACGAGGCGAGCATCCGCGACGGTTCCAAACGCCAGACCATTCGCATTGATGACCCTTTTCACCCCGGGCCCGCCCAGATTGTTTTTGAGAAGGGCAACGGCGAAGTGGTCACGATCGATGCGACTGTCACCTCTGTCGTTGAGACCAGCTACCGCGAGCTCACCGTGGAGCAGGCTCGACGTGACGGCTTCGCGTCATTGGCGGAACTGCATCAGGCACTGAACACCCACTACCCCGACCTCGCTGAGGACGATATGACCGACGTCGTGAGCTTCGAAATCGGTTCGAACGTCGGGAACGGATCGGCCCGTAGCCGCCCGTAGATGTCCACGTCGATGCGCTCACCGTTGATGAGGAACTTCCCGCGTTCCGTCCCCTCCTTACGGAAACCCGCACATCGGGCGACGGCGCCGGATGTCGGGTTGTTGACGCGGTGCCCCAGCTCGAGGCGTCCATCGAGAGCGATCCCCCACGGTTCATGAGTCGAGTCATCGTCGAGGAGGCGACCGAGGTAGCGCTCGGCCTCAGCGCCGTCGGTCACCGTGCCCTGGCGGGCCATGTCCGGGTTCGAACGAAACGCGTCGAGTACGTCAGACGCATCCGCTCGGTGCGGCCGCCGAAGGATGGGCTGCGGTCCCCCACCTATTGGCGCGATTTCGTCGGCGTTAGTCAACAATTTCCACCCTCCCCCGGTTCGGCCACCGTCCATCCGAAGCAAACCGGCAACTGGTCCTTGGTCCTCCCAATGCGGGACGGTCTCATCACCCCCCCCACTGCTTACTGCCGAACGTCGACAATGCGAAACAGTAAACCTAAATCCCACCGCGTGCTCGAATATCGAGTGACCCGGCTCAGTAGTGGTAGCGGGCCTGCAGGATTACGAGGTCCTCGTTATCCAGGAGGTAGACCAATCTATGCTCGTCGGTGATGCGCCGCGACCACGAACCTTGCGCTCCATACTTCAATTGCTCGGGTTTTCCGATCCCGGAGAACGGTTCACGGAGGCAGGCGTCGATGAGCGCATTGACGCGCTTGAGGGTCTTTCGGTCGGCCGTCTGCCAGTGTTTATAGTCTTCCCAGGCGAGCTGGTCCCAGACCAGACGCACTCAGGCGTCCTCATCTGCTCGATCAAGGTCGTGGGCCTCGGTCTTTCCGGCCCGGGCGCGCTCGTAGGCATCGAGCAACCGGCGGGCGTTGGCCGGCGAACGGAATAGGTACGCGGTCTCCTGCCATGCGGCGTACTCGTCGGCGGGCATAAGGACGGCGTTGCCCTTGCGGGAGACGATCTCGACGGCATCGCGGTCCTCATTCACCCGCTCGATCAGCGGGAACAGGGTCTTACGCGCCTCGCTTGCACTGATGGACATGATAAACTCCCTTCACAGAGTCGAGTGGTACCAATTAATGGTACCACTCGGTGTTAGCGGCTCATCTGGTGGGCCGCACCCAAATTCGCGCCGTAGACGATACTGCTCCGGATTCGTACGGAATTGCTTCACCGGTGGCTGAGTAATCCATCTTGATCCAGAAGGGCTCCGCCACCGCGGCATTCGTATCCACGATCGACAACCGCAGCGTCTCGACCGTCCGCAGTTCGAGGAGCTCCTGCACTATGGCCTTGTGCAACGTACGCCCGAGGCCTTGCCCTTCTCGCGCGCCGTCCGTCATCAGCAGACCGATGTGCGCAGACGAGGGGTCGGGCCATCCGACGATCACGTCGGCGAACGCCACCAGGAGGTCACCCTCCCACACCCCGAGGCCCCATTTTTGATCGCGTTCGACACCGGGCGGCAGCGCAGCAAGCACTTCTCGCGCAGCATACGCGCCAACTGCGCCACCTTGTACGCGACGCGCATACCCGGGGTTCGACAGCATGAGACGCTGCAGTGCCGATACATCGGCCGGCCGGACCTTACGGACTTTCATGCGAACCGCAGTGGCGTGATCTTGTCAGTGGTAGTCAACGGTCTTCACCTTCTCCGAGCCCGATCAACCGGATTCCACGGGGTCCACCGCGGTGAGACCGAGATGCTCGGCCACCGCCTTCATATTCGCGTCATGACTGGCAACCGTGACCGATTCCCCGATCAACAAGGCTGTGGCGAGATGCAAGGCATCGAGCGCCTTGACGTGCCGCTCGATCGACTCCGCGACCGCGTACGTCTCACGAGAGATGTCGAACAGCCCCACGCGACTCAGCAGCGGTTCCGCCTCCGATAGAGGCCTTTCGTCGCGCCGCAGCACGCGAGCTACCTCAGTCCGCAACAACCTCGACGACACAAAGTTCGTATGGGGCGAATCCAGCCATTTCTGCAGCCGCACGCGTTCGGGAACATCGAGGATCGTACGCAGCGCCACCGAGGAATCCAGATAAACGATGCTCATGGTTCAGTGGTCACCCTTCATCTCGTCGAGCAACGCGTCGACATCCTCGGACTCGTAATGCGGCCCGCCGACGGCCTCGGGCCACGGCACGCGCCTTGAGGCCGGGGGCGTGTAGCGTCCCTGCCGCGCGGCTCGGGCGAGCGCGTCGTCCTGGCCACGGTAGGAACTCACCCGCCAGCGGGGCTCTCCTCGCTCGGTCACGATCACCTCACCAAGCTCGGCAGCCTGCGCGAGCACATCTGATGTCCGCTGGTTGAGATCCCGCTTCGTCACTGTTGACATGAATCCATTGTAATACCCGTGTCAGACATACTCATCCCGGCATCGATGTGGTCTTTCACGGGTAGAGCGGAGCGCCACCGTGTTCCGGCGCGGCGTAGTCATGGCACCAACGCTGCACATCTCCCCCGGGCGGGTTCGCCGACGCCCGCAACGGTGGTCAGCGCGGACCACGATCGGTAGCGTGGCGTGTGCTGGCGAGGTGTCGGCCCGCAATGTGCCGACGATCAGGAGCCGAGGATGCACGAGCCTTTTGAGAAGCCGACCGAGGCGGGTCCCGGCGCGCCGTGCAGCGGAAGGGCCGACGTCGATCCGGTCCGCGGCGCGATGAACGGCCGCCGGAAACTCGGCCGGGTCCATGGTGACCGGCCTATCTCGCCGACGGACGAGCGGCTCGACGGATGATCGGGGAGGTCGGACGAGCGGCCGCCCGCGCCGTCGGCGTCGCCCTGGTCCTCACCGTCGCGGTGACGGCGTTATTCCTGCTGTTGAACACGGGGCTCGTGCTCGATAGCCAACAGCGCCGGATGGACCGCGACGGCGCCCCGGCGGGCGGGTTCATCGCGATCGGGATCGCCACCATCGCGGTGGCCGTCGCACAAATCGGGACGAAGCGGGCCACCCGGACCGGTGCGATAACCGGCGCGCTGCTGACCGGCCCGCTCACCGGGATCGGCATCGCGCTCGCCGTTCTGCCGTGGCGCCTGGTCGGCCCGGCGTCCGCGGACGGTTCGGGCCTGTGGAACGACTACCTGCACGACCCCCTCGGCGTAGTCCTGCTGGCGGTGGTTGTATGGTCGGCGACCAACATCGGGATGGCACTGGGTTTCGCCATCGGTTCCGGGAGCTTCGCCCTCTCGACCACGGCGGGGCTCGCGCTGGCCCCCGCCCTGCTTGTGGCGGGATTCGGGTTTTGGCTGCTGCATCGCACTGAACCGACCGAGCTGCTCCTTCTGCTTGGCCTCGCGAGCTTGCCGCTGACCATGGCCATTGCGGCCGGTGCGGTGTAGTTACGGGATGCGGCGGCCCCGTCGCGGGCGGGACGTACTCGTGCCGGGGTCAACCGCCATAAGGAGTGCGGGTCACCGAGCAGGTAGTGGCGGACGCAACGGCAACGGAATCTTGGTGTGGTGCGTTTTGCCTTGTGCAGCGCCTGGCTGGTCAAACTCACTCCTAGTTCGAGCAAGTGTAGGTGAACAGGTTCTGCTCCTTAGAAATCAGGTCGACAATCTAAATTCCAACCTATTGTTGTCAGAGTTACGTTCTAGAACGGCCAGCGGGAAGCGGCCTATTACCCTTGTCGTCAGGTGTTCCGTGCGATTCTGGATATCGTCAGGAGTCCAAGACTCCTTCACGGCCAGATCAGCATTCAGTGACAGTCCGTTGCGGTAGCCGATATGCCTGCCCCTGGGGTCCTGGCGGTCACGTTTTTCAGTGAACGATTTATTGCCGAGATTGCTGTTATATGCAGTTATCGTCAGATTGCCAAGCCTGTGCTTGTGCTCCTCTTGAATCTGGGCGGCGATCTCCTCGCCCCCGAGCATTTCCTTCCACGCGGCTGGCAGATTCTCACCTTGCGGGAGGATGTGCTCAATTGTCCAGACGAAGCGGCCTTTCTCCTGCCGCCACAAGTCGACTCGAGTCTCCCTAGTCATGGCGTCCTCAGCTAACGTCGCAAGGACAAACCGGGCAACGTCGGTGTTTTCCTCGTATATGCGTCCGAGGAGGCGGGCGCGAAACTCAGCGTCGGATGCTGAGGCCGTGGTCAGTTTCTCGCCAATGACCTCGAGCACCTCGTCACCACGAGTATTAGCCACCGCATCGATGGTCGTCATGAACAGCTTCGCAAGGGCATAGGTCTGGGGGTAACCCGTTAGATTGCGACGGACGAAGAAGCTCGTGAGGCTGTCAACGACAGTCTCGATGTGCGCGTCGGTCAGTTTTAGTTCGGACTGCTTCGACATCAGCCACATGAGGAGCACGTAGGACGGCGCTCCCTGAGCGCGCATAAGACGTTGGAACGATCGGTCGAGCGATGTTGGTTGATCAAGCTCGACCACGCAGTTGATACGCCCGTAGACTTTGCTTGCCGCCACCAGCATGCCCACAAGACGCTCGAGGTCCCGCCCCAGGAGCGTCTCGTAGACCCTGATCAAGTTGGATTTCGTCGCGACCGAGGCGCTAGCGACGTCGGGCAGTTCAGACTTGAACGCGTTGTAGTAGTGGCGTAAGAACCGTTCTTGGGTGGAGTAGCTGTCACCGAGATTCGTCAGCATGTCGTTCCAATGCCTGAACGCCTCGTCGACTTCCATGATTTGTTTCTTCTCCGACTCGGCGAGAAGGTGGTTCTTGATCAGGTCTACTGGCGAGAGTGGCATGCCGCGGTTATTGAGGGACTCAAACAGTACGAACGCATCAGCATGACTGGCGACCTCAATCTTCACGATGACGGCCTGCAAGGTCGCCTCGTGCACTCGTAGCGCCGCCTCCGGCTCGGAAATCCCCTCGTTCTCGGCGAGCATCTGGATCGCGGACCGGAAGTAGTGGAAGCACTTAGAAATCCTGCGGCTGGGGAAATATGGTTTCCATTCGCCCTCCACTGGCAGGCCAGCCTGCTCAAGAACTTGGCGGAAGTCAGACAGGTTGTGCCCCTGCTTCTGCGGCGTCACTCGCGGCTGTTGATCGGACTTCCGTACCAGCTGCCGGCCAAGGTTGGTGACGTCCGTTTGAGTGTCGTCGTCGAGGTTATCGATGTGCTCCCTGAGCACCGAGTACACGGCAGCTAGCAACAAGGTCAGAGTCGTCAGGCGCTGCTGCCCGTCGATGACGTGCAGGACGTTACCTTTGAGTGTGTCTGTGGTTTGGTCAAGCGTGATAATGGTACCCAGAAAGTGCGCGCCGTCGGCCTCAATGAGATCTTCGAACAGATCTTCCCAATGGGCCTTATACCAGGAGTATTCGCGCTGGTAGGGCGGGATCCGGTATGACACGTTGCCTTCATGACTGAAAAGCGTGTGCACCGGGTACTGATTCGCTGATTTGATCATTGATGGCCTTTCAACTCACGCGCCGCAGTCTGGCTGGCTTCACTGTCGCTGAGGTCACTCACTGCGGCGTTCAAGTTGCGTGATCCTCGAACTTTTTCCCGGAGGTAAGGCACTACACGTTGAACCGGAACTCCACTACGTTCCCACACCTGGGGCTTTCAGCTCAATGGCTATTAAGTTCTTGCACGTGGGTCGATGCTGCCGGGCGGCCAGGATGGTGCTACGGCGTTCGGCAAGACGAGCAGGCGCTGGCCCAGCGGGTCCTCTTTAGGCCTCTTGCCCCGTTCGATCGACTGTTTACCGGCGTCAAGCCGGGGCCGGCCCCATGCACCAACCAGCATCACCATGAGCTCGCAACTGACCGCGAGATCATGCGACGCGCAAATCGGCTTAATGATGCCCGTGCTGGATTCCGGTTCGACACCGACGCGGCCGTGGTAAGTACTGGGCATGACTAGGACGCTGGGATTCTTCGATCTGGCACTCGCGCTCAAGCTTCTGGCCCTATGGTCCCGCCGGGGCGGGTCGTCCGCCGTACGGTGGTGGGTCCGGCCCGGCAGGATCGACGAACTCGGCCAACCGTACTGGCACAACGAGATCGTCGCTCTCTTGTTAGTGCCGTATTTTGCGCAATTGGCACTCGTCGCTGGGCCCCTCGCCCTCCCGGGAATTCACAGTGCTATGACAGCCACCGGAGTGATTGCCGAGGTGGTAGTGGGCCTTGCCGTCACCGTGCCCTTCGGATACAGAACGGCGCTCCCCGTCCACATCTACCCGCAATGGCTCAAGGCCGAGCGCGCCCGCGCTCTTGAATGGATACGTGCCGCCTGGCAGGCGCGGCCAAATCGTTGAGTCAGCGCTCGACGAGGTCCGAGCCCGCCGCGGCAACGAGGAATGTTGTGTGCGCACCCATCGACTGGTCCTACGAGCGTGCAGGGCTCTACTCCCCGGACGTGCCGAAGTAGTTCGCCAAGCGGATCGCCGTGTCCGCGGTGATCCCCCACTTTCCATGCACGGTCTCGTTGATCCGATGTGGTCACCTTGTTCTGCGTGATCCCGTAGTCCTCGATGAAATCCTCCCTCAGGATCTCCCCGCGGGCCCGGTGGCCTCTCAGTCCTCGCCGTCTTGTCGATGCACGGTGTGCCCCTCCTGATCGAAGATCATGATCACTTCGGCGGGTCCCCCTTCGGCCACGAAGGCATGCGGAGTCATCGTGGCGAATTCGGCGGCCTCTCCCGCCTCAACAATGACCGCGCGCTCCCCCAGCAGCAGGCGGACCCTTCCCTCCATCACGAAGAACCAATCGTGACCGGGATGCACCCGCTGCTTCGGAACCTCGGAAACGACCTCGAGCCGGACCTTGAGGGCCTTCATGGTGCCGGTCGCTTTGGAAAGCATCCAGGTGGTGCGCGAGCCCTCCCGACTCGGCTCGGGACGGATGACGACGTCGTCGTCGGCGTCGTCCTCGAGCAGGGTCTCGACGTCGGTGCGCAGGGCGCGCGCCAGCGGAAGGAGGACGTCCAGGCTGATCGCGCGCTTACCGGTCTCGATGCGACTGATCGTCGAGGGGCTGAGGTGGGAGCGCTCGGCCAGGTCGTCGAGGGAGAGGGACTGGGCGTGGCGCAGGCTGCGCAGCCGGGTGCGCACGAGCGCTTCGATTTCGGACATGAGGTGTCTCCTATTCATTCGAGGAGGATTTTGCGAATTCTGCAAGGTATTATGCAGTATACGCGACTCTCGTTATTCTCGACCCATGACCTACAGCGAGCAGCACCCCGAAGACCAGCCCAGCGCCGACCGGGCCCACGACCACGGCGGTGCCTCGAGCGCCGAGCCGCACCCCGCCCTTCCCGCCATCACGCGCCACGCCGATGTCGCGATCATCGGCGGCTCCGCCGCCGGTCTGGCTGCGGCACTGCAGCTCTCCCGGCAGCGGCGCTCGGTGATCGTGGTCGACTCCGGGGAGCCGCGCAATGCGCCGGCCGCCGCGATGCACAGCTACCTCGGCCACGAAGGGCGCGCCCCCGCCGATTTCCTGCGGATCGCCCGCGCCGAGGTGCGCTCCTACGGCGCGGAGGTCCTCACCGGACGAGCCGTCGACGTCGCCCGCCAGGGCGAGGGCTTCCGCGTCGAGCTGACCGGTGGTCCCGTGCTCCGCGCCCGGCGCGTGGTCGCGGCAACCGGCCTGACCGACGAGCTTCCCAAGATCCCCGGCCTCGCCGAGCACTGGGGCACCTCGGTCATCCACTGCCCTTTCTGTCACGGCTATGAATCGCGGGACCGACGCATCGTCGCCCTGGTGAGCACGCCCGCCGGTCTGCACGCCCTGCCTCTGCTGCGCCAGCTCACCGAGCAGTTCACCGTTGTGATTCACGAGGGCCTCCCCACCGAGGATCCGCAGCTGGCGACCCTCAGGTCCGCGGGGGTGCCGGTGATCTCCACCCCCGTCCAACGGATCCTCGAGGACGACTCGGGGCGTCTACGGGCCCTGCAGTTGGCCGACGGCACCGAAGTCCCAGCCGACACCGTTCTCGTCAGCACCCGCCTGAACGCCCGGGTGGCACCCTTCGCCGGCCTCGGCCTGACTGCAAGCGAGCACCCCAGCGGCGTCGCGAGCTACGTCGAGGCGGATCCGCTCACCGGGGCGACGGCGGTGCCGGGCCTCTACGCGGCCGGCACCCTCGCCGAGCCCACGCTGCAAGTGCTGCCCACCGCGGCCGCCGGTGCGAGGGTCGGGGCAATGGTCAGCTTCGACCTGGCCCAGGAGGACCTCGCTGCGGCGGCTCGCCCGGTCGCCCACGCCGCCGACTGGGACGGGCGCTACAGCGGCGAATTGCAGTGGAGCGGCAACCCCAACGGCTCCCTCGTCGCCGAGGTCGAAGGTCTGGTTCCGGGCACCGCCCTGGACATCGGGGCCGGCGAGGGCGGGGACGCTCTCTGGCTCGCTGAGCGGGGCTGGCGGGTCACCGCCAGCGACATCTCCGCGCTGGCCCTTGATCGTGTTCGCACGGAGGCGCAGCGGCGCTCGGTGCCGGTGGAGACCCTGCAGGCCGACGCCAACGCGACCAACCCCTTCGCCGGAACCCGGTACGACATGGTCACCGCCGCGTACGCCTCAATCCCACGGACCCCGGATGCGCGCGGCGTGACGAACTTCCTCGACGCGGTGGCGCCCGGCGGGCGGCTGCTGATCATCAACCACGACGTGAGCGACATCCGGGAGGCCCTGTCCCACGCGGGTTCGGAGTCCACCCGAGCCTTCGATCACGAGGCCTTCGTCCGCACCGATGACTTCCTGGAGGCACTGTCCGCCTCTCCGGAGTGGGAGATCGAGGTCGACGAGCGCAGGGAACGCCCTGCCGGAGCGGCCTCGGCCCATCACGTCCACGACGTCGTCCTGCGCGCCCGCCGGGTGGGCTGAGGTTCAGGCGTTCGTCATTGCGCAGCGTCACCCACGCGGGAGTCCTCACCGAAGCGACATGTCCTCTCCTCAGCCGATTCTGGTGTACTTAATGAGCGACGGGTCACATCGCACAGTGCTGGGACGGGCCAGACATTGAGACAGGATTCCGCTACGCATTGGACCGGAACTCCACCACGTTCCGGTGGGAAGAAACCTCTCGTGCGTTTACATGAACAGAAAGGAACTATTCCAGGGCTTCAATATCATCGGCGAGGTTCACGACGGACCGACGGCCGTCCAGCTCAACAGTCGCACCCCTGCGAAGAAGCGGCTCGACCTCCCGCACATATCGCCGGACGTCTCGCTGCTGCTCCGTTGTGCGTCCGTACGGGTTGTTGGTTCGCGTCGCGATGCGTTCGATCAGCACGTCGATGGGTGCACTGAGGAGGACGACGTGCTCAAAACGATCGTAAAACCGCCCCTGATTCTCGGCCGTACCCGACACCACAACATTCGCGTGCTGCGCAAGCAGATCAGTCATTCGGGGTTCGTCCCACATGCTGCCGGACAGCTCCCAGCCATCGAAGTCGGTATCGACGGTGATTCGCCCGCGGCGCGCCAGCTCAGCGAGCACCGTCGATTTCCCGGCTCCCGACATTCCCGTGATCAGGATGCGAGGCATGACACCAAACCTAGCGGCGAAGCGACTTCGTCTCAACAGGTCGAATCAGGCCCAAGATTACATGTTGAACCGGAACTCCACCGCGTTCGACGGTCGAATTACCTGTGATGACAGCGGCTTGTGTGGTGGCGAGCGCAGGCGGCTCATGCGGGCCGAGCCATCGGCTACGGTCCGGTTCAGCTGCCCCCGGGGGTCTGGCGTCGACCAGTCGCGTGATTGTCACTCGGAAGATCAGAGCAACCTGACAGTCCAGCCTGTCCGCCTGTTCGAGGAGACGACCTCCATTCGCAGATTCGTCATCCCTGCAGCAAGGCTTAGCATCCCCCGCGGCCGCTCGTTCCTTCTCGCAGCGCAGCCGGCGTCCACTCCGGCCAGCTCGGAGACCCGATCAGCGCGCCGTGCTCGTAACGGGCACAGAGTCGGAACGGTATGCGTGCACTGCTGTTATCCAACAGCTCCGCCGTGTCAGCGAGCCGGATCGCCGCGCTAACGTTGCCCCACAGCCGCTCGTAGCGTTCGCGGATCTTGTGCTCCGGCACCGCGTGACCACCACGGCGTACCCTCTCGAGGACGCGTTGCACGGTGAGGTCGATCGGGACCATGATTACGTGCAAGTGAACGAGGTACCCGGCCTCGATACAATCGGCGACGAGTTGAACTTTGCTCGGGTGGGAGAACACCGTCTCCGAGATGAACGAGGCACCGTCCGCGATCCGGTCCCGTCGTTGCGCCTCCGCGATCCGCGCCGCCTCGTAGGCGTGCTCGGCCTGGGCATCGGGCCACGTCTTTGCCGCGATCTCGTCAGCATTGATGAACGACAGGTGCGTAGTCGGCATCAGCACGTCGCGAACATAGCTGGACTTCCCCGCGCCGTTAGACCCGGCCAGTAGATGGAGTATCGGCATCAGCCGTGAGCCGGATGCACGATGACGTCGCCGCCCTCATCCGCTTCGGAATACGACTCCCCCGCGGCGGCGAACTCAGCCTCATAGTTCAGCCCGGCTCGCAGCTCGCTGATGCGACTGGCCCATTCCTCTCGGACGATGGCCTGCTCGGGCTTACCGAGCGCGTCGTAGGAGCCCGACCCTGCCAGGACCCTGACGACCTCACGATGATTAACTTGCGGTGACATCTCCAGCTCTCGCCCGAGCCGGGCCCAATGTGCGATCTGCTGCGGCACTGTGCGTGAGGCAATGTGCGCTGCGGCTGTCGCGGACTCGTACACGTCCGGGGGAAGGCGGGTCGGCTGGCTGGCTCTCGACATACCATCAGTGTAGCACCGTACTACACTGGAGAACCGGCAACCTCGAAACTTGCTACATCAACAACATTTGTCCGCCCCGAAGCCATCAGAAGTCAGACACTGCTTTTATACGTTAAACCGGAATTCCACTACATCCCCATCCGTCATCACGTAGTCCTTGCCCTCAATACGGACCTTGCCCGCAGCCTTGGCGTCAGCCATGGATCCGGCGGCCACCAGGTCGTCGAAGGACACGACTTCGGCCTTGATGAAGCCCCGCTCGAAGTCCGTGTGGATCACACCGGCAGCCTTGGGTGCGGTGTCGCCCTTGTTGATGGTCCAGGCCCGGGATTCCTTGGGGCCGGCGGTGAGGTAGGTCTGCAGGCCGAGGGTCTGGAACCCGGTGCGGGCCAGCTTGTCCAGGCCGGATTCGTCCTGGCCGGACATTTCCAGCATTTCGCGGGCTTCCTCATCGGACAGCTCCACGAGGTCGGACTCGAGCTTCGCGTCCAGGAACACGGCCTGGGCCGGCGCGACCAGATCGACCAGTTCCTGCTGGCGTTCCGGCGAATCCAGTACTCCCTCATCAGCGTTGAACACGTAAATGAACGGCTTGGCGGTCAGCAGGTTCAGCTCACGCAACTGATCGAGTTCCAGCTTCTCGGGACCGGCGGCCTCGAAAATCGTGCGGCCTTCCTCGAGCACCTTCTGCGCGGCTTGGTACGCGGCCAGCTGCTCGGGAGAACCCTTCTTGATCTTGACCTGCTTTTCCAGGCGCGGAATCGCGTTCTCCATGGTCTGCAGGTCAGCTAACACCAGCTCGGTGTTAATGGTCTCCATGTCGGAGGCGGGGTCGATCTTACCGTCCACGTGGATCACGTCCGGGTCGTCGAACGCCCGCACCACCTGGGCGATCGCGTGCGCTTCACGGATGTTGGCCAGGAACTGGTTACCCAAACCCTCACCCTCGGACGCGCCCTTCACAATGCCCGCAATGTCCACGAAGGACACGGTGGCGGGCAGGATGCGCTCCGAGCCGAAGATCCCGGCGAGGGTGTTCAAACGCGGGTCCGGCAGATTCACGACCCCGATGTTCGGCTCGATGGTCGCGAACGGGTAATTCGCGGCGAGCACCGTGTTCCGCGTGAGCGCATTGAACAGCGTTGATTTACCGACGTTGGGAAGACCGACAATTCCAATAGTAAGAGCCACGGTAGGACAGTCTACCGCCGCCCACGGACACTCATGGAACGCCTCAGCCCAGCTGATCCAGTAACCGTTCGGCCACCGGCACCCACTGCGGCCTGAACGCATAGACGCACACCAACCGCGCGCGGGTTGCCTCCCGGTAAACCGCCATCCGCCGCGCATCGGCCCCCACCACTCGGGACGCCTCGGCGATCGCGATCCTCGCGAGGAGTGCCATGTCCTCGCTGAGCAACCCCTGCATCACGCGCAGGTCGATGTGCACCTCGAGATTTGCCAGGTCCAGTTCACGATCGGCCAGCACTGCGGTGTCGAAATCGAGCACTCCCATGCGCCGGTTGGCGCAGTCGAACAGCATTTGTCCGTCATGGAGATCGCGATGCGCGGGCACCAGTTCGTTACGTGCAGTTCCCTGTGTCCGGTCGTCCAGGCTCAGGAGAGCCTCGTGGACCCCGCCCTCGACCTCGGTCAAACGGTCGGCAAAACGACCGGCCAGTTCACCGGGGTCGTGCTCGCGCAGGTTGGCGAGCCATGTACCGACCACGCCCGCTTCGGCCGCGGCGTCATGCGTTTGCCAGTCATCAGCCCCGCCGACGTCGCTCAGCACGATGCGTGACCAGGCGGCCTGCCACTCGTCCCACGCGAGCGCCCAGCACTCCTGCTCCAGCTCCATCAGGGGCCGGCCCGGCACCGTACTCAACGTGACCGAATGCTCGGTGGTCTCCAGAACCCGCGGTACCGAGAACCCCGCTCCCTCGGCGAGCGCACCCATCGTGGTGGTGGCCGCGGCGACGTCGGCGGATTTTCCCGCCCGCAGGTGCTTCACGAATCCCCGCGAGGTGCAATCGACGGCGCGCTTGCCCGCCCGATGAACAATGAGTTCGCCACCGGGTTGCAGGGACGGTAATTTGCGGTCATTGGCGTACGGCGTCAGTTTCACGCCGAACTCAGGAACCTCCACGACCGCGCGGATCCGCTGGAGCGAATCGCGACACTCATAAATCCGTTCCCCCTCTTTCCCCGGCCATGAGCGACGCACAATTAATCGTTCACCATTGATATCGAATTGCATTGGAGCTTGTGAGTGCTCCGCCCCCGGCGCCCGCTGGGGCGCTATCCCCGTCATGTCATTCCACCTTGCCCCGCAGCACGGCGTGCGCGAGATCAACGCGCTGCCGTGCGTGATTGACGCAATCCGGATCCAGATTGCGAAACGCTTCGGTCACTCGCAAAAGCACATGGAACGCCGTCCACGCGCGCACGGATTCGTCCGTGACCACCCCCGTGCCGGGTACACGACGATACGCCTCAGCCAGGGCCATCGCAGTAGATGAATCGCGACCACTCAATAGCTCCACGGCCGCGAAATCACCCAGGTCGTAACCAATGGGTGCCATCTTCATGCGGTCGAAATCGATGAGGAGCGGCGCGCCGTCTTCCCCGAGCACCACCTGATCTGCGGAAAGATCCCCGTGGGCGAGCACCGCGGCGCCAGGATTCTCGGCGATGGCCCGCAGTACGTCGTCGGCCACGGTCTCGAATCGACCCCGCAAATCTGCCAGGAAACATGTCAGCCCGTTGGCCGCACCCTGCAGGGCGGTCACAGGATTCACGCCCGGCACGGCCAGTTTTTGGCCGAGTGCCCCGGGCATGCCCGAGTGCAGCACCTCCTGCGTCATGGACACCAACGCAGCCGGGTCAATGTTGTGCAGCCGGGTGACCGCCTCAGCCACCGCCGGCAAGAGATCGCTTGGCGAGAGCGCTACCGTTGCCGCAGCACCGGTCGCCGAACCACCGGAGACCTTGTCGCCCGCTGCGCCTGAATCAGACGTCGTCACGCCCGACACCGCGCCGCCCGTCGCCGCAACATCCGCAGCCAGCCGTTCCGTGAAATCTCTCCCGGTGATCCACGGTTGCTCGATGCTGTGCTGGGTCATCCCCGTCACCGGCAGTACGGGCGCACCGAGCTGATGCAACGCCGACAGCAACGGCGCCGTGGCGGGAGGTTCCGCCCACACGCGCACCACGGAAGACTCGCCGGAATCGCCGGCGCGCTTGAACACCACACGACGCCACGGGTTGTAGCTGAGCACGGTCCCGTCAACCTGCCCACGCGGGTCCACGGCCTTGATCTCCGCAAGCGCCTTGAACAACATGCGGTCCAGGCCGATCGGCCCACAGAACACGCTGGTGCGCGGATCGTCCGGCAGCAGCGCGGTGAACAGCGGGTACCCGGTCTGATCAGCGCGCTTGAGCAATTTGCCGGCCTTGTTCGTCTCGCTCGGTGCGTACGCGGCGAACCACCAGGGCTGGCTTGCGGCCCCGAAACGGTCGCGAGCGGCGTCGACAATCCGCGCCACCGCGGAGGTCTCCGGCTTGAAGCGAAGGTGCTCAATGACCGGCCGGGCCATGCCCGTGTTGGCGATCAGCATGGCAATCGAACGGGCATCCGATTCCGAACCCGGCAGGGCGTACAGCGCGTTGAGCACCGGTGTTCTCAGTGCCTGGCTCATGAGACCTCCGTTGCGTTGCGCTGGGTCTTGGCCCACGCGGCGAACCGGCCAGAATGTTCCGTCATGAGTTCGGCGGGAGTGCCGTCCAGTTCGATATTTCCGTTCTCGATCCACAGGACGCGGTCCGCGTCCAGCGCCAGGTGCGCATCGTGGGTGATGGCCACGGTCGTGCGATCCACGGTCAGGTGGTCAATGGCTTTGAGCACCGCCGACGTCGCCGCGGGGTCCAGTCCCGTTGTGGCCTCGTCCAGGACCACCACCGGCGAATCCCTCAGCAGCGCACGGGCCACCGCGATGCGCTGGCGTTGGCCGCCGGACAGCGTGCCTCCGCGCTCACCCACGTAGGTGTCGTAAGCCTGGGGCATCGCGCAGATGAAGTCGTGGGCGTACGCGCGGCGGGCGGCTTCTTGCACCTCTTCATCGGAGGCGTCCAGGCGGCCGTAACGAATGTTGTCGTTGATGGTGCCGGAGAACAGCACGGTCTCCTGGGGCACCAGGGCAATGTGCGAGCGCAGGCTCTCCAGCGTGATGTCGCGGATGTTGGTGCCGTCCAGGCATACCTTGCCCTGATCGGGATCGATCAGTCGGGGCAGCAGCTTGCTGATCGTGGACTTGCCGGCACCCGAAGGACCGACCACCGCCACACGTTGACCCGCGGGGATCTCCACGTCCACACCACGCAGGATGGGGTCGCCGGGGTTGTAGCCGAACCACACGTCGCGCAGGGCCAACTCGCCACGGGCGTAGGCCAGCGGCTTGGCGTCCGGATCGTCGCCGATATCCACGGGCACGTCCAACACGTCCGCGATGCGTTCACCGGAGGCGGTGGCCCGGGCGATGCGGCCGGTGTACTTGGCCAGGTCGCGCAGGGGTTTCATTGCGGTCTTGAGATAGGTCAGGAAGATCACCAGATCGCCGGGGCTCATCCCGCCCTGGACCACGCGCCAACCGCCGCCGCCAAGAACCAGTGCAGTAGCCACGCCAACAATCACGTCCGTACGGCGCTCGAGTCCGGCGGCGAGCTTCTTGGCCTGGACGCCGTCCTTGAGGGTCTTCATGTTGGAGCCGGAGAAGTTCTTGCTGATCTCACCGTGCAGGCTGTAGGCATGCACCACGCCGATTGCGCCCAAGGACTCCTGGGCGATGTTGGCCAACTGGCCCTCGCCCTTACGAGTCCGGCGGGACGCCTCGGTGATGCGCGTGGTCGAGCCCTGCGACGTCACCCAGTAGGCGATCGCAGCGAGCACCACCACGCAAGCCAGACGGGCGTCCAGCACGAACATCACCACGGCCATGACCAGCAGCGTGATCACGTTGGCGATCAGCGGCAAACCGGCAGTCACGGCCACGTCCTGCAGCTTGCCCACGTCGCCGACCAGTCGTTGCACCAGGTCACCGCGCTTACTCGTGGCGTGATAGCCGTCCGAGAGCGATTGCACGTGGGAGAACACCGCTGCGCGCAGTTTGGTGGCCACGCGGGATCCGGCCAGAGCGAAGCACACCGTGGCCAAGTAATTCGACAGCGCCCGCAGACCCACGATCAGCACCACCGCCGCGGCACACGCGACCAGCAGGCTCGCGGTCGCGGCCGGTGCGCCGGGAATGGTCGCTCCCAGCTGAGCGGTCACGGCGTCCACCACGAACTTGGTGGGCCACGGTTCGAGCACGCGGAAGGCCACCTCGAACAGCAGCGCGGTAATACCACCGGACATCAGCCATTTCTGGCCGCCCAAGTGGGGCCGCACGATTTTGAGGGTCCGGCGCAGGGCTCCGGGATCGACCTTGCCCGCCTTCTTGGATTTTGAGCTCACGGTGCGCCGCCGTCTCCGGCCGCCACCGCGGCAAACTCAGTGGCGGCGGTGGCGATCTCAGCGAGCTGGCTCGCGACGCCGCTCAGGATCGTATCCACGGCCTTGCTCCAGCTGTGCCGTGAAACGGCCAGAGCGCGGGCGTTACGGGCCAT
Organism: Kocuria gwangalliensis; assembly: GCF_039544365.1. NCBI lineage: Bacteria > Bacillati > Actinomycetota > Actinomycetes > Micrococcales > Micrococcaceae > Kocuria > Kocuria gwangalliensis. Next base: position 33,926 of record NZ_BAABLN010000031.1, on the reverse strand, counting down.
CCGGTTGCGGCGTTCGGCGTCGATCACGAGCTCGTCGATTGCGTCCGCGAGCGCTTGCGCGTCCGACGGTGGCACGAGCACCCCGGCGTCGGTGCCTTCCAAGATGTGCGGGATCTGTCCGATCGCCGAGGCCACCACGGGGAGTCCCGCGGCAAGGTATTCGTAGACCTTGAGCGGGGAGAAGTACGAGTCCTCGGTGGCCACGGCCGGGTAGGGGGCGGTGGCGATCGAGCAGCCGGTCAAAAAACCGGGAACGGCCTCGGGGGTCACGGCACCGGTGAACGACACACGGTGCTGCAGCCCGGCGTCCTTCACGCGAGCCCGCAGGATCTCGCTCTGTGGCCCGTGGCCGATGATGCGCAGATCCCAGTCCTGCCGGGCCAACGCGGCGGCTTCGACCAGGATTTCCACACCGTGCCACGGCTTGAGCGTGCCCACGAAAACCACGGTTGGTCGATCGCTCTCCAGCGGGTCTTCGCCGGGGACGATCCGATCCGTGTTGACGCCGTTGGGCACCACGGTGACCTCGGCTCCCCCGGTTGTGCCGACAACCCAGTCCGCGACCATGGCGGACACGGCGATCGTGTGCGCGGCGGCTGAGGTCTGTTCGACCAGCGCGCGGTGCGCGAGCTTCTCATCGATCAGGTGACGGTGCGTGCGCTGTTCGTCGATGAGTGGCGCATTGACCTCGAGAATGCCCGGGATGCCTGCGGGCGCGACCTGCGCGAGCGTCGTGGAGAACAAGGAGTACCGCTCGTAGACCAGGTCGAAGCCACCAGCTGCGATCTGGAACGCGAATTCGGAGCTCACGGTGTGCTGAGCGGTCTCGCGCTCGGCGGTTTCCTTGATCGTGATGGGGCGGTGGACTACCTCCACGCCGCCCAGGTCGGCGGGCCGGTCATGGTCGGTGCGGGTCGCGAAGACCGTGACGTGCGCGCCGCGGCGGATGAACTCGCGCACCACTTCCTGCACATGCACGGAAGCGCCCTTGGTGCCGAACACCGGAATCCCCGGGTCCACGCACACGTATGCGATGCGTTTGCCGGCGAGGTCCGGGGCGGGCGGGGTGGCTGCTGCGTCGTGGGCGGTCTCGTTCGCTCGCGGAACGGGCGGAACTGCGGGCTCGCCGATGTCCTGTAACCGTCCGTTTTCCAGGGCCATGAGCATACGTGCTTGGGACCGCGAGTCGAAGCGGTTTTCGACGTGGTGACGAGCCGCGGCAGCCGTTGTTTGGCGGTCGAAGGCGGGGTCCGCGATGGTGGCGAGCGCGCTGGCCAGTTCGTCCACGTTGCCGGGAGTGTGCAGAAGCCCCGTGACACCGTGCGCTATGGCTTCCGGAATGCCGGTGACGGTCGACGCGACGCAGGGAACACCGCTGGCCATGGCCTCGAGCAGCACAGTGGGTAGGCCGTCCGCGTTACCGTCCGCGCCAACAATGGAAGGCGCCGCAAAGGCATCCGCCCAGGCCAACAGCTCACGGACCTCTTGTTGCGTGCGAGCGCCCAGGAGGGTGACCACGTCGCTCAGGCCCGCGATGTCGATCGCGGTCCGGACACGGGTGAACAGGGCTCCTTCACCGGCGATACGCACCTCCACCGGAATCCCCTGTGCCACGAGCCGGCCCGTGGCAGCGACCAGGTCGAAGAATCCCTTCTTCTCGACCATCCGGCCCACGGCAGCAATGCGCAGCGGCCTGGTTCCGTCCAGCACGGCCGGGGGCGAGTACGGGAAACGATCCAGCTCCAACCCGTTGTATACCAGGTGCACCTTGTGGGCGTGGTCCGGGTACTGGGTGGCCAGGTGGTTGAGGTTGTACCCGGAGATCGTGATGACGTGGTGCGACCGCGCAATGGTGCGGTGCAAGCGGGCCGGGACCACGGACTCGTGGAAGATGTCCTTGGCGTGGGTGGTCACCGAGTATGCGATGCCGGCCAGCAGCGCGGCGATCTCGGCGGTCTGTCCCGCCAGCGTGGCAAAATGGGCGTGCAGGTGCGTGATGCCGCGGCGAGAGACCGCGCACGCGAGTTGGACGGCCTGGTGAACGTCGGCGGCGTCGTAGGTGACCAGCTCGGGGAGCAGGTCGGCATAACGGCGGGCGAAACCGGGGATCGTGGCGGTCGCCTCGGCCAGAAGCGCCCAGGCGTCGGAAAGTTTAGACGGCTTGGGCAGGAACGACACGGGAGCCTGGACCAGCGCGATCTCGGGGTGGAAGCGGGTATCCGAGGTGGGGCGCAGCGCAAAGATCTCAAGGGATTCACCCGCGGCTTCACGGGCGAGGATCTCGGTGACAATGAAGGTTTCGGAAAACCGCGGGTACACCTTGAGCACGTAGGCGGTCTTACGTGCCGGGTGGGCGGTGGCGGACTCAGAACGCCGCATGGTTGACTCCTGCTGCTTGGAACGAACGGGCCGGAACGGTCACCGCACTGCGGGGAGCCCCCGCAGGATCAATTTCTGCGACATCGCCTGAATCGGAAGAATAGCCAACCACGATGTTCGCCCCCGCAGCCGGCAGCGAAGCGACAGTCTTGTCGGTGAGCCACGCGAGATCCGCCGCCAGATCAACCACGCGGTTCAGACCGTTGAGTTCGAGCCCGGCGCGGGCACTTTGCTGCCTCTCCCGGACGGCGGGGTTCGCCACGGCCTCCGCCAACCACTGACCGATAAATGTGCTCGTAGCCTCGGACGGATCCACCCAGTCGACGGCGCCGGCCTCCCCCAGTCCGCGAGCGCGAATGATCTGCTCGGTGCGCGGGGTGGTGCGCGGAACCAGCAGCGCGGGAGTGTCCGTGGAAAGCGTCTCGGCCACGGTGTTGTACCCGGCCATGGACACCACGGCATCTGCGCAGGCCACGTAGGACATGCCGTCCGAGACCTTGGTGGTGACCGTGGTGGACGGCCCCACGGCGGCTTCCACCGAGTGGCGCTCGGCGGCGGGCATCTGCGGACCGGTCACCACCAAGTGTTGCACGCCGGCCGGTACCGTCGCTGCGGCCGCGGCCCTGGCTACGTTGACGCCGTCGGAGCCGCCACCGAGCATCGTGAGCAGGAACGGTGTGGTGGCCGCGTTGTGACGACCGGAGAATTTGCGGCCACTCGAGAGCAGGCCGGTGTAGTCGACCATGGGCGCGAATTCTGCGGGCAGCTCCCCGGTGGCCAGCGGATCGTGGATCTCGCGGTCGCCGTAGACCCACACGCGGTCGAATAAGTCGGTCACGGGATCAAGGCCCACGCGCTTCCATTCCTCGGCAGCTACCTCGGGTGCGTCCAGGACCTCGCGCAGTCCTAGGACCAACGTGGTCTCCGGCTTTGCAGCTTTGAGGTTTTCAAGGGGCTTGATCAGCTCGCCATCGATGCCGAACGGATGACGGTCCACGATCACGATGTGCGGACGGAACGCGTCCAGGGCGCCACCGATCACGGAGGAGCGGATGTTGATCAGCCGCTCGCTCCTGACCCCCAGGTGGCGGGCCTCGTACTTGTCGGCACCCTTGCGAATCCCGGGGACCACGAGCCAGTCGAAACCCTTGGGGCAGCGGTAGGACGTGGCGGTGCGTTCACCGGTAATGAGCAACCCGGACAGCTTGCGACCGGTCAGCTCGGGCAGCGTGTCGGACAGTGCCTGCGCAATGGCCAGGTTACGGCGGGTGTGACCCAGACCCAACGAATCGTGTGAGTAGAGGGCGATCCGCAACTCTTGGCAGTGATGTGCAGTATTCATCCGTTGACCTCACGTTCGAGCCGGCTGGTTGATCCGCCGACGGCTGTCCTGTTAACCCAAGACTAGAAATCGGGTGTGAATCGGACGTGAGACGTTCATGAGAAATTTCTCATGTGGTGCCCGGCGGTTACGTGCGCCCTCCGGCGAGCCATTTTTAAGGCTAGCCCATGACGATTGTCATGTGCGAGTCATGACGTTCGGCAGTTCTGAACCGGGCAAATTCCCGCGAATATGGGGGTATGAACGCACCAGCCACCCCATCAGCTTCACGAGCCGCTCCCACGACGACGCCGCTCGCTCCGGCCATCGAGTGCTCCCGGGTTCACCAGGTGTTCCGCACCCGCAAGGAAACCGTGCACGCGGTCAATGATGTGAGCCTGCGCATCGACCGCGGCGAGATCGTTGCCCTGCTCGGGCCCAACGGTGCCGGCAAGACCACGCTCTTGGACATCATCCTCGGCATGTCCGATCCCCAGGACGGCACGGTCTCGGTCTTCGGTCGCAGCCCCCGCGAGGCGGTGTCCCGTGGCCTGGTGGGCGCCGTCCAGCAGACCGGTGGTTTGCTCGACGACTTATCGGTACGCGAGACAGTGGTCATGATCGCGTCCCTCTACCGGAAACACATGCCGGTGGACGAGGCCCTCGAACGGGCCGGAGCAACCACCTTCGCGAAACGCAAAGTGTCCAAGTGCTCGGGTGGCCAGCAGCAGCGCGTGCGGTTCGCCCTGGCACTGCTCCCCGAACCCGACCTCCTGGTGCTGGATGAGCCCACGGCCGGCATGGATGTCCAATCCCGCCACGAGTTCTGGGACACGATGCACGCCGAGGCCCGCGAGGGTCGCACGGTGGTCTTCGCCACCCACTACCTGCAGGAAGCCGAGGACTTCGCCCAGCGTGTGGTGCTCCTGGACCGCGGGGCCGTGCATCACGACGGGACGGTGGACAGCTTCCGCTCCGCTTCGACCCACCAGGCAGTGACTTTTACCTGGCCGGAGCCGACGCCGCTGCCGGGCCTCCCCGGTATCACGCACCTGGACCGGAAGGGCTCCCGCGTCATCGCGCACACTCACGAATCGGACCGGTTGGCCCGAGTGCTGCTGACCCAGACACCGGCCGCCGAGCTGGAAATCTCTCGCGGCGGCCTGGAAGACGCGTTCACCGCCCTCATTAGCCGTTCCGACGACACCTGAGTCACGCGGCTCCAGTACCGACATCTGCAGACCACCAGGACAGACAAGGATTCCGTCATGAATCTCACCTACACGCTCCACGATTTCTGGCGACAGGTCAGGGCCTTCGAGAACATGTTCTTCATTGCCATCTTGCCCGCGGCACTGTTCATCATGTTCGGCGTCACCCAGGGCTGGTCCAACGATTCATCGGGCCACGGCAATGTCTCCGCGTACCTCATGGTTTCCATGGCGGCGTACGGGGCTGTGACGGCAACCACGTCGATCGCGGGCAGCGCTGCAGTGGAACGGATGAAGGGCTGGGGCCGGCAACTGGCCATGACTCCCATGGGTACGGGCGGTTATGCCGCCACCAAAGTGGTGGTGGCCGTAGCCGTGGCGGTCGTGCCGGTGATCATTGTCTACCTGGTCGGCGTCTTCACCAATTCCGCCATGGACGACCTGTGGCGCTGGTTTGCGACCGCCGGCATCGTGGTGGCTTGTTCCGTGGTCTTCGCACTCTATGGTTTGGCTGCGGGGTTGTTGTTCCGTTCGGACGGCGCCGTCAGCGCGGCCGCCGGCCTGCTGGTGGTGCTCGCTTTTCTGGGCAACGTGTTCATGCCGCTGTCCGGTTCGCTACTGGAGTTCGCCCGCTTCACGCCCTTGTATGGAATTGTTGGACTTGCCCGCTACCCCATTACCGAAGGATGGGTGGTTGCCGTGGATGGCACGGCCGAACAGGACAGCGTATGGATGCTGTTGGCCAATGTCGGTGTGTGGGCCGTGATCTTTGCGGCCGTAGCCCTGTTTGCTGCACGGAAAGCGACGGCCCGGACATGAGCACGGTGACGAGTAACACTCAGACCGTGATGGAAACCACGGCCGAGAATCCCGCCGACTGGTCCACCGGCTGGAGCGATGTTCTCTACGCGTCCGTATGGCTGGTGTTCCTGCTCTTCCCTGTCTCGAATGTGCTGTCCGCGCCGGTGTCGGACGGACTCAAGGCGCTGGGCCTCACGGGTCTTGGCGTGTTCGCCGTGCTGTACGTGATCTCCTGGATCTACGAGGTGCCGTTCCCGCGCCGCAGTGAACTGGTCAACGCGCTCTTCTGGTGCCTGATCCTCCTGTTGCCTCTGGCCTTGGTGGTCCCGGCGGCCGGACTGACCGGCACCTACGTGGCGCCGTTCTTCGTGGCCGTGTGCGCGTTCCGACTGTCCATGAAAGGCGCGATCATTGCGGCCGCGGTCATCGCGGTCATTGCAATCACCCCGTGGCTGATCATGTACCCGCCGCAGCAATGGTTTTGGCCCCTCGTGGGCATCTCACCCGCGTTCATGCTGTTGTTGGTGTCCCGCTGGGTCATGGAACGGTCCATGGTCAGGGAAGAACTCCAGCGTGAACTCAAGTTGGCCCAGCAGCGCGAATCGGTGGGCCGAGACGTCCACGACATTCTGGGCCATTCACTGACCGTGGTGTCCATGAAGGTTCAGCTGGCCAAACGCCTCATGGCCACGGACCCGGAACGAGCGGCCCAGGAGCTCGACGACGTTCTGGTCCTCACCCGCGATTCCCTCACCGATGTACGCTCCACCGTGGGCAAACTGCGGGAACCGGAGTTGAGTGTGCAATTGGTGCAGGCCCGGGCGGCCCTGCGTTCAGCGGGTATCACCCCGCACCTGCCCAGCACCGTTCCGACCATTGCCCCACCCAGGCGCGCCACGTTCGCGTGGATCCTGCGCGAGGCCGTGACCAATGCGGTGCGCCATTCCTCCGCCTCGGCCTGCTGGGTCACGCTCATCTCGACCACCCTGACCATCACCGACGACGGCGCAGGGTTAGGTGGCGAGCGCCGCGGCGCGGACGCGGCGGCGGCGTCGGTTTCCGGGAACGGCCTGCGCGGCATGCGCGAACGGGCGGAGCGAGCGGGGTTGAGACTGACCGTGACCTCGCCCGTGGACGGTAAGGACCGAGGAACTCGAATCGTGGTGGAACCGGCATGAACACCATTTCGGTAGTGATCGCGGACGACCAAGCGTTGGTGCGGGCCGGTCTGGTCGCGCTGCTGGAGCTGGAACCGGACATCTGCGTGGTCGCCCAGGCCGGCAACGGTCGAGAGGCCGTGGCCGCAGTCGCAGCCCAGAACGTGGATGTGGCCCTGCTGGACATTGAAATGCCCGTGCTCAACGGACTGGATGCCACGCAGGAAATTGCGCGCGGCGGGAGCGGAACCAAATGTCTGATCGTCACGACGTTCGACCGACCCGGGTACTTGCGGCGCGCCCTGGACGCCGGAGCGAGCGGGTTCGTCGTGAAAGATACCCCGGCCGACCAATTGGCGGAGGCCATCCGGCGTGTGCACGCGGGACTGCGCGTGATCGATCCCGTTCTCGCTGAGGAATCCTTGGTGGCCGGGTCCAATCCGTTGACCCAGCGGGAACAGGACGTGCTGCGGGAATCCGCGCAGGGTGGCTCCGCCAAACACATTGCGGCCGCCCTGCATCTGTCCCCCGGTACGGTGCGCAATCATTTGTCGTCGGCCATCGGGAAGACGGGCGTGCACAACCGATCCGAGGCCGCGGCGAGGGCGCTGCGCAACGGGTGGATCTAGCGGGGCGTGTTTCAGGGGCTCCCCCAGGAACGAACTTATGCGTGTCGGAGGGATCTGAGACAGTTCACCCATGGACGCTTCCGTGATGTCTCAGGTGTGGTGGTTGTGGGCGTTGCTCGCCCTCGTGGTTGGCCTAGGGCTGGGTGCGGCCGTGGGTCTGACGGTGGCGGGTCGCCGGACGCGGCGAGTTGAAGCCGAGGTCGATGAGTTACAAGCCGAGCGTCTGAGCGCGTTACAGGAAAGCGCCGCGGCACGGGAAGCCAAGGAACAGCTCGAGAAACACGTGGCCACCCTTGAAGCGCGGTCCTTCCAGGATCAGAACGTGCTGCAGGCGCTGGCTCCGCTCAATGATCAGCTGCGCACCGTGGGGCATCACGTCACCCAATTGGAACGTGACCGTGCGGCGCAGTTCGGTGCGGTGAGCCAGGCACTGGATGCCGCTCGCAGCACCGACGCCCAGTTGTTGGAGGCCACCGGTTCGTTGTCATCCTCCCTGCGGTCCACCACAGTGCGAGGTGCGTGGGGAGAAATGCAGTTGCGCCGCGTGGTGGAGGCCGCGGGCATGGTGCGCCACGTGGATTTCACGGAGCAGGACTCCCGCGTGACCGACCGCGGAGTGCAACGACCGGACATGATCATCAAGCTGCCCGGTGGGCAATCAATTGTGGTGGATGCCAAGGCACCCATGAACTCCTACCTGGATTCGCAGGCCGTTCCCGCGGACGGCTCCTCCGAGAACGAGCAGCTCCGGGCGCGGTCCTTGAAGGCGCACGCCAAAGCACTGCGGTCGCACGTGGACGCGCTGGCCACCAAGCAGTACTGGACGGGCAACGATGGGTCACCCGAGCTGGTGATGTGCTTCGTCCCCGTGGAATCCGCCCTGGCCGCAGCCCTGGAAACGGACGCGACACTGCTGGAACATGCCTCGCGGAACAACGTGGCGTTGGTGTCCCCGGTGTCGCTGATGGCATCGTTGAAGGCCGTGGCGTTCAGCTGGCGGCAGGCCACCCTCACGGACAACGCTCGTGAGCTCTACCGCCTGTCGCGGGAGCTCTACGACCGCATGGGATCCGTGGGTAAACACCTCGCGGACATGGGTGGATCACTGCGGCGTTCGGTGGACGGCTACAACAAACTGGTGGGATCGTTGGAAACCCGAGTACTGCCCTCAGCACGCAAGATCGCTGCATTGGATCCCACCGACAACGATTCCACCGGGCTCGAAACCAAACCCGTGGAAACCATGCCCCGGGCCGTCACCGCCACGGAGTTCGTGCTGGAGCGAGACGTTGACCGAGAAGAGCGAGCAAGCTAGGGAATTAGCGCTTGGGGCGCGCTCCACGGCCCCCGAGCTGACGGGAGTTGTCGCCGTCCTGGGCGAGCTTGGCGCGCAGTTCCTTGGGCAGTGAGAACAGGATGTCCTCCTCCGCGGTCACCACTTCTTCGACCTCGCCGTAGCCGTATTCGGCCAAGAGGTCGAGCACCTGCGTGACGAGCACTTCGGGCACAGAAGCTCCGGAGGTCACACCGACGGTGGCAACACCCTCGAACCAGGACTCGTCCACCTGGTTGGCAAAGTCCACGCGCTCGGCTCGCTTGGCACCGTACTCCTCGGCCACTTCTTTCAAGCGCACCGAATTGGACGAGTTGGCCGAACCCACCACGATCACCAGATCCGTCTGAGGGGCAATCTCCTTAATGGCCGTCTGACGGTTGGAGGTCGCATAGCAAATGTCATCACTGGGCGGGTCCTGCAGATTCGGGAACTTCTCGCGGAGCAGGTTGACGGTCTCCATGGTCTCGTCCACGCTCAACGTGGTCTGGGACAGCCACACCACCTTGTCCGGGTTCTTGACCTCCAGGGTGGCCACGTCCTCCGGGGAGTTCACGATCTGAATGTGCTCGGGAGCCTCACCGAACGTGCCCTCGACCTCTTCATGGCCCACGTGACCGATCAGCAGGATCTCGAAATCCCCGCGGGCAAAGCGCACGGCCTCGCGGTGCACCTTGGTGACCAGGGGGCAGGTGGCGTCAATGGTCTGCAGGTTGCGGTCCACGGCGGACTGCACGACCGCTGGGGAGACACCGTGTGCGGAGAACACGAGAAGGGATCCTTCGGGCACCTCGTCGGTCTCGTCCACGAAAATGGCGCCGCGCTCCTCCAGCGTGCTGACCACGTACTTGTTGTGCACGATCTCCTTGCGCACGTAGACCGGCGCACCGTAGTGCTCGAGTGCCTTCTCCACCGCGATCACGGCACGGTCCACGCCTGCGCAGTACCCGCGCGGCGCGGCCAACAAAACCCTGCGAGCACCGGCGACCGGGGCGGCGTCGGCGATCTCTTGAGGTGTGCGCCGTACGCGGGGAACGGTGGGCATGGAAAGATCAACGGTGGTGGACATGTCCTTAATGGTAGGCGACCGCGTGGCGTCTCACCACGGCGCCCGTCACACCCACTAGCGCCACCACAGCGGCCCAGACGATGCCCGTGACGCAGCGCGCCACGAATGATTCACGCAGCAGCCCTGCGATTTCACTGACCACCAGATTCGCCACCGGCTCAACCGAGGACATCGACGTCACCGACTGGGCCGCCACCAGTGCTGCGATCAACAACACTCCGGTCATGGCCAGGCCCGCCAGCCCCAGACCAGCCAGGGCGAGCCACCGGCGGGGAGCGAGCAGGAGCGTGGCGACGCCCAGCGCCCCCGTCAGCCACGGAAGCAGAAACCGCCACTGGGCGATCCACACGATCGCATCGATCGCGGGCCCGGTGCGCGCTCCGGGGACCGAGACCGTCAACTCCTGCGAACTCAGCGACGGGTCAATGCCGATGGTGTCCTTGATGCGCCGGTCGATCGTGGCACCCACCGGATTGATGTCCACCACCAGGTTCTCGGGCGCCTCGCCCATCTCGGGCGAGAGGGGAACGTTGGCGGAGTGGGTCCGCACGAGAACCTCGGTCCACATGCCCTGCTGTTCGGGAGCGGTCGCGAAGGATTCGGCAGCGCCGACGGCGCGTTCGCGGACACCCTCGAGGACCTGGTCCACCGGGTCGAGACCGGTCTGGTAATCATCAAGCAGTCCGAAGGTCGCGCGGTCCAGCAACGTGCCCACCAATTCCGTTTGGAACGAGGTGTCCGTGACGATCGAGCGGGCGGTGTCCTGAAATCCCGAGGGCGACAAGAGGTGGTCCTGCACCCAGGTGAGCCCCAACCACGCCGCGAAGGCAACGCCGGTAAGGAGCCCGCACAGCACGGCGCCCGCGGTTCGCAGCGCGCGGGCTGTGGATGAAGATCGTTGAGGGGTCACTGCTCCACTCTAAAGAAAAGTCGCCTGTGCATGTCGTCCGGTGATGGTAAGCATGACCCATGAGCACATCATCTTCGCCGCAGCCCTCAGATGCTGTAGACGTTCCGGACCCGCACCGGGAACTCGCTCAGTTCGCGCGGGACACCTCCCCGGAGAACCCCTGGCCGCTCAGCCGGCTGTCCTCCAATCTCAATGCCTGGATCAAGAAGGCCCCGGATGCCTGGGTCGAGGGCCAGGTCATCGAGGTCAACCACCGCGCTCGCGTCTCGTACGTGACCCTGCGGGACATGAACGAGGAAATGTCCGTGTCCGTCACACTGTTCAGCCAGGAAATGGCCGCCCTGCAGCGGCCCTTGGAACGGGGCATGCGCGTGGTCGTGAACCTCGAAGCGGACTTCTACGCCAAGACCGGCCGACTCTCCATGATCGGCCGCGGCATTCGCCCCGTAGGGCTGGGCGATCTGCTGGAACGCCTCGAACGTCTGCGCCGCGCGTTGGCGGAGGAGGGTCTGTTCGATCCGCGCCACAAGAAACCACTTCCCGTGCTGCCCTCGTGCGTGGGACTGATCACGGGTCGCAATTCGGATGCCGAGAAGGACGTGGTGCGGAACGCCTCCTTGCGGTGGCCGGGTGTGCAGTTCGAGATCCGCGAGGTCCCGGTTCAGGGCAACGGTGCAGCACCCGCCGTGAGTGCTGCACTGACGGAACTGGATCAGTTGGATCACGTGGACGTGATCGTGATCGCCCGCGGTGGCGGCTCGTTCGAAGACCTCTTGGCGTTCAGCGACGAGTCCCTGATCCGCACGGTCTTTGCGGCAATCACGCCCGTGGTCAGCGCTATCGGTCACGAGAACGACCAACCGCTGCTGGACTACGTGGCGGACGTTCGTGCGTCCACCCCCACGGACGCCGGTAAGCGCGTGGTCCCGGACGTTCAGGAGGAACGATTGCGCATCGGTCAGGCCCGTGCCGCGCTGGACCGCGCCGTGAGCTCGCTGATCGACCGGGAAGAACAGGGGCTGGCCTCAGTGCGAACGCGCCCGGTGCTGTCCCAACCGGACGGCATGATCCTGGTCCGGGAAGAAGACCTGGATCGCTGGCGCTCCCGCGCGTGGTCCGCGGTCAACACCGCCACGCTGCGCGCTCAGGACACCGTGGCCCAGATGCGCGCCCGGGTGCGCGCCCTGTCACCACAGCAGACCCTGGACCGCGGATACGCCGTGGTCCAGACCACGGACGGACACGTGGTCACGGACGCGCACACCGTGGAAACGGAACAGCCACTGGCCGTGCGCCTGGCCTCCGGTGAACTGGGCGTCACCGTGGACACCGTCAGCCAGCGCCGGCCCGGCGAGCACTAACCCCACCGCTCAAGAAGTACTTCAGAAAGGACCGTCATGGCCAAGCAGAACCCGTCCCCCGACAGCTCCGCGCCGGACCTGTCGGACATTGATCAGCTCGGCTATGAGCAGGCCCGCGAACAGCTCGTGGAGATCGTGTCCAAACTTGAAACCGGCGGCACCACGCTCGAGGAGTCGTTGCAGTTGTGGGAGCGCGGCGAAGCCCTGGCGACCCGCTGCGAGAACTGGCTGGACGGCGCCCGGCAACGGCTCGACGCCGCCCGCGCCCGGCGTGAGGAAACCCGGGAGCAAGCGGCGTCGGAGTGAGCTGGACAGTGAGCCGGACGCGGGCGAACCCTACTGGTGGTAGCCGGAGAGGAACTCGCCCAGGCGATCGAGAGCGGTGTCCAGCATCTCCACGGCGGGCAGGGTCACAAGTCGGAAGTGGTCCGGTTCGCCCCAGTTGAAGGCGGTGCCATGGCTGAGCAGGATCTTTTGTTCCTTGAGCAGGTCCAGGGCAAAGCGCTCGTCATCCACTATGCCGAACTTCTCCACGTCCAACTTGGGGAACAGGTAGAGCGCGCCGGCCGCTTGTTGGCAGGTGATGCCGTCGATCTCGTTGAGCTTCTTGTACGCCAGGTCGCGCTGGGCCTTGAGCCGGCCGCCGGGCAGGATCAAGTCGTTGATGGACTGGTGCCCACCCAGCGCCGTCTGAATGGCGTGTTGCGCGGGCACGTTGGCGCACATGCGCATGTTGGCCAGCAGTTTAATGCCCTCGATGTAGGATTCCGCTCTCCAATTGGGGCCGGTGATCGCCAACCAACCGGAACGATAACCGGCCACCCGGTAGGCCTTGGACAGCCCCGAATATGTCAGGCACAGCACGTCCTCACCGGTCAGTGACGCCAGGTTGATCATCTCGGCATCGTCGTAGGTGATCTTTTCGTAGATCTCGTCCGCGAAGAGGATGAGCTCGTGCTTCTTGGCGATCGCCACGATCTTCGTGAGGGTTTCACGCGAGTAGACGGCACCGGTGGGGTTGTTGGGGTTGATCACCACAATGCCCTTGGTGCGGGACGTGATCTTGGATTCCAGGTCCTCGAGGTCCGGGTTCCAGCCGTTCTCCTCGTCGCACAGGTAGTGCACGGGGGTGCCGCCGGACAGTGCGACCGATGCGGTCCACAACGGGTAGTCCGGTGAGGGCACCAGGATCTCGTCACCGGTATTGCACAGCGCCTGCAGCGACATGGTGATCATTTCGGACACGCCGTTGCCCAGGTAGACGTCGTCGGTGTCCAGGTTCATGATCCCGCGCGTCTGGTAGTACTGCACCACGGCGGTGCGCGCGGAGTAGATGCCGCGTGAATCCGAGTAGCCCTGCGCGTTGGGCAGGTTCTTGATCATGTCCACCAGGACCGCGTCCGGTGCCTCGAAACCGAAGGGCGCGGGGTTGCCGATGTTCAACCGCAGAATGCGATGACCCGACGCCTCCATTTTTTCCGCCTGTTCCAGCACGGGACCGCGGATGTCGTAGAGCACGTTCTTCAGTTTGTCGGATTGCCTCACCATTGCCATGCGGGCAACACTACCCGTCCGTCATGGCGCTGCACCGGAGATTTACCGGGGCTGTTCCCGCAGAAACGTGGCTGCTTCCTCCGGTGACATGGCCGGATCCTGACCGGTGACCAGCCGGGTCATCATGGTCAGGTCTTGGGTGCGAATCCCCTCAGTGACGCCGTTGATTGCGGAAATCGCATCAGCCGTGAGGTCTCCGGCGGTCACCGGCACGAGTTTCTCAGGCCGGTAGAGGTTGTTCGGGTCCGCAAGCACCGTGAGGTCATCGTCTTCGATCACCGGCGCCGAAGCGGGCAGCACCGCCGCTTGCACATCGTCATTGAGCAGCGCATCCACCCGCTCGGCGTAATCCGGGAACTCCGGGGAGGATTTGGGGACGCAGTCGTAGTAACTCTTGAGCCCCTTGATGCCCTGCGCCGTGTCCGCGTAGTTACCGGGCATTCCCACGTTCATGTCCGGGCAGTGTTCCGCCACGGTGGTGAGGTCGTTGAGTTCGAGTTCCACGGCGGTTGCCGCAGTCACCACGAACCGGTCCGTGTTCTCCCCCGGGGATTCATTGAGAATCTTCAGCCCCTCGGGCATGGCGTCCGGCAGGGCACCGTACACGTCGTCCCCGGAAGGTCCCGCTTCGCTGGAGAAGCCCAGCAGCTGCCCGAGCGATCCCACCAGGCCGGGATCCTTGGACGCGGACGGGACCGGCGTGGGCGTGGCCGACGGCGTTGCGCGGGTCTCGTTCTCGGCCACGTGCACGTACAGGTCACCGGTGAAATCGGGCACCACATCCACCTCGCCGGATTCCAGGGCGTCGATCAGTCCGCCCCGTTCCGTCCCCGCTTCCACGACAGTGGCGGCGATCCCCTGGTCCTGCAGGCTCTGCGCGTACATGTGCGCAGCCACCCTGGTTTGCTCGTTCACACCCGTGGCGATGGCTACCGGGTTGCCATCCCGGGTACCCGCCGACGACGCCGCCGCGGTCGCCTCTTGCGCCGCTCCGTCCGTGGCCAGCTCCTCGGCCTCGGTGGCGCACGCACTCAGGCTGAACGCGCACATGAGAGCCGCGCCGGTCAACGCGACACGGCGGCCGCCCCTGAATCGTGTCCCTGCGTTCCCGGCGTGCGGGGCCATGGTCACTGTTCGATGTCCTGCTCGACCACGGGGCTCGGCTGTTCTTCGGGTTGTTCGACCCACGTGCCCAGGCCGGCCATGCGTAGGGCCTGATCTACCAGGTCCAGGCGCTCGAGTTCGTCCAGTTCCACCAGAGAGAACCACCGGGTGTCGTCCGAGGATCCGTCTTCTTCCACGCTCAGCTCACCATCCACCACGTGGGCCGTGTAAAGCACTCGGCACGCATGATATTCGCGGGGGTTACCGTCCAATCGTTGATCGGGCGTCATCCAACGGCTGTGCACGCCAAGCATCGAGTCCGTCTCCACGGTGTACCCGGTTTCCTCGAAAACCTCGCGCAACATGGTGGTTTCCGGCTGTTCCCCGGATTCCATGCCGCCGCCGGGAAGAGTCCAGGCGCCGTCAAAATCGGGGCGGTGCGGATTCCAATGGGTCAACAGCACCTGCTGGTCACGGACAATGAGCGCGTAGGCGCCCACCCTGGAATCGAAAGCCAAACTCATGGTGACGAGTCTACTGACCGGGACCGAGCGGCGTCGTACCCGCTAACCCACGGGCGCCCTCCGTTGCCGTAAAGAGAAGGTGAGCGGCAATAATGGGCCGGTGAGCATCGTGGACAACGCCATTTACCGCAACGGGCAGCGGATCAAGACCCCGTCGAGTCTGCAGGAAACCTACCGGCTCCTTCGTCAGCTGGACGAGGAATGTGCGAGCACTGAGGACGGCCAAAAGGAATCGGTGCTTGCGTGGATCGGGCTGTACCGACCGAGCGTTGCGGAAGTGAAGTCGCTGGCCGAGCACTTCGAGCTGCACGAGTTGGCGGTGGAGGACACCATCCAGGCGCATCAGCGGCCCAAGATCGAGCGCTACGGACACACTTTGTTCACGGTGCTGCGCCCGGCGGTCTACAACGACCACGATGAGACCGTGGACATCGGCGAGATCCATATCTTCACCGGCCCCAATTTTGTGATCACCATCCGGCACTCGGAATCCAGCGGAGTCACGCGGGTGCGCGAGCGCGTGGAAGGTGAGGACGAGCTGATCAAGCTGGGCGGGGACGGTGTGCTGTATGCCCTGTTCGACCAGATCGTGGACGACTATTTTCCGGTGCTGGACGGCCTCGAGAACGACATTGACGAGATCGAGGACGCCTTGTTCGCCGGCGAGCACCACGTGTCGCAACGCATTTACGAGCTCGCGCGCGAAGTCAACGACTTCCACCGCGGGGTGTCACCGCTGACCACGGTCATGAACCAGTACTTCGCGGGCTTCCAGAAGTACGGCACGAACATGGAACTGCAACATCGACTGCGCGACGTGCTGGACCACGTGATTGTGGTGAACAACAAACTCGAGTCCATGCGGTCCTCGCTCGCTGACGCCATGACCCTGGACTCCACCCTGACCACCGCCCGGCAGAACGAGGCCGCCATGGAACAAAACGAGCAGATGAAGCGCATCTCATCCTGGGCGGCCATCCTGTTTGCCCCATCCATCGTGGGTTCTATCTACGGCATGAACTTCGCACACATGCCCGAGCTGGAATGGCAGTACGGCTACCCCATGGCCCTGGGTTTGATGGTGGGTGTCGGTGTGGTGCTGTACGTGATCTTCAAGGCCAAGAAGTGGCTTTGATCCGCGCTTAGGTCACGTTCATCCTCGGCGGTTAATGTTGTGCTCGATGGAAGAGAACCTGTTTGATTGGCGATTTTGGTTGGATGCGCCGTTGCGCGTACTCCTGATTTTTTTGGGCGCGCTGGCCCTGACCGCCGTGTTGCGGTTGGTGATTCGCAACGTCACCCGGGGTATTGCCCGCGGTTCGCGCTCGCGCATCGTGCGCAAGACCGACAACGGCAAGCCCCGCTGGGTGGTCGATGCCGGGTTGGCCTCGGACCGCCAGGCTCAACGGGCCTCCACCGTGGGGTCCGTACTGTCCTCGGTGGCCACGATCGTCATCTGGGCCGTGGCCATCCTGATGATTATTTCGGAGTTGGGGTTCAACATTGCTCCGGTGCTGGCCTCGGCCGGTATCGCCGGTGTGGCCTTGTCCTTCGGCGCGCAATCCTTGGTCAAGGACTACCTCTCCGGAATTTTCATGGTCGCCGAGGACCAACTCGGCATCGGCGATTCCGTGGATCTGGGCGAGGCCATCGGCAATGTGGAGAGCGTGGGCCTGCGCGTGACCCAGGTGCGCGACGTCAAGGGCACCCTGTGGCACGTGCGCAACGGTGAAATTCTTCGTGTGGGCAATCAATCCCAGGGGTGGGCTCGCTGCGTACTGGACATCCCGGTCCCCTACGACACCAATATCGACCTGCTCACGGACCTCATCGAGCACGAGGCGCAACTGCTGCGCGATGACCCGGACATGGGCCCCAACATCATCGACGATCCCGAGGTCTGGGGCGTGGAGAACATCACCGGCGAGTCCATCACCGTGCGTTTGGCCGTGAAGACCGCGCCACTGCAGCAATGGGACGTGGCCCGCGTGTTGCGCGTGCGCATCAAGAAAATGCTGGACCGTGAAGGCCTGCGCCTGCCGCTGGTCAACCAAATGGTGGTACGTAACGACGGCGCCCCGACCGGTTCCTCCGCGGCCACCGACGACACCCGCACCACGTCCTTCCCGCAGCCTCGCGTTCCCCTGACGGGTCAGTTGCGCACCGCGGTGCGCCTGCCCGAGCCCGCCCCTGACACCTCCACGACCGACGGTCGCACCCCCAGCAAAGATGGCACCACCACCGATTCCTCGGAGCGCCGCGGGGACGGCTAGTTTTCCGCGGACCTAGCGCGGGCGGCGTCGGCGGGCATTTTTGCTCGCCGACGCCGCTTTTGCTCCCTTGGGTCCCTTGCCACCTCGGCGCTGTGGGGCCTTGGGGTGTTGTTTGGGGGGTTGCTTCTTTTTCTTGCTCTCTTCTTCTGTGCTGGGCGGGGTGTCCCGACCACTGTTGGCGCTGCGCCCACGCACAATACCGACGAACTGCTGGACCGCGGCCTCATCCTCTTCGCTGAGGTCCCGGGGCCACACGAGTACCACGGGGACGGTGGGCGCATCCGTGAGCTCGCGGTAGGTCACGTCCTTGCGGTGGTGCAGGCGGGCGACCGACATGGGCAGGACGACCGGGCCCACACCGGCGGCGGTGAGCTCCACGGCCATCTCTGCTTCGTCCGTGCGAGGTCTGGCTTGGGGCTCACTTTCGGCCGTCAGCTCGCCCGTGGTCAGCGTTTCCGCGACGGTGAGGATGTGATCCTGATCGAGGACGGCAACCTGGAGTTCTTCGTAGAGAGCCACCGCGCGGAACTCCTCGCGGAGTTCTTCCACGTCGGGGTCCTGGTCCTCCCAGTTGAGGCGAACGAAGCACGCCTTGATCTCGCCGTTTGTAAGCGCCTTGCGCCAGCCATCGGCCCGGACAGGGTGCTGGCTCAGCGACGGCTTATGGCGGCGATCCTCCCACCTCCGGAACCACTTCCCCGGCATCACACCGGGCACGTAGCCGACTGCGAACTGGCCCCTTACTTGCTGGTGTTCGGGTGACTGCACTGTTTCGGGGAACTCCGGTTCGATCATGGGTCAACCCTAATTGGCGTCAGCGCCCGGGCCGGCTCAACGTGCGAAAACCAGGTGGGAGGACTACAGTGATCTCTGGTGTAAGGGGCTTTAGCTCAGTTGGTAGAGCGTTTCGTTCGCAATGAAAAGGTCAGGGGTTCGATTCCCCTAAGCTCCACTTTTGTCCTGAGTCGGGTCATCGTTGACAGATGAGTCGGTAGCTGGACAACAGGAGGTTCTTGGAACTTTATGGTTCCGGGGCCCTTTTGCCGTGTGTGGGGGCAGCCGATCGGGGAGCTCATCGCGGCCGATCTTCGAGCGTTCCCGGTGTTGACGTCCAGCTAAACTCGGAACACGCCTCTGCCCCGAAAGGACCGCAGCATGGTCCCCACATCACGCCACACCACCGCCGCCACCGTCATGGCCGGCCTGCTGATTCTGGCCTCCTGCGGCACCGGTAGCGACAGTAAAGAGCCCGATCAGCCCGCCAGCGACGAAACGCGGGCGGCGGCGTCGTCGTTGGGAGAGCCGCAGATCCTGGCCCGGGATCTCAACGCGCCGTGGTCGATCGCTTTCTACGACGGCGCCGCCCTGGTCAGCGAGCGCGATTCGGCCAGGATCCTCGAACTCGACCACGCCGGTCAGGCCCGCGAGGTCGCCACCGTCGACGGCGTGGCACCCCGCGGTGAAGGCGGCCTGCTGGGCCTGGCCGTGCACGAGAGCCACCTGTACGCGTACTTCACCGCGGAGGACGAAAACCGCATCGAGCGCTTCCCCATGACCGGCACGCCGGGGAATCTCTCGGTGGGGAATCCCGAAGTCTTGCTGGACGGCATCCCCGCGGGTAATACGCACAACGGCGGTCGAATTGCTTTCGGACCGGACGGGTTGCTGTATGCGACCGTGGGTGACGCCGGTAATCGCGAGGCCGCGCAGAACAGGGATTCACCGTCCGGCAAGATTCTCCGAATGACACCGGAGGGAGGCGTTCCGGAGGGCAATCCGTTCCCCGGGTCCCTGGTCTACAGCTACGGGCACCGCAATCCCCAGGGCCTGGCGTGGGCGCAGGACGGCACGCTCTACGCGAGTGAGTTCGGACAGAACACGTGGGACGAGCTGAACGTGATTGAACCCGGCGGCAATTATGGGTGGCCCGAGGTTGAAGGCATGGGCGACAACGATGAGTTCATCAACACCGTCCAGCAATGGGAGCCCTCCGAAGCGAGCCCCAGTGGCATCGCCATTAGAGACGACACGCTGTTCATGGCCAATTTGCGCGGCGCACGAATGCGCGAAATACCACTAGCTGATACCTCTCAGTCGGTGGAGCATTTCACCGACGAGTACGGGCGGCTGCGCGACGTCACCGTGGCTCCGGACGGCTCCCTGTGGGTCATGACCAACAACACGGACGGTCGAGGCAACCCATCGCCGGACGATGACAGGATTTTGCGGTTCGGACGCTGACATATTTTGCGCGACCCAGGTGCTCGCCCAGGGTAGCTTTCGCCGGATTCGGGCCGGTCAATCCCACACCCAAGGCGTGCAGTTCCCAAGGATCTGCACGCGTACTCAAGGGGCTCTTCACAGATGACGGTGTAGTTCGGTTCTGAGTCCTCCGGTGTTGAGGAGGGCGCGGGTGAGGTAGTGGGTGAGGTTGCGGAAGCCCAGGGCGGTGCCGCGTAGGTGTTCGAGGCGGCCGTTGATGGCCTCCGTGGGCCCGTTGGAAGTGCCGGGTCGGTGGAAGTAGGCCAGCACGTCCTCGGTGCGTCGTTTTAGGGTCCGGCCCAGCGTGATCAGCTCTGTGAGCTCTTTGGGGACGCCGTCGGCCAGGGCGGTGATCACGGCCCTCAGCTGCTTTTTGCCGGCCTCCCGGTCGGGGTTGCGGTAGGCGGCGATGATCCGTTGGTAGATGCCCCAGGTCGCCTCGACTTCCACGTGCTCGTCGGCGGTGAACACGGTGTTCAAACGCTCGATCTGGCGGTCGGTGAGTAGGCCGGCGCCGGTGTGCAACACGCGTCGGATCCCGTAGAGAGGGTCCCCGGAGCGACCCCGGTGATCGCAGGGTGGCTTGTTGGACCCGCTGGCGGCGCTGATCGATCTTCTCCCCGGCCAAAGCGACGACGTGGAACGGGTCCATCACCGCGGTCGCCTGGGGAATCTCTTCGGCAGCTGCGGTCTTGAATCCGGAGAACCCGTCCATGGCGACCACCTCGATGCCGTCGTGGAACTCCTTTTTCTGTTCCTCAAGCCAGTCCTTGAACACCTTCTTCGAGCGCCCCGGCACCATGTCCAGCAGTCTCGAAGGGCCGGTGCCCTCACGGATCGGCGTCAAATCGATGATCACGGTAACGTACTTGCTGCCGCGGCGGGTGTGGGACCACACGTGCTCGTCGACCCCGAGCACCTTCACCGCCTCGAACCGGGTGGGATCGTCGATCAGCAACTGGCGGCCGGTCTCCAAGATCGCGTCGTTAGCGGTATTCCAGGCCACGTCCAGACCGGCGGCGATCCGTGAGACCGACAGCCCGTCGATGACCACGCCCTTCAGTGCCCACAGGGCGGCGTGGTGAGTCAGCTTGGTCCGCGGGTGGGCCGCTTTCGAGGTGTCCTGGCGCCACACGCGCTGGCACCGAGGGCAACGGTAGCGGCGCACTCTGAGCTGCAACATCGTCGGTCTCCAGCCCAGCGGAACGTGGGCCAGCCAGCGCACCACCGTGCCTCGGGGCACGCCTTGCTGGCCGCACTGGTGGCACCAGTTGTCGCGATCGCGGACCAGGCACTCAAGGACCGAGCTATCGGGTTCGATCAGCTGGCCGGTGGCAGTCAGTCCCAGCCGGTCGAGCTGGCAGAAGGTGTCGAGATCAGGCGCAGTGAAGGTAGCGTTGGGCACGTCGAGGTCTTTCGGATGGGCAGCGTAGGAACGTCCATCATCGGAAGACCTCGACGCTTACCCGGGCACCGACGCGCCGCCAGCTGCTACACCCTCAACTGTGAAGAGCCGCTTTACCTACACCGCCATTTCACCGTTCAACCCCGGACTGTTCATCACCGAAGTCGTCTGGGCCATCGTGGCACTTTTCGGTCTGTATAAGATCTGGTTCAAGCGCCCGGTACCACCGGAGGAAGTGCCCGTACAGTAAGAAGTGAGCTGACAAGAACTGCGCATTGAGGACAACCCGCAACGAGCCACTCTGCTTCAGGTGAGGCAGGGTGGCTCGAGCATTTTGATCCTTCGTAGATCCCTACTGTCCGAACGCGCGGAACCGCATTCGCGGACCAAGAATCGGACCCGGCCGCGGCGGCGTCGTTCACCCGTGCGGTAGTCGACCAACTCGCCCAGCAGCAGGTTGAATCCGAGAGAACGAGGCATCAAGGCTCCGTATGAGAAGACTCACACTCACTGAATGCCGTTCCTACTCGTAAATAAATTGCGGGTTGACCTGCAGCAACGTTAGATAAGAGACACTCGTTACTTTTCTCGTGACCAAATCGTTAGCTATTCCGATTGCAAATCACCGATTAGCCCCGTTACGTTTAATACTCAAATGAACCAGCAGGGGGATGCTGGAGATCCACATCGCGAGAGCATGACGCGTTGCCCGTACGGTCGGGGGACCTGACCGGGCATTTTCATGACACCAGGTACTGCCGCCTCGTCCCGTGTGCAGTTTGGCTCCCCCTAGCGTTACAGGTTCTTACTTGGGGGAGTTTATTAATGGACCATCTTGTTGCTAAAGATTCGTCTCAAAAACCTACTGAAACATTTGAAACACTGTTTGACCGGGCTGTTTACCCTGTAGAGGCACCTCCGGAACCACGCACACTCGTGGACATCGTTCTGGACACCGTTGCCCAATTCCCGGATGCCATTGCTCTCGAGGACGAGCATGAAAGAGTGCCCTACGGCGAGTTGGAAGCCCGCATTGAGACGCACGTCCAGCGGCTGTGGGACATTGGCGTGGGACGCGGCGACCGCGTGGGCATCCGAGTTCCCTCCGGCGGTGTAGACCTCTACGTTGCCATCCTCGCCACGTTGTTCGCGGGCGCCGCCTACGTTCCGGTCGATTGGGACGATCCCGATGAGCGTGCCCGCACGGTCTGGGAGGAGGCCGACGTGGCCGCAGTCTTCGGCCAGGACCTCGAACTGACACGCAGGGCAGGCGTCACCACCACCGGTGACACCGAGCAGCCGCGCACCCAGGATGACGCCTGGATCATCTTCACATCCGGTTCCACCGGTAAACCCAAGGGTGTGGCAATCACCCACCGCTCCGCGGCCGCCCTCGTGGACGCGGAAGCCAAAATGTACTTGCAGAGGCGCCCCATGGGCCCGGGCGACCGCGTCATGGCGGGCCTATCGGTTGCCTTCGACGCCTCGTGCGAGGAAATGTGGCTGGCCTGGCGTTACGGCGCCACGCTGGTACCGGCCCCGCGCGACGTCGTCCGGTCCGGCCCCGATCTGGGCCGCTGGATCATCAACCACCGCATCACTGCGGTCTCCACCGTGCCCACCCTGGCGTCGTTGTGGCCCAGCGAAGCCCTGGACACCGTGCGCCTGTTGATCTTCGGCGGCGAAGCATGCCCGCTTGAACTCACCCAGCGCCTGGTCCGCCCCGGACGCGAGGTCTGGAACACCTACGGCCCCACAGAGGCCACCGTGATCGGCTCGGGCGCCATCCTGACCGGAGACGCCCCCATTCGGATCGGCCTGCCCGTTCCCGGGTGGCAACTGGCCGTGGTGGACACTCAAGGCGAGCCTGTGGCCTGGGGCGAAACCGGTGAACTGATCATTGGAGGCGTTGGCCTGGGTCGCTACCTGGACCCCGAAAAGGATGCCGAGAAGTATGCGCCGCTGCCCTCCCTGGGCTGGGAACGCGCCTATCGCACCGGTGACATGGTCAAGGCGGACCAGGAAGGTCTCGTCTTCGCGGGCCGGGTCGATGATCAGGTGAAGATCTCCGGCCGCCGCATGGAACTGGGCGAGATCGACGACTACATGAGCGCCGTCCCCGGCGTCCGAGCCGGCGCCTGCGCGGTCCACCCCACCCCGGGTGGCGACAACATCATTGCCGGTTATTTGGTCCCCGAGTTCGAAGGTGCCGTGGACCTCGTGGCCGTGCGAGGGTGGCTCTCCGAACGTTTGCCGGGCCAAATGGTTCCGGCATTGTGCCTCATGGACGAGCTTCCCCTGAAGACGTCGGGCAAGGTGGACCGCAAGGCCCTGCCATGGCCGATGCCCACTGACGATCGGGATGACAAGCCCTCGCTCGACCCCGACCTCGCATGGCTCGCGGAGCTATGGGCCGATCAGCTCGGTCCGCTCCCCTTCGCCGAGGACAGCGATTTCTTTGCCATGGGTGGTAGTTCGGTGGGTGTGGCCCGCCTGGTTTCGGCTCTGCGACAGAGCCACCCGGACACCGAAATTGCCCGCATTTATGCCGACCCCACTCTGCGGGGTATGGCGGATTACTTGCAGACCCTGGAGGCATCCCAGGATTCCAAGCGTGAACCCGCACCGCTGCCCTCCTGGACCGGCTGGGTTCAGGGAGCTTTCCTCGTGGGTCTGAACATCGTCAATGGTTTGCGCTACGTGGTGGGTTCGCTCATCGTCGTGTGGATCCTCGCGGTGATTGTCGGTGCCGGCTGGGTACCCACTCCCCCGCTGCTGCCGCTGATCATTGGCTGGCTCGTGATGTTCTCCCTGCCCGGTCGTGTGCTGTTGGGCTCCGCCTGCGTGAGACTGCTGACCGCCGGGCTCAAACCTGGTCATTATCCACGTGGTCAGTGGACTCACTTGCGGGTCTGGGCCGCCGAACGTCTCGTGGTGTTCAACAAGTACGAGGTTCTGCTGGGCACGCCCATGGCCCGAACCCTCCACCGTCTCTTCGGTAACAAGGTGGGCAGCGGTGCACACCTGCACCACATGCCGACCGTGACCGGTCTCGTCTCCATCGGAGAGCACGCCACCGTGGAATTCGAGGCGGACCTCGCTGGCTACTGGCTCGACGGAGACACCTTGCATGTCGGCGCCATTGAGATCGGCGCGAATTCGCGGGTGGGTACCCGTACGCTCGTGGACCCCGGATCCCGCGTGGGCGAGGGGGCAGAGGTCCTGCCGGGCTCGCACGTGACCGGAACGGTTCCGAACGACGAGCTGTGGGGCGGCTCCCCCATGTACCATCGTGGCGCCGCCGCGCAGGCCTGGCCCGAGGTCACTCCGGACGCTGTGCCCGGGCTTCCCACCTGGGGCAGAGCCAAGTCCCACCTGGCTTATTCCGGGGGCGCGGCCATTCTCGGCCTGTTGCCGTTCTTGGCGATCATCCCGGGCGCACTCCTGATCCTGCCGCAGGTGATCGGAATCGAGCTCTACGAACTCGTGTTCCCGGTCCTCGCGCTGTGGGTGCCGGTCTTCGTCATCGTGACCGCTGCGGTGTGGCTGTTGCTCGTGGTGGGTTGTGTGCGCCTGGCCGCGGGCATGATCACCCCCGGTTACTTCCCGCAGAACGGCCCCGTGGGTTGGGCCACCTGGTTCACCGAAACCCTCATGCAGCGCACGTTGGTCTCGACCTACCCGATTTACGCGTCCTGCGTCACTCCGTTGTTCTTCCGCCTGCTGGGCGCACGTGTGGGACGCTCGGTCGAGATTTCCACGGCAGAGACCATTCCGCACCTCACGTCCCTCAAGGACGGTTCCTTCCTGGCCGACCACTCGCTCATTGCCTCGCACCGGGCAGGATTCGGCTGGGTGCACCTGGGAACCTCCGTGATTGGGGAACGCACGTTCGTGGGTAACTCCGCGATCGTGGGTCCGGACCGTGACCTTCCCGAGGACGCCCTCGTGGCCGTGCTCAGTTCCGCGCCCCACAAGGCCCCGGTCGGTTCGTCGTGGCTCGGTCGCCGCGCTCAGCCCATTGCCCGGGCCCACACGGACGCGGATGAAGCGGCAACCTTCCGCCCGCCCCGCCGACTTCAGGCGGCCCGCGCGTTCGTGGAAGCGTTCCGCATGGTCCCGGCCATGGTCTCCGCGTGGATCGATCTGATGATCGTGTACGCGCTGACCAACATCTACATGGCCCACGGAATGGGCCTTCAGGGTCTGCTCTACACGGCACTGTGGTCCGGCGTGGTGCTCCTGGGCGCCAGTACGTTGGCGTGCCTGGTTCCCGTGATCGTGAAGTGGGCCCTGATGGGTCGCTTCCGCACCGGCGAGCGCCCACTGTTCAGTTCGTTCGTGTGGCGTAACGAGTTGGCGGATGTGTTTGCGGAGTCCCTGGCCGTGCCCTCATTAGTCCGACTCAGTGTGGGATCCCCGTTGTTCAACGCCTGGGTCCGCCTCATGGGTGCCCGCGTGCAACGGGGCGTGTGGTGCGAGACCTGGTGGCTGCCGGAGTTCGACCTGGTCACCCTCGAAGAAGGTGTGTCCGTGAACCGCGGTACGGTTCTGCAGACCCACCTGTTCCACGACCGCATCATGCGGTTGGAACCGGTCACGATGCGCCGCGGCTCCACGTTGGGTCCCAACAGCTTTGTGCTGCCCGGAGCCACGATCGAAGAACGCTCAACCGTGGGCCCCGGCTCCCTGGTCATGCGCCAGGAAACCGTACCCGCCAACGGCAACTGGGGCGGCAACCCCATCCGACACCTTGAGGCCGGGGACCAGGCGGTCAGCGCCCAGGTCATTCCCGGACCGCCGGTTGCGGGACATGATCTTCCGATCCTGTCCACCGCACCCACCACGACATCGCAGGCCGTCTCGGCGGCAGCACCCGAGGAGGCCACCCGATGAACGGACAAGCAGTGGATGAAATACCCGAAGGGTACCTCGCTCTCGGCGAGCGGCCCCGCCCCGGACAGCGCCCTCAGCGCGAGGTGTGGACCGGCGGCTCCGACAGCGGCCGCACCTCCACGACCGAGGCCCAGCACTGGAGCGAAAATGCTCCCGTGATCACTGCCCCGCCGCGTGCCACCGCGCCGTCGCCTCGGCAAGGCGCTGCGACACGCAACGTGGCCAGCGCGGACGGGCGGCGCACCAAGCGACGCATCATGGGGGTCGACGTCGCTCGCGGCTTTGCGCTGCTCGGCATGATCGCGGTCCACACCCTGCCCGCCTCGGTAGGCACCACCGACCAACCCTCATTGACGTGGGTGTTGTTCGGCGGTCATTCCGCCGCGTTGTTCGCCGTCCTGGCGGGGGTCAGTCTGGCCTTCCTCACGGGTGGCAGGAATCCGCGTAAGGGCCTCGAAGCCCGCCGCGCTCGGGTGGGCATCGCCGTGCGCGCACTGTTGTTGTTCGCCCTCGGGTTACTCCTCAACACCTTGGACTTCCCCGCGTTCAACATCCTGATTTACTACGGTCTGATGTTCCTGCTGGCCATTCCCTTCACCGTGATGCCCGTGCGGTGGCTGCTGACGAGCGCCGTGCTCTTCATGATCTTCGCCCCGATGCTCATGCAGGCCTCGCTGGGGGTCCTGCCCGCGCACGTGCACGACAACGCCAACCTCGTGAACTTGTTCTCGGAGCCCGGTGCGGTCTTTTCTGAGCTGCTCCTGACGGGGACCTACCCCGCGTTGCCGTGGATGGCGTTCATCTGCCTGGGTATGGCGCTGGGGCGGTTGCCCCTGACCCGTGATCGGATCCAGATTCTGCTGGTGATCTTCGGCGCGGTGATCGCGGCCGTGGCCAAGGGCCTGTCCATGATGATGCTGCTGCGCTTCGGCGTGCGCGACGCACTGGTCACTGCCACCCCGTGGCTGACCACCAAGGAAGTCATGACCATCCAGAATTACGGTCCGGACCCCCAACTTCCGACCACCACCATGAGCTGGCTGCTGATCTCCGGTCCGCACACCAACACACCCTTCGCGATTGCCCTGAGCGCGGGACTGGCCATGGTGGCCCTGGGATCCTTCCTGTTGATCTGCCGGTGGATCGGCCGGTTCTTGGCTCCCCTGGGCGCCATGGGATCCATGACCCTGACCATCTACAGTGCGCATCTGGTGTTCCTGGCCTTCGTGCCTATCAGCGAAACCCCGATGTTCTGGCTGATCATCCAGATCGCGGTGGCCGCGCTGGTGGCCACCGCGTGGCAGCACGCGATGGGTTCCGGCCCCCTGGAACGGCTGGTCACCAAGGCGTCTCACGCTGCGGGTCGCAAGGTGGTGCCCACCGATCGAGTAAGACCTCGGCACTGAATCGGTAGCCGCTTTCACCGGCAGAGCCCGGCCCAGCCACAATGATCGAAGACCCGAGCGAATTACTCGTTCGGGTCTTCCTTCACATCAACACCGCTAAGTTATTGCGCGCACCATGCAGGGCGTGAGCGTCCCATGGTGGTCAGTCGGCCGACGTGGGCCCGTTCAGTTGGGGACCCGGCGCCAACCGAATGGGGCCGCGAGCAGCAGCGATGTCTACCTCCTCGCCCTTCTGCTGGACAATCACCACTCCCTCGTCCACGAGCCCCGAGGCGACGTCACGCACGAGCGGCATCAGGTCCCGCCAGTCATCACCACCGATTGCACGTGCGGTCTCGGATGGGCAGATGGTCTTGCCGTTGCGTTGGCGCAACAGATCGCGGATGGATGCTGCGGCGCGATCCCGGAGATCGGAGGCCTCGGGCGCGTCGTTGGTCCCGGAAGTTTCGGAACTGTCGGGCGCTGAAGGGCCCGGTTCGGCGTTGTTCTCGCTCGTCATCGGGGGATACCGCCTCGCTAGTGGATCAGGTTCATGGCGCGAATGAGTCCCTCGTGGCGTTTCATGCCCGCGGCGACCACCTGCGGTAAGCGCGCGTACCACCGCAGGTGCTCCGCGGCGACGTCGTCCTCCGACACCTTTTCGCCACCAATGATCCAGTGCTCGCGCGGGCCGCCCTCAAGGTCCTCGGCGCGATAACCCAGCGCATCCAGCGTGGATTCGTAAATGGGCGCTCGAATGCCACCGAGCAATACTCGCCCGGGATCCGTGACCTCGCCCGCTTCGCCCAGTTCCGCAAGAATTGCCCGGGCCACACCCATCAGCACCTCGTTGCTCGGATGGTTGATCACGTGCGCGGCATTGGGCCCCGCCGCTTCGAACAACGACGCCGCATCCACCGTTCCGTGCGCGTCCTGCCGGGTCCGCAGTTGATGCAGCGACTCGTCCCGGGAACCGCGAACGGCGGCCGGGGAGACTGGCTCCAGGTGTACGGAATGTTTGCCCTGGGCGGCGGCCACGAGCACCCGGAGGTCGTGGTACGGCGCGAGGGGTGGATCCGTGGCGCCGGGTGCGCGCACGATCGCGAGCGTGGGCATGAGTGCCGTCCACCGCATCACGGGGTATTTCACGGCGCGGGAGCTTTCCGGAGTCGCCGTGAGAATGTCGTCCGAGCCCAGCGGCAACCCTCGGTACCCGGAGGCCACCGGCTGGGTCGCCACAAAGCTGCAGCGGTTCAGTAGCCGAGTGAGGTGCGGCAGGTCCTCGGCCAGTAACTCATGGACCGGAGGGACCCGCACGCCGTGCCAGCTGCCCTCCCCCGCCCCGTGCAGGAGCACGCGCAAGGATTCCGCCTGGCAATTGCCGTGCACCATGAACAGCGGGGCGTCCGGCAGTTCGGTGAGCCCGTAGAACTCCCCGTAGTGCGCGCGCCGGCCGGGGTCGTGCGGATCAAATCCCAGTGCCTCAGTCATGTGCGACCCGTCCTTCGATGCGTTGGTCCGTATTTGCCGGGCGAACCGCGGTGCACACGGTTCTTGCGTCCGATTCACCACGGTTCACATTACGTGTCTCACGCAGTTCCAGTAGCCCCGGAGCGCCTTGGTCACCTCGGTCACACAACGCGCCCAGCGGTTCGTGCAGGGTGAGCGGTGCCAGCGCGTCCACCAGGTAACGGCACCTGGCCCGGTAGCGTGGTTCCGGTTCCCCCACGCGAACGCGGGGGTCCTGGGCGAGGGCGGCCGGTATCGAGTCGCGATCCACGAACCACACACCGGCGTCCGTGTCCCGGAGCAGCTGCGCTGCCGTCAGGAACGCCTCACCGTCATTGTGATGGCCGCGCACCCGCACCACCACGTGCGGTTGATCGAAGACGACCCCCCTCCCCCGCGTGCTCGGCAGGGGAATGCGCTGGGCCAGCGCCATCGTTTCGGCGTCCTTGATGTCGCGAGTATCGGGCCGTCCACCCAGATCTGGGCCGTCATGCCAGGCGACGGCGCCGGCAACGTGGGTGAAACGCGCGCCCGCCTGCCAACACCGGTACGCGAGCTCCCAGTCCTCTCCCCCGTACCCGGTCAGGGTTTCATCAAACCCGCCCACGGTCTCGAAGAGCTCCCGGTCCACGCCCATGAGCGCACTGATGATGAGCCGGAAATCTTCGACTCCGGCGTCCGCCAGGTCGTTGGTGCGGGCATACCCATCGGAAAGCCAGGCCGGGTCCGCGAGCCTGCGAGCGCCGTGGGCGCGCCCAGACGTGAGCCACTGGTCGATCTGGGCCGGCGTGCACGCCGAGACGTCCACGTGCCGGCGCGCCCCCACGGCCAGCACGCCGCGGCCATCGTGGTGCGCTTCGAGGCCCGCCAGCATCGCGGTGAGAAACCTCGGTTCGGGCATCATGTCGCCATCGAGAAAAACGAGCCGGGGCGCGCGCGCAAGGACCGCGCCCCTATTGCGGGCGGCTGCCGCACGGAACCCCAGGTTGTCCTGTCGAGTCACGCGTACGGGGTACGACGTCGAGGGGATCGCGGGTGCCGCGGCCGAACCGTCATCGCTGACAATGACCTCGAACTCGTGGTGCGGAAGGTCCTGTCGTTCCAGCGCGCGAAGCAACCGGTCCAGGCCGAGTTGGTTCTCGTAGTAGGGCACGATCACGCTCACGCGGGGAGCGTCGGGCTGTGCGTGCGAGTCTGCGGACGCCAGTCGGGACCATTGAATCCGGGCGGCGCGAGCGGTGGACGGGACGGCGGAATCGTCCCAGTCCTCCTCATTGATCCACGTGGTCGAGGGGTCCTCGAGCGCGGCGTTCAAGGCGGAGGGGAGGTCATCGGTGAGGGTCAGGGCCCAGGGCGCCCGGTCGTGGAGTTCTTCGAAGAACGGGTGACGCACCACCACGGGACGGCGGCCACTGGCGATCCACCACCCCACCGATCCCGATGCGGACACGTGCTCCGGCGCAACCACCGGAACGGTCACCGCGCGCGCCGCGGCGGTGAGTTGGTCCTCGGACAGGAACCCCGTGACGTGAAATGACCGCCCCCGGGCGCGGGCGAGGCGCTCGAAGTCGGCCACGAGATCCTGGTGGCCATCCGATGGCCGGCCCAGCGCAACGACGTCGGCGCTGTGCGGGCCGGCCGCCAAGGCGGCCAGAACGTGGTCGTGGCCCTTGCCCGGGTAAATGAACCCGAGCAGTCCCACGGTGGCGGTACTCGTGGGGAACCCGGGTGACCCCTCGGTCGATTCCCGGGAGGGGGCACGGTCGATGGGCAGCGGATCCACGTGGACGCGGGTATCCGCCGGGATGCCCGTGTGGCGCGCCAGGAGGCCTCGTTCAACGTGGCTGCTCACGATCACCGTGCGCGCGACCGCAACCACGCGGGCGTAGCCGGCGCAGCGGGCCGTGAAGGCGTGGCCGTCGGACGGCTGGGGAATGTCGTGGAGCGTGACGGACACCGGCCGACGAGCGGCAATGCGTTCGATGGTCCACGCGGCGTCCGCGGCGTCACGACCGAAAATCCGATCGGTGAAGTGAAAGTGCACCGGCCCGTCGCCGGCAAGGATCACCGGCAGGACGTCGGTGATCTCACCCTCGAGCCGTTCCGCCTGCGGGCTGTGATCGGCCAGGGCGCTCGCGTGCATCCTGACCCCGTGCTGCGCAGGGCCGACGATCGCCAGGGTGGTTACATTCACCCCCGAGACGTTACCGGACCACCCGTGGGATGGGTCCGACGCCCCCACCCCTCTGATCACGGGAGCGCGAGCCGGAAGACCTTACGCCACGCCTCGAAAACCTGCTTGGGCAGCGGGCCGGAGGTGTAGGGAATCCCGTACTCTGCACAGATCGCTTTGACCCGCGGGGCGATCTCCGCCAAGCGGTTGGACGGCAGGTCCGGGAACAGGTGGTGTTCGATCTGGAAGGACAGGTTGCCGGTCATGAAGTGCATGAACTTGGACCCGTCGATGTTGGCCGATCCCATGGCCTGCCGCAGGTACCAGTGACCGCGGGACTCGTTCTCGATGTCCTCTTCGGTGAACGTCTCCGCGCCGTCAGGGAAGTGACCGCAGAAGATCACGGCGTGGGCCCACAGGTTACGAATGACGTTGGCGGCCACGTAGCCCTTGATCGAGGACTTGGCCGAACCGGTCAGGGAGGCCAACAACGGCGACAGGACGAAATCCTTGGCACTCTGACGGCCGAACTTCTTCATGACGCGCTTGAAATCCCTGAGCGTCGCTTCTTTGGACTTGGCCCCGGCCAGGTACTGATCGAACTCGATGTCGTAAATGGCAATGCCCCACTCGAACATGGGGGCCAGACCGGCATTGATCACGGGGTTGAGCAGGTTGGCCGGGCGCCACGGTTGTGACGGGTCCATGCGCAGGACGTTGTACCCGACATCGCGGTCCTTGCCGACCACGTTGGTCCAGGTGTGGTGGGTTTCGTTGTGGGTGCGCTGCCAGCCGGAGGACGGTGCCACGAAATCCCACTCCCAGGTGGTGGAGTGGATTTCCATGTCGTTCATCCAGTCCCACTGACCGTGCAGAACGTTGTGCCCGATCTCCATGTTTTCCAGGATCTTGCCGCCCGCCAGGCAGCCGACCCCCAGGAGCCACAACGGCTTGTGCTTGGAGAACAACATGGAGGCGCGCCCCACCATTTCCAGACTGCGCTGGGCCTTGATGACCCGACCGATGTAGCGGGCGTCAGAGGCCCCCCGCTTGGCGGTGATGTCATCACGGATGGCGTCGAACTTGACCTCGAGCTCAACAAGTTGTTCATCGGTGAGATCCAAGGGGTTGGGTGTTCGACGAGCCCGCTCAATGTCTAAGGTGGGCGTGCGCTCTTCCAATGTTGCTGCCATACGGTGCTCCTTCTCGGGGATCTGTGTGCCTGACGGCTAAATCTACGGGGTGGCCTGCGGGAGGGCTGCGGCTGGGCTAGATGTCCAACGCCACCCAGGGTGCGGGCCGGGTGATGCACGTCTGGACCAGTCCGGGATCCTGCGTGACGTCACCGGTGCGAATGTCGGACACCTGCCCGTCCGTCATGGGCACCAGACAACTGCGGCAAATGCCGATTCGACAGCCGTGGGGCAGTTGCCGACCCGAATTCTCTGCCGCTTCCAAAATGGAATCCGCGCCAGTCACCTCGAGGGTTTCATCCGACCGGGAAAAGTACACTTCACCGTTGCCGCTGGCGCTGGTCCGCCGGGTGATGTCGAACCTTTCAACCCGACTCTGGCCACCGTGCAGAACCGCGAGTTCTTGAACCTGGCTCACGAACGCGTCGGGGCCGGACGAGTATATTTCGCGATCCTGATAATCCGGGCACAGGCGCGGGATGTCTCCGGTTTCGGAGAAATCAATCCGGCCGTCCTCGTGGCTGAACCAGAAAATGGGTTTCAGGCCCGGGAACTGGTCGGCAAGTTCCAGGATTTCATCGTGGAAGATGCAGTCCTCCGGCGTTCTGGAGGAGTAAAGCAGTACCACGTCGTGATCGGGGCGCCGCGGCATGAGCGTGCGCAGCATGGACATCACCGGAGTGATGCCGGAGCCCGCAACAATGAACAGGATGCTCGATGGTGTCTCGTCCAACACGAACTGCCCGGACGGTTCTTCCAAGTACAGGACAGTCCCCGGGGTGGCCTCGTGGACCAGGTTCTGGGACACCTCGCCGTTGACCTTCACGGTGATGGAGGGGTCATGGCCCTCGGCCGCGCTGATCGAAAATGGTCGCCACACACGTTTGCCGTTCAAGGACACACCAATGCGTGCCCACTGGCCCGCCACGTGCGGGATCCAGCCGTCACCGGCTCGGAAGAAGATCGTGGACGTATCCGAAGTCTCACGCACCACACGAGACACAACACCTCGGGTGTAACGGGCGCTCGTCAGGTTGTGGAACACCTGGAGAAAGTCTTTGGGGTCACGCGGGTAGGTGAATTGCGATACGGCAAATTTCAGGACCTTGCGAGCGCGATTTTTCTTCACTCTAGGCACCCACTTCTTGACTGTCGCCGATCGTTGAAATCTGAATGTCAGGTTGCTCTTTCTGCGGACGGAACCGGTTGTTCAACCGGCCTCCGATGCCGGAACCTGGTGACGATCTGTGCGGGTCCTCGGTCTCGATGATGTTCAACCACGCGTCAATCCTGTCGATCGTGCGTGGCCAGAACGTTCTTACCGTAACAACCGGGCATGCATGCCGACACCAAGCAGCCTGATTGTTACCTGGACGGAAACTCGGGTATATGATCGGCGCTTGACCCCTGATCTTGGACACGCGGAATCCAGCACGATGCTGGGAGAAGCGAGAATCCAAGGATGGCCAGGAAGAAC
>NZ_BAABLN010000030.1:0-12322 GCF_039544365.1 Kocuria gwangalliensis | reverse complement strand
CCTACGAAACCGCCGCCTCCGCTACGCTCACGGAAGCGGCATAACCGAAACGACACCGTGTCCACGATTCGGGGTCAAGGCCCTAATAACTGGCAGTTTAGTTTTCACTCGTTGAGATGGATCGACGTTCTGCGTCGTGTATACACAGCCACGCAAGACACCAAGTACCTCAATGCTTACGTATCCGTTGTCAAGTCGTGGCACAGCCATCACATAGAGTCACCAACCGGGAAGTTGTCTCGTTTTGCTTGGTATGACATGGGTGCCGGTCTTCGAGTTCTCATGTTGGCTGGGGTCATGTCTACCGTGGGCGATGAGCAGTGGTTGCGAAACTGTATCAACGAGCACGGAGTTCGTATGTCGCCGGAAAGCTTTGGTCATCAGGTGGGGAATCATATCATCCACATACACAATGGACTGATGACCGCGGGGCATATTATGCAGAATAATTCCTGGAAAGAGATGGCAACTTATCGCCTCAAGAAACTGCTTACTGAGAATGTTAATTTAGAAGGGGTGGCTGATGACGGCGCGATCCAGTACCAAATTAACAACTACAATTGGTACAAAGAAGCACTGGATCACGCCAAGGCCGCCGGCATCGAACACGGCACCGATTTTGAACGTGTCGCATTAATGCCTGATTTTTTGGTTCATTGTTTTCAGACGAATCGATCACTTATTCAGTTTGGCGACTCAGACCGCACGGCGCTTCCAAGGTTTATTACGCCTCAAATTGACTATATCAATTCGGGGGGTAATTCAGGAGATAAACCCAAACAGTTATACAAGTGCTATCCCCAAGCGGGTTACGCTTTTGGTCGCACAAATTGGTCTGTTGCTGACATGTCCAAGACAATGCACTACTCGCTTCGCTTCGGGCCTGCTCAGAGCGCGCACACGCATGCTCACCAAGACGGCGGTAGTGTGACTGTCAATTTTTCGGGTATCGAGCTTCATCCTGAAGGTGGGCGTTTTCGTTACGATAATCAACCAATGAGTGTCTATTTTAAGTCACAGAGCACCCATAATACTATTGTCATCGAAGGGGAGCACTTCGATCCGGATTCTGCTACCGAGCTACTGGATAGTCGCGCGACCGAAGCCTCGGAAGTTACAATTGTGCGACGCGCAGAGAAACTCGGCAGTGAGTGGCATCGTGCGGTTTTCCATGATCGAAACCAGCGTATGTTGACCGTGTCAGATTACGTCAAGCCGTTTGAACTGACAAATGTCGTGCAGCTCTGGCAACTTCCTCAGGGTGCGGTGGTTCGAGTTCTTGAAAATCAAGCCATAATTTTACTTCGAGGTAGGCATTTGGCGACGTTGACCACGGGTTCCACAAGCCCCATTTATTATGAAGTGATTGAGGGACGCCGATCGAAGGAGCACATCGAGGGTTGGCGGAGCGTCAAATACGGTGAGTGCTTCGCGGCCCCTGTTCTAAAGATCGGGTCACAATTTTCGGAGGGTTTGATCAGTACAGTTGTTGCGCCTGATTTCGATGACTTAGAGAATCCGTTCGCGAGCGTGGTTGCGGATCCATCCGAAATGCGAATGATGGTGACGACGGGTCGGGATGAGGATGTATCATCGGTCCTATACTGGATTTCTGGAGAATCCCTGCAATGTTCCATGCCCAAAGGAGGTGAATCACGGTGACCTCTGTATATGCTCATATGTCTTACGTGAATCGGGACGATGGAAACCTGGGCGATAAGATGGGGTTTCATATCGCTGACTGGATGCTAGGCAGCGAATCTTATGTGCGCCTCGGTTTGAGGAATTTGGACCTGGTTAATCAGGATACTGTAGCCATCGTCGGTTCACTTATTGCGGCCGTGGTAGACAAGGAATGTAATGTTGTCGGCGGGGGTCTTATCAATCCCAACTCCCGAAAGTACAACCCTAATTTGCGGATTACTGGTGTGCGCGGATTTCTGACAAAGTCAATAATTCAGCGAGACTCGCAAGCACATCGACCATTAGTGATTGGTGACCCTGGTCTGTTGCTATCGGAGTTGGAAACAATGCCGTATTGTCGCGATAAGAGGGACTTAGGTTTTATTATTCATGATGTCGACAGGGATGCATTTTACAAGAAGTACCCAGATCTTGCGGACAGGGTTATCGATAATTATGCGCCGCTGGGGGATTTTGTTGAGCAGTTGAGCGGGTATCGTGCGGTAGCTTCTACTAGTTTACACGGCTGCATCTTTTGTCATTCTTATGGTATTCCGGTGGCGCCGTTTGTTCTGACGGGCAAAGTGTACGGTGGGGATTTTAAGTTCGAGGATTATTACTCGTCGTATGGCCTTAACGTGATTAGATGTCCGTTGGAGGGGTCAGTCGACCGCGTCTTATCTCTGGTGGGTTCCGCACCGCAGCCCGATCCAGCCAGATTGGTTGATTTGAAATATATGCAACGTGATCTTATAGGTAAAGCGCTTCACGGTGTTTATTAGTTCTTCGGTTCGTGCCGACTGATTAGCTCCAGAGTGTCGGATTTAGACATGGGATTGTGACCAGCATTTGCGTCCTTATATTTTTGGCACCGCATATTTTTTGCAATTTGTGGAAATTGTTTCTTGAATCGCTGGAATTCTGGGTAATCGATTTCCCGGTCGTGCTCGGAAGCCAAGTTGACCCAGTAGTCAACCCGCGGGGCCATGGACAATGTCGAGAGGAGGTTGAGTACATTCGTGCGTTGCGGGTACTTTTTTCGGAGATCAGCTGGCAGGCGGTTTCCAAGTCTTTTCCTTCGTAGACTGTTGACCGCAGGTGCGAACCATCGAGTCCAGTCGAACTGAGCATTGTTAACGAGAGCGCGAGCATGGGGATCATGGAACAGCAGAGAGAGAGCTATGAATCCGCCGGCGGAGGATCCGAAGTATGCTCGCTGATTTGGGTGGGCGCTTCCGAGCAGGCAAGCTAGAGCTTGAACTGCTCGGGACGTATCTGGAATCACCGTGTATTTGAGGGAGTATTGTCCCCATGCCAAGGAGAGGGCCTGGTCTCCCACAGTGGCGGGATCGCATACATAGATCTGGTTCTGGTTAATCTCTTGCCACCAGGTGGATCGTTGGAACACCGGCCTACCGTCTGAGATGTCCTGGTCCACTGCGCCATTGCACATAACCACCGTGTTCTGGGCGCTGGCTCGTCGGACGACCAAAAGGGGTATCACGCAGTTCGTGGTGACTACATCGACGCGCTGGGGGCTGTCTACGGCGAACGAATCGGTTGTGAGGTCGCCCACGTGGTCCACATGTACGGTGTGGACTCCTTCTTCGCCGTATTCGAAAAGGCTGCCGGGCATATCGGTCGCTACCTGCAGCGACTGACGCGGAATCCGTTCCGTAAATATGGTGTCGGTGATCCGAGCTCGCGAGGCGGTTTCCCACGAGGCGGCGCCTGGGTGCGCCCGCAGGGCCAAGATCTGAATGCTTACCCGTGTTCCTGCCGTCACGCCACTCACCGTGACGTGAACGGGACGACGTCTGGCGGCCCCGTCCCAGCGAGCCACGGGGCGGCGGTCCACGCAGATTTGATAGAGCCAATGTCCTTCCGCCTTTGCATGGCAATACGGCGAAGTCAGTGTGAAAGTTACGTCACCACTGTTGGGCGCCGTTCGCAGGGAGCGTTCTACCCGTGCCCCGGGAACAAAATCCTCCCGGGGGATGTGGATGTTTTCGTTCCCCGGGTTCACTGAGTGAGTCTTTCCCGCCACCGTGGTCACTGTGAATTCTGGTTCGAGCGGAAGGGGCGACTCCGCAACGTGTAGTGCAGTAGCCGTGAGTCGTTCGTCTCTAGTCTGCTCGTAAAGGTTGCGGTAATCGTTCTTGCCGGGGAAGTTCAAGACCGGATACCCGGAGTTGATCAGCTCGGAGAACAAATATCCCTCCGAGCGTTCTTGAATGCTGAACGCCAGGCTGATCTCGACCATGGCGCGAACATTCATGGGTACGCACGTCTCGAATGCTACGTCTGTCTCATTGAGGATCTCTGCGAGCCAGCGTCCGGAGCGGGTTTCCCAGTAGAAGAGATCCCAGCGGTGAAAGCCATGAAGTGGAATGTCGAATTCCCACCTGCGGACCCCTCTGTGGAAGTCCGCCGCACGGGATTCTTCGGATTCCAGCCCTTTGTCACGTTTAGTGCGCTTACGATACAGCTGCTGCAGACTCTCGAGGTCGTCATTCCACTCGTTGGTGCCCCAATAGGCGCGTCCAATCTCGTAGGCGTTGCCCCGGAGATGAACCACGTCATCCTGTGGGTAGGCGTTGGCGTAGTGCGGGACCAGCCACCGGCCATGACTCTGCCATGTGTTCTTCTCAAGACTTGCGTTGATCTCTGCTGTCCTGGGTAAATTCTTGGTACCCACGTGGAAGTACCGGTGCTGCAGCGGCGCAAGGGCCTTGATCTCCTCGACCAGGTGCTTGTCCCGAGTCATGGACTTGGACCACTTGTCCCCGGTGTTGGTCTTCGCCGTGTAGGTGAACAGCTCGATGTCATCCACGTGGTCCATGGACAGCGCCAGACCGGTACGGCTGTCCGCGCCACCGGTAAGGGACATCACCAGCTTGGAACCCGTGGCCACTAGGTGGCGCATTTCCCGGTTCCACATGTCTCGGAAAGCCTCGACCTTGCGCGCGGTGCTCCACCCTTCGTAGTGGTTAGTTTCTCGCGGGTAGAAGCGGCGCACCGACCAGTCTGCAACATCTAAATAGTGATTGGGCAGCAAGGATGAGATCCCCACGAATGGTGTGCGGTCCCACCCGGCCATGGCGCCCTGCCGGCCCTGCTCGTCATTGCGTATGGGGTGCGGGTGGGCGTCCGCGATTAACCTCAGGTGAGAGGCCACTAAGGACCCACCCTCGGAGAAGTACACCGAGCGCATGCCGGTAGCGTCATTGAAGACCCGGAAACCATGGTTGTCACCGAGCAGGATCACATGCCGCCCGCCCAGTGAGTCGAGCGCGTCCAAGAACTCTCGTTCCCCGAGGGCAGCCATGCGCGCGAGGTGTTCGGCGGGTGAGACCTCAATCTCCTCAAGGCCCGCGTGCAGGCATAGCCCGTGCACCAACACCCACCGGTTTGCTCCTTCCACAGGGATGACCTCGGGCACCCGAAAGTGATCGTGTGAGAAAGCCCACCCA
The DNA here is from genome assembly GCF_039544365.1 of Kocuria gwangalliensis. NCBI lineage: Bacteria > Bacillati > Actinomycetota > Actinomycetes > Micrococcales > Micrococcaceae > Kocuria > Kocuria gwangalliensis. The sequence goes on along the minus strand of NZ_BAABLN010000030.1, from coordinate 7,166 downwards.
GAGGCGCCCAAGCGCACACGAGACCACTGTGCCGGAACGGCAGCGGCGTCGTCTTCGGGATGGATCACGAACCCCCGGGGGTAGGGGTGCAGAGCAACCACGAGGTTCCTTTCAATCGCGGTGGGGGACAAGGGGGCGCTGGAGGACAGCGTCAGGCGTACGGCTTTGCGAGCAGTGCGACCGCACGCTCCCGGCTCAGGAGAGCGGTGCCGGCGGTCTCGTCATCGTAACGCTCGCACGTCAGTCGCGCGGTGAGGTCGGGACGATTGACCAGCAATTCCTCGATGCGCGGAAGCGTCACGTCCCGGTGCTGCGGCTCCGCCATGTTGACCAGGTAGCGCAGTCGCGGAGGCTCGGGCAATGAAGCCCAGTGGCCCAGCACATCGAGCCGCCCGGGTTCGACCAGACGCAACTTTTCGAGCGAGATATTGCGCAACCGGCCCGAACGCACGACACCCAAAGCATTCGACGAGCACGAAGCCCAGTCAAACGGCGCGTTATCCACGAGTGTCCGCGACCCGGCATCCCTGCACGCCAGCGCCAGCGCCAAGAATCCACCGGCCGAAGAACCGACATACTCGCGTCGGTCGCCATCGGCAACCCCCAGCACCGCGCTAATGGCGGATACGGCCCGAGACGCGTCCGGAACGAACCAGTACTCGGGAGAGTACTGCCCCCACGCGATCGGGAGAGCGGCCGTACCCACCGTGGCTGGATCGCACACGAAGATCTGGTGATGCGGCAGCTCCGGCCAGCACGAAGACCACTCGAACACGGGCTTGCGGCCCGAGCGCTCCAGATCCACCGCACCGTTGACCCAGATCGTGGTCCGCTTCGCGGTCGCCCTGCGTACCACCAAGAGGGGAATCACGCAGTGAGAGGTGATCACGTCCACGCGGCGCGGAATATCGGAGGCGAACTCGTCCACGCTAAGTTCGGCCAAATTTTCGATCGGAATCCTCAGGAGCTCAGGGGTGGACTCGAGCTCACTGCCAGGCACGTCCGTGCTCACAATCAGGGGACCGGGCAATTCATGGGCCGTGAGAACTGGACTGGTCACCCAGGCGCGGGTGGCCTTCTCCCACGAAGGTATGCCCACGCGATCACGCAATGCCACGGCGCAGACCTCCACCGTGGTTCGCGCGTTCACGTTTTCGACGGTCACGTGCACCGGACGACGCCGCAGCGCCCCGTCCCAGCGCGCCCGTACCACTCCGTCCACACTGACCGAGTAGAACCAAGAGTCCCTGGCCTCGTACTTCGCGTAGTCGGACTCCAGCGTGAAAGTCAGCGTTCCACGAGCCCCGGGGGCTTCAAAGGCCTTGGCGCTAACCGTTCCGAGAGTGAAGTAGTCGGAGGGCACATACAGCTCGGTCTCGCCCGTGGTGATGCGGGCGATTGAGACGCCGTCACGGGATATGGTCATCCCCGGACGCAGGTAGAGGGGCCGTTCGCTCGGGAAACGATGGGGGCCGGATGAATGCTCCATGCTCGCGCCGGGCCCGCCCGTGCAGTGCGTGTTGGGTGCCACCGGTGGCGCGGCGGTCGGGACGGTCCCGTGCGAATCGCCGGAAGAGTGCGGCGGCGTAGGCGGCGTGCGGAGCAGGTGCCTGGTCTGCTCGTAGAGGTTTTCGGCTTGATTCTTGCCAGGGAAATTCAGCAGCGGGTAGGCGGCATTGACGACTTCCGATTGGAAGACCTTGTCACGCTTCTCGTCCAGGGTGAAGGACAGGGCGATCTCCAGCATGGTGCGGACGTTGGTGGGGTCGAACGTGGGGAACGCGAGATCCGTCTCGTTGTAGATCTCGCTCGCCCAGCGCCCCAAACGCATTTCCCAGTACAACAACTCGTTGCGGTGGTAGCCGAAAAGATCGCCGTCGTACCCCCAACGCCGCACTCCGTCCACGAAGTGGGCCTCGCGTGATTCAGGGGTCTCATGGCCGCGATCGCCCCGGGTGAGCATTCTATGCAAGGTGCGCAGACCGGCGATGTCGTTGTTGTCCTCGGCCGCATTCCACGGGGCCTTGTACACACCGTATGTGTTGCCGCGGACATGGATTGCGTTCTCGTTCGAGAAATGTTGCAGGTAGAACGGCAATAACCACGTGCCGTGATTGCCCAGGGTGTTGCGGGTCAATAGGTCTCGGGGGATCTCCTCACTCTTTCGATCAGAAGCATGAATCTCGAAGAAGCGGTGATCCAAAGGAATGCATTGCTTGAGTTCTTCCACGATCCGGCGATCCATCCGCGTGCTGTCCGCCCATGCGGACTTCATGGTCTCCGAGGCCGCGTATGTGAACGTGCGGATCTTCTCTGAATGCGGGGATACGAGCGCCAAATTGGTGCGGCTATCGTGGCCACCTGTCACTGACAGCACAGGTTCGAATCCGCACTGCTCGAACTGTCGCCATTCCCGCTGGGCGAGCACTACATAGGCAGCCACCCGATCCTTGACACTCCACCGACGGTACGGATTCTCCGCCCGGGGAAAGAAGCGGGCCACGGCGAATCCGGGCACGGCCAATTCGTGATTGGGTAGCAGGCCCGAGATTCCGAGCCATGGTGTCCTGTCCCAAGACTTCAGACAACCATTGGCCCCCTGGTCGGGGGTTCGAGGGGTGTGCTCTTGGATCTCTGCCACTAGGTGCGCGTGCGAGGAGATCAGCTCCGCGTCCGCCGAATAGTAGACCGAGCGCATGCCTGTGGCGTCCTGGTACAGAGCAAATCCAACTCGATCCCCGGCGAGGACAACGTGACGACCGCCCAGCATGCTTAGAAGCTCAAGGAAGGGCTCCCGGCCCGCGGTCCATGCCTCGATGAGGCGTTGCCCGGGGGACAGGTCTCGTACATCGTCACCCGCGTACAGGCACAGTCCGTGGACGAGGACCCANGGCACAGTCCGTGGACGAGGACCCAGCGATCGCTTTGGGACGACGTCACGAACTCCGGGGCCTCAAGGGGATCATGACCGAATACCCAGCCTGAGACCCGGAGCGCAGTTTCGACCCATGTTGATGGCAAGACACCCCGGTCCCGGCCGCGATGGACTATGAAGCCCCGAGGGAACGGGTCATTCCTGCCCATGTTGTTCCTTTCGGTGTCCGCATGGTCGGTTACGTGTACATTCGTTGGAGATCCTGCCGGTTCTTCGGACGATGTACGCACGAGTGTTCACGACTTGGCAGAGGGGTCTTCGAACGCGTGGGCCACAAGATGCAGTTCCTCAATCGTGACGGGTGACGACGCCGGAGGGTAGAAGGTCACCGCGTCGACCGCTAAATCCATGGGAATGTAGACCCTGAGTTTCGAGGGCGTCCCGGGGCGCCACGGCATGCGTGTCGAGTATCCGGTCTTGGTCACCGTCAAACCGTAGATGTAGCGGTCGGCTCGCGGACCTCGGGTACGGAACTCCACGGGCACCATGGCGGGATCCCCTTGCTCGGACTTCACCGTGGCCGTCAGTTCCAACGTCCCCTTCACCAGCATCGGCAGCGAGAACGTCAGCGGCGAGGTCGTGAGCATCTGACCCGCAAACAGCGGGACGGCCAGGGGATGCCCTTGGGAATGCACGACGGCGGACACGTCTGATCTTGATTCCAATAACCGCGCACCCTTGACGTCCGGGAATACCTCTCCCGACCTCCTGCGGTGGACAAGTTCGTCGAAGAATTCGAGAAGATATTGGGGCGGGCTCGCAGTGTGTCCCGTCCCCCAATGGCGCAGGAGTGTCCGGACGTTGAGATGGCGGTGACTCGCCTCGATAAGGGGAATCAGATGATCCTCCACATGGTGCCCGTCGTCGATGTTGACCAGACAGTAAGCGAAGTTCATGGACTTCGCACCATATGTTTGAACCAGATCGTGTCGAAGGGCGCTCGTGTCGATCGCCTGGGGGTTGTTCGGATCCGTCCAGCAGGTCTCGTAGTACTTGTTCTTAGCCCAGTCGAGGTAGTGATCAATGTTCGTCTGCGGGTTTCCGGCCACGGCAATGCTTCCGGGAAACCGTGCGGAGAAATTCAATGCTGCATGGCCACCCCCTGAGACGCCGAAGAAAATCAGGTGCCGAGGACGGTTTATGCTCACAAACTTGCGGATAATGGGTTCGAGCTGCTCCTGGTAGTCAAAGTCACGACTTCCGCTGTACCACGCAAGTGTCAGGATTTCATGAGCATAAATTGTTGCATCGTGCAAAAACAGGAAGTTCGCTCGGTTGGCGTTCTTCCAGGAGTTGAACATTGATGTCCCGTTAAATCCCGGCCTGACACCGCCCGCAGGCGCCCCCGCCCCGTTAAAGCACACCACGGTGACGTCGGAATTCTGATTCCAGAACAGCGCATCCGTGAAGACGTCATCATGGTGCTTGATACCGTGCAGTCCACTCACGATGTCGGAAGATTTTAAGAATGAGTCAGGAGAATCGTGCTCTTGGTAGTGATCCTGGTATTTGGACACATCTCTCATATGCATCAGTCCTCAATGTTTTCATAATGTTGACCACCGGCGGCCAGGCCGGCGATGGCCTTGGACATGGTGATCGTGATCTTGTCGGAGTTGCCGAAATAGAAATTGCCCGGGGTGGGTGTGACCTCACCCAGAATCGGGCCATGGGAACCGTAGTACAGGTCCACACGGGTGAAGGGGAGACGTGAGACTCGGTACACGCGCCAGGCCAGCGCCACGAGCTCATCCCAGCCCTCTGGTTTCGACACTTCGCGAACCGATCGGTAATAACTATTAGTCCACGTAGGGTTGGGAATCAGTGTGCGACACTGCGCATCGGTCCAGTAGCAGAAGATTCCCTGAGGGGATTGCTCCACGATCATGGCCAAGACTAGTTCGTCACCCGCGAAGAGGAACTTGTAGTCCTTCGGGTTCAACTTTCCCTTGGGCGTTAGTACAGGGGCCTCGAGTAGGATTTGGGTGTCTTTGCAGTTGTTGAGCTTCTGGAGAGCATTGGAAAGCAAACTGCGGGCGTCTTCAAGTCGCACGGTTTTGCCGGACCTCATGTCCCTTAGGTGATCTCCGTCCCTGACCAGGATTTTTACACCTATCGACGAGCTACCCCGGGCAGGTTTGACCACGGTGGGTCGCGCGAAGTGTTCCAGTGTAAGGTTCTCAGGACCGTCAAGCACTGCCATGAGCTCAGCCACGGGAAGATCATGCAGCCGCGCTTGCTCCTTCGTCTCCAACTTGTCGTACAACCAGAACGGCCAGTTCTCGGGCTGCAGCCCAGCAAAGGTAACTGCCACCAGACCGCGGTACGTGGTAAGCGCTTCGACCACTTCCGGAGAATCAGGCGAGAGCCCGTCCTTGGCCTGTAGGCCCGCAACGGCCTTAGCGTTGCGCCTTAAATCATCAGCCACGTGAATTAACCGTTCGAGCTCCCCAAGCGGAGCTACTTCATGGACGAACGGTGGGTGTGCGGTCATATAGTCGAAATGCGTGTCTGGAGCCAGCCTGCTGCGCGAAAAGATTTTCAGCCAGCCGTCGTTCTTGGGACCGTTTATCCCCGCGTCCCGCGCGGAGAAGGCCAGCACAACAGTGGGGACGTTCGATGACTTCTGGATCATCGCGAGGGCAGACTCTAGGGTGGCGAAAGGTGTGGGCTTTTCAGGAAACAGGAGCAGGCAAGAGAACCGTGGGGATGCAGAGGCGAGGGCCACGGTGTAAGCGATGGCATCGGCGCTCTCCGCGACCACGGTGATACGGCCGCGAACTCCGTCTCTGTCGGCCAATTGCAAGATGGTCGAAACGACTTCATTAATCCACGCGGGGTCGTTGAACACCGCGTCCTTGCTCGGTTGAACCTGAATTACCGACCACGGCAGTGAGGTGGCCCCGACCCAGGGGTGTCTTCCCTCGCGCCACGTGGGGCTGCGGACCACCACTACGTGTCCATCCGCACCCTCCTGTGTGGTGAGAACGACCGTGTCGAACGATTGATCACTCGCATCACCGTCAGTGAGCTCCGGCGGGACCACCGGTGCATCATGGCCGGACATCGGAGAGTTCCTTCGCAGCGGAGGCCAACCCGTATACGTCACCCACCGGGAGCAAGCTCAGGGGAGTATCGAAGTTTGGGATCTCCGGCACGCCACCCACGCGATAGGCCACAGTAGGCAGCCCGCACGCTAGGGCCTCGGCGATTCCGTAGCCGAAGGACTCCGCCAGCGAGGTACTGACAAACAACCCTCCGCGGTCTCGCGTCCAGGTGTAGAGCTGTGCTAACTGGATTTGACTCAAATTTAAGTGCAAGCAAATTCGATCCGCCATCCCGTAGGCGCGCGCCTCTTGCAGAGCACGCGAAACTCGGTTGGGCTCGGTCTCATACGAGACCACGATCACGGCTATGTAGTGCTCCGGCAGGATCGACATGAGTCGCAAGAAATCGTTGAAGTTTTTACCTTTGTCAAACCTTCCCACCCACAGTAGGGGGACGAGGCCGTCGTCGAGTTGACGATCCGCAGGTACGACCGAGAGGTTGAATGTATCGCGATCCACCAGGTTCGGAACGGTCACGCATTTTGACGCCTGCGTCCTGGTGAGACGCCGTGCCACCAAATGGGTGAGCCAGTCACTGGGGGTCTGGATCGCCTCGAGGGAATCGATGTCCAGCCTCTCCAGCTCAGATTCCACGACTCCCACGGTGGACGTATGAAATTCGTAAACCACTCGGTCCGGCAATGAAGCTGCCAGCTGCGTGGCCGCTTCCGGAAGCGACGTGATGCGAATTTGGTCGTATTCAAAATTCTGCGCGATGTGTTCCAGAGCCGGCCTAAAGCGGCCCTTAGGGAAGATGCGGAAGTCCGTGTTGGGTAGGCAGGAAAATACCGCCTGGCCCCCCCGATCATTCATAAACACGAAGTCGTGCTTGTCCTGCGGACGGGCCAGCGCGCGGGTCCGGTACACGGTGGTCATGCCGCCCTTGCTGCAGTTCGGATAGATCGAGAGGATCTTGCTCATCAAAGAATCCCTTTCAGACCGGTAATTTCAACCATGGTGACCGCGCGCGATTCCCAACCGGCGGTTTTGATGTAGTCGTTAATCAACGCCAGCTCGTCTGTCGTGAATTCATCATTGATGGCCTTAGCCTTGATCCACCGATGAGCATGCTTGGTACTGGTACGTAATTAAGAACGAAATGCCCGTCTGACCGGGAAGAATGG
>NZ_BAABLN010000029.1:0-165912 GCF_039544365.1 Kocuria gwangalliensis | reverse complement strand
GCCTTCCTCGCCCTTGCGAGGAAGGCCGCCCGCGGCTCTTTCAGTCAAGGCCCGCTCGATCATTGCCAGCGCTGTCGGGCGGGCCGATACTGGACCCAGCGCCGTTGATCCCTTGGGGTCAGCCCGCTCCAGAATCGGCAGAGGAGAATCCCATGCAAAAGATCGTGCCCAACCTCTGGTTCCAAGGCAACGCGGCGGAAGGTGTCGAATTCTACGAACATGCCCTGCCCAACACGCACGTGGTGGGTTCGTCCGACTACCCGACGGAAGGACTTCTGGAGTTCCAGAAGGATTTCGCGGGCGAACTGCTCACGGCAGTCCTGGAAATCGAGGGATACCAGGTGCTCCTGATCAATGCGGGCGAGGAGTTCACGCCGAACCCGGCCATCTCGTTCCTGTTGAACTTCGATCCGTCCAGGGACGAGAACGCCAAGGCCACGCTGCAACGGGTGTGGGACCGGCTGTCTCCGGGCAGCACCACTCTTATGCCCCTGGACACGTACCCGTTCAGTGAGTACTACGGGTGGGTGCAGGACCGCTACGGCGTGAGCTGGCAGCTCATGCTCACCAATCCCGAGGGTGAACCGCGCCCCTTCGTGACCCCATCGCTGATGTTCGGTGGCCCGGCACAGAACCATGCCAAGCAAGCCGTCGAGTACTACACGGGAGTATTCGGGGACACCAAACCCGGCGCTTTCATGCCCTACGCGGACCAGACGGGTCCTGCGGGGCCGGGCGCTGTCATGTATTCGGACTTCACGTTGGAAGGCCAATGGTTCTCGGCCATGGATTCCGGTGTGACGCAGGACTTCAGCTTCACTCCCGGGGTGTCGTTGATGGTCAATTGCAACGACCAGGATGAGATCGACCGGTTCTGGGAGGCCCTCTCAGCAGTGCCCGAGGCCGAGCAATGCGGCTGGTGCACGGATCAGTTCGGCGTGAGCTGGCAGATCGTGCCGGTGGACATCGACGATTTGATAAAACAGCCCGGGGCATTCGAACGCATGCTGACCATGAAAAAACTCGATATCGCCCAACTGCGAGGCGACTAAACACTGGTGGCCGGACTCAGGGGCAAGTCCGGCCACCATGGTGGATCAACCAAAGACGGTTGATTAGTGTGTTGCAGTCAGGGCGCGATCCAGGTCTGCCACATGATCCTGCAGGTCCTCGATCCCCACGGACAGCCGGACCAGGTCCTTGGGAACTTCGTGCGGGGTGCCCACGCGCGAAGCGTGGGTCATACCGTGGGGCACGCACGTCAGCGACTCCACACCGCCCAGGCTCACGGACAGGTTGTACAGCTGCGTGGTCTTCACGAACGTGTGGGCTACTGCCTCACCGCCGCGGGGCCGGAATGAAATGATGCCGCCAAAACCCCCGTTCAGGGTCGACGTGGCCAGCTCGTGACCGGGGTGTTCCTCGAGCCCGGGGTAGAACACTTCCAGAACATCCTCCCGGCCACGCAGCCAGCGAGCAACGGCCAGCGCATTGGAGCAATGACGTTCCATCCGCAACGGCAGGGTCTTCAATCCGCGCGCGGCCAGGAAGGAATCGAAGGGGCCGGCCACCGCACCGCCGGCAAACTGCTGGAAACCAATCAGCTCACTCAACGGCTGGCCGTCCCACTCGGTGTTGCCCACCACCACGGCACCGCCCAACACGTCCGAGTGGCCTCCAATGTACTTGGTGGTCGAATGCACCACCGCGTGCGCTCCCAGGGTCAGGGGGTTCTGCAGGGCGGGGGACGCAAACGTGTTGTCGACCACCAAAAGGGCCCCGGCGGCGTCGGCGACCTGCGCCCACGCGGCGATGTCCGCGACGCGAAGCAGGGGATTGGACGGCGTCTCCAACCACAACACCTTGGTCTCGCCGGCGCGAACGGTTGCGGCGGCGTCGTCGGCGGAAGCGGACGGCACGAAGCTGTGCGTGACACCCCACTTGGAGAGCACCTGGTCGACCAAGCGAAAGGTGCCGCCGTACACGTCCGCGGCCAACACGATGTGGTCGCCGGGCTTGAGGACCGAGCGTAACAGGGCGTCTTCGGCGGCCATGCCGGAGGCGAATGCGAACGCACGGGTGCCGCGCTCCACAGCGGCGAGCTGTTCCTCGAATCCGCCGCGCGTGGGGTTGGAACCGCGGCTGTACTCGTAGCCGCCGGTGCGGAATTGGTTGACGCCGTCCTGCACGAACGTGGAGGTCTGGTAGATCGGCGGGACCACGGCACCGGTGGTCGGATCCGGTTCCTGGCCGGCGTGAATGGCGCGCGTGGCCAGGCCGGGCAGCGAGAAATCAGTGATGGTCATGGAAAGAGTCCTTCTGCTGGTGGGCGGTGGCGCGGGCGGTGTGGGGGAGGTGTTCCCACGCCGCCGGCGACTCGGTGGCGTCCGCGATCACGGACAGTGCTTGGAACAGGTCCGCGGTGAGGTCCGCGACATCCTCGAGGCCCACGGTGAAGCGCAGGGTCTGCCCGGTGATGCCGCTGGCACGGAACTGCTCGGGGGTCAGACGGCAATGCGTCATGCTCGCGGGGTGGGCCACCAGGGTGCGCACGTCGCCGATGTTGGCGGCGAGCTTGATGAGTCGCAGGGAATCGACCACGTGCTCGACCTGCTCTGGGACGCCGTTGAGATCGATCGAGAACACCCCGCCGGCGCCCCGGTAGCCACCCTGCTCGTACAACTCTTCCTGCCGCGCACCGCCGAAATGTGGGTGGTGCACGCGAGCCACGGCGGGGTGCCGGTTCAAGGTTGCCGCCAACGACGCCGCCGTGGCCGACTGGCGCTCCACGCGCACTCCCAGCGTGGAGATTCCCTGCAGGATCTCGTGGGCCGTGATGGCGCTCATACACGGGCCCAGGTCGTTGAGGTACTTGCAGCGGGCCACGCCCAACAGCGCACGCTTGGCGCCGTAGACCTCCACGGGGGAGCGATCACCCCAGCGCGGATGCGATGTGGTCAGCCACGGCCAACGCTGCGGGTCCTCGGTGGGGTCAAAGTTGCCGGTGTCCACCAGCAGACCGCCCAGGGGGCCGCCGTGACCGGAGAGGTACTTGGTGGCCGAGTGGACCACCAGGTCCGCTCCGTGCTCGCCGGGGGTGAACAGATGCGGGGTGGCCACGGTGTTGTCCACGATCACCACGGCACCGTTGCGGTGAGCGATGTCCGCGATCGTCTCCAGTTCCGGGAGATCCGCGAGCGGGTTGGCAATCGACTCCAGGAAAAACACGCGGGTCTGTGAGGTCACCGCGGCCTCCCATTCCTCGGGCCGGCGCGGATCAGCGAACGTCACGGTCAACCCGGTTTCGGCGAGTGTGTCCGTGAGCAGGTCCACGGTGCCGCCGTACAGGTGGGAGGACGCCACCACGTGCCCGTTGACCGGTCCGGTCAGCGCGAGTAACGCCAGGGTCACCGCGGCCTGCCCGGACGAGGTGGCCACGGCGCACTCGGCGCGTTCCAGTTTGGTCACTGCGGATTCCAGTGCGGTGACGTTCGGGTTGCCGGTGCGGGCGTAGGTGTACCCGGAGGCACGCTGCGCGAAGACCGCCCGAGCGTCGGCCAGGCTGGCGAACGCATACGCGGCGCTGTGGTGGATGGGCGCCACAATGGGGGTGCCCAGGGGGGCGTTGACGTGCTCGGTCACAGGAGGCTCCCTTCCGCCGCACGAGCGGTGGTGTCTGCGGAGGCGGCGGCCACGGAAGGTGCCGAGGCGGCGTCGTCGTGGGTCAATTCCGCGCGGACGGTGACGGCGGCGGCCACGAGGCGATCGAGGGCGGCCTCGGTCTCGGGCCAGCCGCGGGTCTTCAGGCCGCAGTCGGGGTTGACCCACACGCGGTCCGCACCAATGACCTTGGCGGCGTGGCGCACACGCTGAGCGACCTCGTCAAAGGTGGGTACGCGCGGGGAGTGGATGTCCCACACACCGGGGCCCACGTCACGCGGGAAGTTGCCCGCGGCCAGCCCGTCCACAATCCCCGAACCGGAGCGCGAGGCCTCCAGCGTGGTGACGTCCGCATCAAGGCCGTCGATGGCGTCCAGCACGGTCTCGAACTCGGAGTAGCACAGGTGGGTGTGGATCTGGGTTGCGGTCTCCGCACCGCCCGTGGCCAGGCGGAACGATCCCACGGACCAGTCCAGGTAATCCGGGCGGTCGGCCAGCGTGAGCGGCAGCAGTTCGCGCAGGGCGGGTTCGTCCACCTGGATGACGGCGGTTCCGGCGGCCTCGAGGTCCGTGATTTCGTCGCGCAGGGCCAGGGCCACCTGGTCGGCGACCTCGCGGGCGGGGGCGTCGTCGCGCACGAACGACCAGGCCAGGATGGTGACCGGACCGGTCAGCATGCCCTTGACCGGGCGATCCGTCAGTGACGCCGCGTATCGGGTCCAGTCCACCGTGATGGGGGCCGGGCGGGAGACATCACCGAACAGGATGGACGGGCGCGTGCAGCGCGAACCGTAGGACTGCACCCACCCGTGCTGGGTGGTGACAAACCCGTCGAGACCCTCGGCAAAGTACTGCACCATGTCATTGCGCTCGGGTTCACCGTGCACCAGCACGTCCAGGCCGAGCTCTTCCTGCGTGCGTACGGTCTGTGCGATCTCGGCCCGGATCTTCTGCGTGTACTCGGCCTGGTCGATGCGGCCGGCGCGGAAATCGGCGCGCGTGGTGCGGATGCCGGGGGTCTGGGGGAACGAACCAATGGTCGTGGTGGGCAGCGGCGGCAGGTTCAGCCGCTGGGCCTGGGCGGCGCGGCGCTCATCGGCAGACGCGCGCTCGCGATCCCGCTGCTGCACGGCCGCTGTGCGGGCACGAACCTCCTTGCGGTTCGTGGCCGGGTGCGCGGCTCGGCGGGAGCGGATCAGCGCGTCCTTGCCGAGTTCCGCGGCCACCGTGGACCAGCCGTCGCTCAGCCCGCGGGACAGCGTGACAACCTCGGCGACCTTTTGATCCGCGAACGCAACCCATTCCTTGATGTCCGGGTCCAGGGCGGTTTCGCGCTCCACATCGTGGGGGACGTGCAGCAACGGGGTCGCGGTTCCCACACTCACGGGGCCGCGCGCGGTGGCCTTGAGCCGGTCCAAGGTTTCCGAGGCCCTCCCCAGATCCGTGCGCCACACCGTACGGCCGCCGACGACGCCGCCCACGAGTGGGCGCTCGCCCCACGCCTCGAGCGCGGCCTCACCGGGTTCGTTGCCGCGGTCGAGGTCAATGGCGAGGGCCTCGATGTCGGTGGCGGCGAGTCCGAGCTGGGCGGCCTCTCCGGCGTCCCCGTACCCCACGGCGACCAGGATGTCGGGGCGGTTCGAGGGGAAGCTCAGGCGGGTGTAGGCCTTGGTCAGGGCGTCGATGATGGTGTCGCGGGGGACGTCCCAGCCTTCTGCCGCCAGGGCGTGCTCGTCCAGTTCGACCCACGGGACACCCGCGTCCTTGAGCGCGGTGAGCAGCTGGATGTAGAGGTCCACCACGTCGTTGAGTCGGTCGAAGGGCTGGGTGCCCGGGGCGTCCGTGGTTTCCGGGCGGGCCAGCAGCAACAGGGTCACGGGGCCGACCAGCACCGGGCGGGTGATGGCACCGGTGGTGTCACGGGTGGTCACGAAGCGTTCGATCAAGCTTTCTGGGTGCGCGGACAGCGGGGTATCGGGGCCGATCTCGGGAACGTAGTAGTGGTAGTTGGTGTCGAACCACTTGGTCATCTCCAGCGGCTCCAGGCGATCGGTTCCACGGGACAGCGCGGTGATCAGCTCGATGCCCTGCGCGGTGTCCGGAGCGGCGGGGCGGAAACCGTCCGCGCGGAAGCGGGCCGGGACCGCGCCCAGGGCCAGTGCGGTGTCCAGCGTCTGGTCCACGGCGAACGTGTCAGCGGGGATGGCGGCGGCGTCGGTGAGACCGAGGTCGCTGAGGTGGCGAACGGTGCGCTCGTGTAACTGAGCGAGCGTGTCCAGAACGGACTGCGCGGGGTTCTCTGCGGGCCTGGACCAGTAGGCCTCCAAGGCCTTCTTGAGTTCTCGGTTGGGGCCGATCCGGGGGTAACCCAGGATGGTAGCGGCGGGGAACGAGGGCTTGGAAATAGCAGTCATTTGGGGTGCTCCTGAGGATAAAAGGGTGTGAAATGGGAAGCCACGGTCGCTGTGACCGTTGCGAAAAGGTTCTGTCGGAAGGGTGGTGCGGGTGCCCGTGTGGCGGCAGTGGGGCCACCGGTGCGCGGCGGTCAGGCCGCCGACGAACTCCCACGGAACTCGCGGGCGGCATCGCGCACCCGGAGATGATCAAGGATGGCCAGTGGGGCGTCCGGCCGGTTGAACGTGAACAAGTGCAGACCCGGGCAACCGAAGTCCAGCAGCTCATCGATCAAGGTGAGCGTTGCCGCAATGCCCCTGCGGCGCAGTTCGGACGGATTGTCCGTACCCAGGAAGTTGGTGATCCGCTCGGGGATCGGTACGCCGGTCAGCTCGGTCATTCGGCCTAGGCGCTTGATGTCGGTCAGCGGAACCAGGCCGGCGATGATCGGAATGTGGATGCCCTCCGAGCGCGCACGCTCCAGGAACCGCACGTAGTCCTGGGCGTCGTAGAGCACCTGGGTGATTGCGTAATCCGCTCCCGCCTCCTGCTTGTCCCACAGCGCGGCGAGGTCCGCTTCAAAATCGCGGCCCTTGGCGGCCACGGGGTAACAGGCAACTGACACCGAGACCGGCCTTTTTCCGGGGCGCTCGCACGCGCCGAACCTCCGTTCCTCGACCTCGCGGATCAGCTCGACAAGTTGCGATGCTCGGTGTAAACCACCCGGGTGGGTCACCCACTCGCCGCCGCCCACGGGCGGATCGCCGCGCAGGGCGAGAAGGTCGCGAACGCCGTCGTCAAGTAAATCTTCGACGGCGCGCTCCAAGCCCGCGCGATCGGTGCCACCGCAGGTCAGGTGGGCCACGGCGGGGGTCTTGGTCTGCTTGAGCAGGTGCCGCAGTGTCTCGCGGGAGACCCCGTTGGTGCCGGAGTGCCCGTGGGTGACCGAGAAGAAATCCGGGCCGGCCGCGGCCATGGTGTCGATGTTGCGCCACACGGCCTCCGGATCGCGGGTGGGGTGTGGCGGGAACACCTCGAACGAGATCAAGGATTCGCGGCGCGGCCTGCGCACCAACCACGACGTTCCCGTGGGTGGCCCCGTGGTGACGGTCTGCTCCGAGACCTGGGGTGTGGACAGGGCGGGCATAAAAATACCTCCGGCGGTTCGGGACGCCGGAGGTTTCTCCGTGCGCCGTACTTGCTCGCCGTGCGGTTGCGCGGCGGCCGGATCGTCATCTGGGGCACCCCGCTACGTGCTGGAGGGTTGCCGCCCGGTTAGCCAGAGCTTCACACCGGGACTCTTGATCCTTGTTGCTGAAGACACTAGCACATTATTGTGGCGGTGCACGTCACACGCTGGAACGAGTGGACTCCATTGTTTTGTCCCGTTGTCACAGGCCGTCAGCGGGGAAAAAGTCCCTGCGAGTGTCGTGGGAATGGTGTAGAGAAGAACCATGGACCAGTTGCCCGAAGACCTCCTTGCCGACCTTGATGTCACGGGAGTGCGATCGCTGAGCGGTGGGGATACGGCCGCCGCGTATCGCCTGGAAACCCCCGACGGGCCGTTGTTCGCCAAAACCATGCTCGACGCTCCGGCCGGTGTGCTCGAATTGGAGGCGGCCAGCCTCGAAGCGCTCCGCGCGGCGGCACCGGCCGAACTGTCCGTGCCCCGCGTGATCCGTGTGAGCGATCAGGGTCTGGTCCTGGAATGGATCAATGAATCCTACGGTGCGGGCGGGCCGCCAACCGAGGCCGAATGCGGCAGCGGCCTGGCCCGGATCCACCGCGCGGACGCGCCGCATTTCGGTGCGATCGACCCTGAGCTGCCGCAGCGCATCGGCTCGTTCCCGGTGGACCTCTCACCCACCGACGACTGGGCCGATTTCCTGCTGCATCGCAGGATCGAACCTCTGCTGCGCACGGCGATCGACACGGGGAAACTGGACCCTGCGGCGTCGGACCTGTTGGCTGAACTGGCCCCGCGTGCGGCCGAACTAGCCGGTCCCACCGAGCCGCCCAGTCTGCTGCACGGTGACCTGTGGGCCGGCAACAGGGTGATCGATGCGAGCGGCCACAACTGGCTGGTCGACCCGTCCTCGTTCTACGGGCATCGGGAATACGACCTGGCCATGATGCTGCTGTTCGGCGGGTTCGGTGAGGCCTGCTTCAACGCCTACAACGACGTTTACCCCCTGGCCGACGGTTGGCGCGAGCGTGTCCTGTGGTACCAAGTACCGCCGTTGTTGGTGCATGCGATCCGTTTCGGTGGCGGCTACGGGAACGCCGTGCTGAATGCTCTGCAACGGGTGCGCTGAGGTGGAACCACCAGTCGGACACGCCTTGTCACGTTGGACAGGGCCTATGTTTTTCAAGCATCATGGTTATCAACTTTTCTAATTCCTAAAAGTTCGAGGTTTTTAATGGCGGAGTCGCGGTTCAGGCCCGATTTTGTCAGCCCACAAAGCCGCGAGCTGCGCCGGGTGGTGCGCGTCAACGACGACATTGGCTACCAGGCCCGCAGGATCATGGGTCTCAAGGAGACCGACTACCACGCGATGGCCATCTTGATGCGAAACCCCATGGGCCCCACCGAGCTGGCACGCGCGCTGCACGTCACCAGTGCGGCGGCCACGGCAGTGGTGGATCGGTTGGTTCGGGCGGGCCACGCCGTGCGCGAGCCCCATCCCGATGACCGGCGCCGCATGACCATTCGGGCGGTGGATGCGTCCCGCGCCATGACCATGGAGCACGTGTACCCCATGATGAACATGGTCGAGGAAGAACTGGAGAAGCTCGACGAGCGCGGTCGCGCTGTGGTTCTGACATTTCTCCAGGGAACCGCGACCCGCCTGGAGACCTACCGGGACGAACTCCGGGATCGGCCCACTCAGGCAGCGCGACCGGCGGAGCCCCTGACAACCGGGGAGGATCACGGATGAACTCTCCACGGTTGACCGACACCCACCAGCCCTTTCCCGTGCCGCTGCGCGGCGGGGCGGTTGCCACGTCCGATCCCGCCTGGGACGACTTCTGCGTGGCCGTGGCCGAAGAACTGGACGCCTACTTCGACGGTCTCAAGGACACGGTTCGATGCAGCCCCGGGTTTCCGGTGCTGCGCTCGCGGATTCGTGAGCAGGTCACGGGCGGAAAATTGCTGCGGCCGCGTCTGACCCGCCTGGCCTGGCGGGCCTTCGGCGGACGCGCGGAGCCCGTCATGGACGGCGCGACCCGCAACGCCCCCGATCCCGATTGCGTGCGCCTGGCGGCGTCCTTCGAGCTACTGCATGCCGCCCTTCTGGTGCACGACGACGTGGTCGACCGCGATCCCGTGCGTCGCGGGCGGCCCACGGTGGGGGAGCTCTACCGCAGGGACGCGCACAGTGCGGGGGCACCGTCGGACGAAGCCCAACACCTGGGTGAGGCGGTCGCGATCATCGGCGGTGACCTGCTGCTGGCCGGGGCCCTTCAACTGGCCACCACGTGCACCACTGATCCGGTTCGATTACAAGCCGTGTCCGCGGTGGTGTTCGATGCTGTGACGGCATCGGCCGCCGGTGAGTTGGACGACGTGTTGTTGTCCATGCATCGCTACGGACAGCAACACCCCGCCGTGCAGGACATCCTCAACATGGAACGGCTCAAGACCGCCACCTACTCGTTCGAGGCCCCGCTCAGGGCCGGCGCGTTGCTGGCTGGTGCAAACCAGGAAGACGCCGCTCGCCTCGCGCAGGCGGGTTCGCGGATCGGCGTGGCCTACCAGGTGGTGGACGACGTTCTGGGAACCTTCGGGGACCCGAGATTGACCGGAAAATCCACCGAAGCGGACCTGCGCGAGGGCAAGGCCACCGTGCTCACGGCTCACGGGATGCAGGACGCCCGAGCCCGTAAAGCACTTGCCGGATTCGCCGCCGGAAACGTCACGGTGGCGCAGGTCAAGGCTGCCCTGGCACAGGCCGGGGCCGAGACCAGTGCCGTGAAATTGGCCGCGGAGCTTGTGGCCGATGCACAGGACGCACTCGAGCGGCTGCCGCTGCCGGAGGCGGAACGTGCCGAGCTCAGTGCCATTTGTCATTACGTGCTGCATCGGAGGAAGTAAGTGACTCGACTCGAGGTATCCCCGCGCGCACCCTTGCCGCTGTACACCCGCACCGCGGCCGCGGCCGCGGGCCAAGTCATCGGGCGGTACTCCACATCCTTCTCGTGGGCGTGCCGCACTCTGCCCCGCGAGTGCCGCCGGGACATCTCCAGCATTTATGCCCTGGTTCGGGTGGCCGATGAAGTGGTGGACGGCACCGCCTCTGCCGCCGGGCTGGCCACGGGTCCCGTGCGTGCGGCCCTGGACGAACTCGAAACCGAGGTGGAACGGGGCCTAACCAGCGGGTTCTCGACCAACCTGGTGGTCCACGCATTTGCCGACGTCGCCCGCCGTCACGGATTCGGTCGTGAACTGACCGCGCCGTTCTTCGCGTCCATGCGCGCGGATCTGGACGTGTCCGAACACGACCCCGAGTCCTTGGAAACCTACATTTATGGTTCCGCGGAAGTCATTGGTCTCATGTGCCTGGAAGTGTTCATGGACCTGCCCGGCACTCGCGCGGACACCCCCGAACAGCGCGAGATGCTGCGCGCAACCGCACGCCGGTTGGGTGCCGCGTTCCAGAAGGTCAATTTCCTGCGGGATCTCGGTGCTGATCATGATCAGCTGGGCCGCACCTACTTCCCGGACACGGACCCCACCGAATTGGGTGAGGCCGAGAAAAATGAGTTGCTCGCCGATCTCCACGCGGATCTCGCCGCCGCCGTACCCGGAATCCTCGCGCTCGACCGGCGGGCCCGCCGCGCGGTACTGCTGGCCCACGGCCTGTTCCACGAACTGGCTCGCAGGATCGCCGCGGTGCCTGCGGCCACGTTGACCGAACAGCGCATCAGCGTGCCCACCGCGGTCAAGACGCGCATTGCCGCGCGCGTACTCGCGGGATCTCGCAGCGTGCCGCGCTGCGATGCGGGCATTGGTTCCGGTGCCGGATCGCGAGGTGCTTCATGAGTCGCACGATGGTGATCGGGGGCGGATTCGCGGGTCTGGCCACGGCCGGGTTGCTGGCCAAGGACGGCCACGATGTCCTGCTGCTCGAGCAACAGCAGACCCTGGGTGGGCGCTCGGGTCGCTGGTCCGCTCAGGGCTTCCGCTTCGACACCGGCCCCAGTTGGTACCTCATGCCCGAGGTCATCGACCGGTGGTTCCGCCTCATGGGATCCGGCGCCGAACAGGAACTCGACCTGCAGAAGCTGACCCCCGGCTACCGCACGTTCTTCCAACAGCACCGTGATTCGCCACCCGTGGACGTGGTGTCCGGGGAAGCGGAGGAACTCTTCGAGCAACTCGACCCGGGGTCCGGAACGGCGCTCAAGAAATATCTGCACTCCGGAGCCGAGGTCTACGAGCTGGCCAAGAAGTACTTCCTGTACACCAATTTCACCAAGCCCTCGGAGCTCATGACTCCCGAGGTGCTCAAGAACCTGCCCCGGCTGGGTGCGCTGCTCAGCAACTCGATGGAGGGCTACATTGCCAAGCGGTTCCCCGAGCCGCGTGAGCGTCAGATCCTGGGTTACCCCGCGGTCTTCTTGGGCGCGGCCCCGGATTCCGCCCCGGCCATGTACCACTTGATGAGCCACCTGGATCTCACGGACGGTGTGCAGTATCCGCGGGGCGGTTTCGCCGCACTCGTGGACGCCATGGAACGGCTCGTCCGCGAGGCCGGTGTGGACATCGTCACCGGCGCCACGGTCACCGGTATCGACGTGAGCTCCTCCGGTTCCTTGGTGCCCCTCGGCAGACGGCGCCGCGGCGCCGTCACCGGCGTGCGGTACCGCCTTGCGGACGGGACCCAGGAGCGCGAGGCGGCGAGCGTCGTCGTCGGCGCGACCGACCTGCACCACCTGCAGACTCAATTGCTGCCCCAGCCGTTCCGCGCACCCGAGTCGCGCTGGAAGCACCGCGACCCGGGACCCTCCGGTGTGCTCGTGTGCCTGGGCGTGCGTGGAAAGCTGCCCGAACTGGTCCACCACAATCTGTTGTTCACGGCGGACTGGCCGGACAACTTCGCGCGGATTGCGCAGGGCAAAGAACTCGCGGACGAGACATCCATTTACGTGTGCATGACCTCCGCAACCGACCCGAAAACCGCCCCGGACGGGGACGAGAACCTGTTCATCCTGGTTCCGTCACCGGCAGTGCCCGAATGGGGCCGGGGAGGGATACACACGACCGAGGTGAATCAACCGGGTTCACCGCAGGTCGAGAAGGTGGCTGACGCCGCCGTGGCCCAACTGGCCCGATGGGCCGGCATCGAGGACCTGGCAGACCGGATCGTGGTACGCAGAACCTACGGCCCCGGTGATTTCGTGTCCACCGTCAACGCGTGGCGGGGATCTTTGCTCGGCCCCGGGCATACACTCGCGCAATCGGCCTTGTTCCGGCCGGGCGTGCGCGACAGGGGAATCAAGGGGCTGTATTACGCGGGTTCGTCCGTGCGGCCGGGAATCGGGGTCCCCATGTGCCTCATCTCGTCCGAAGTGGTACTCGATGCAGTTCGGGAAACTGCGCCGGAGGAGCGCAGCAACTGATGTACTTGTTGATGCTGTTCGTGTTCATTGGTTGCTATGCCCTGATCGACCGCCGCTGGAATCTCTATTTCTGGTCGGGTTCACCGTTGCGAGCCTGGATCGTGCTGGTCCTCGGCGTGCTGTTCTTCCTCGCATGGGACGTGGTCGCCATCTTCCACGGACTCTTCTGGCACGGCGACAACTCGCTCACGCTGGGCATCTTCGTGGCACCCGAGCTTCCGATCGAAGAGATCTTCTTCCTGGCGTTCCTGTGCTACCAAACCATGATGTACGTCCTGGGCGCGCCCGTGCTGTGGCGGTGGCTGCGCTTGCGCTCGCGCTCGCCCGAGGGGGACCGGCCGTGACGTACTGGGACGTGAACTTCATCTTTTTGGGCCTTGCCGCACTGGTGCTGGTGGCGGCGGTGCTGCTGCGCAAACCGGGTTCGTTGTTCTGGGGTGCGTTGGGCGCCTCGACCGTTCTGCTGTTCGTGCTCACGGCGGTGTTCGACAACCTGATGATTGCCGTGGGGATCATGGCCTACACGGACCAGAACATTTCCGGGGTGCAGGTGGGGCTGGCACCACTCGAGGACTTCGCGTACCCCCTGGCCGGGGTGCTCCTCCTTCCGGGACTGTGGCTGCTCTTGGGTGGCCGGGTGGCGTCTGGGCGGGTGCCCGGAGGAATCTCGGATGAACGCGAACCGGGCGGCCGCACCGCACTCGACAACCCGCGGGAGACGCGTGATTAGCAAACTGTTCTGGGCCTCCCGGCCGCTGAGCTGGGTCAACACCGCCTACCCGTTCGCGGCGGCGGTGCTGCTGACCGGGGGACTGCCGTGGTGGCTCGTGGTGCTCGGAACCGTGTTCTTCCTGGTGCCCTACAACCTGGCGATGTACGGCATCAACGACGTTTTCGACTACGAATCCGACCTCCGCAATCCTCGCAAGGGCGGCGTGGAGGGAGCGGTGGTGGACAGGTCTGCGCAGCGCTCGGTGCTGCTCGCGTCCTGTGTGGTACCGGTCCCGTTCGTCGTGATCTTGGTGGGCTGGGCACTGGTCACCGGGAACCCGTGGTCGATCGCGGTGCTCGCTGTTTCCCTGTTCGCGGTGGTGGCCTACTCGTGGGCGGGGCTGCGGTTCAAGGAGAAGCCGTTCCTGGATGCCCTGACGTCTTCCACCCACTTCGTGTCCCCGGCGCTCTACGGACTCGTGCTGACCGGTGCGGACTTCACCCTGGGGTTGTGGTCACTGCTGGCCGGATTCTTCCTGTGGGGGATGGCCTCGCAGATGTTCGGAGCCGTGCAGGATGTTGTTCCCGACCGTGAGGGTGGGCTGGCCTCCGTGGCCACGGTGCTCGGGGCCCGCCCCACGGTGTGGGTTTCCGCTCTGCTGTATGCCGGCGCCGGGTTGTTGATGCTGCTGACCGACTGGCCCGGGCAATTCGCGGCGCTGTTGGCGGTGCCGTATGTGGTGAACGTGTTGCGCTTCCGCACCGTCACGGACAGTGATTCCGGCCGCGCCAATGCCGGTTGGAAAACGTTCTTGTGGCTGAACTACTTCACCGGCTTCCTGGTGACCATGCTGCTCCTCTGGTGGGCGGCGGTTCGGTAACACCGCGACCGCGTCCCACCATTTCATCCGGCCTTACTGCACGGTAGACCCACCTACCGTGCAGTAAGGCCGGATCAATTGGTGAATCAGTCGTACCTCGCACATCCGAGGGCGGTCACCATTGACGGCTCACCGGTTCAGTGGTTAATTAGTGAAGTAACTAACCAAGGAACCGGAGGAGGTGTCATGACACCGAGACACGATGGCCGCCCGATCTTCATGGTCCTGGCTGACCAGATTGCGGATGACATCCTCCAGGGCAATTACCCGGTGGACTCGGCTGTGCCCTCAACGAACGAGTTGGCGGCGTTCTACCGCATCAACCCCGCAACCGCGGGTAAGGCGCTGGGACGGTTGGTCGACCAGGGAGTCCTGGTGCGGCGTCGGGGCATAGGAACGTTCGTGGCTGCCAACGGTCCCGAGATTCTGCGCGAGGAGCGCCGCACGGCGTTTGCCGAAGATTTCATCCGCCCGGCCGTGGCCGAGGCGCAGCGACTGGGTTTGTCCCTCGACGACATGGTTGCGCTCATTAGAAAGGACATGCCATGAGTTCCCAAGCTCTCCAGGCAGATCATCGAACGGGTGCTCCGTGGGACACGGGCCAGCGGGGCATCCGGATCAGAAGCCTGAACAAGTCGTTCGGAAAGAAACACGTGCTTAAGGACATCACCGTGGATTTCGCTCCCAACCGGGTGCACGGGCTGCTCGGTGCGAACGGCGTGGGTAAGACCACGTTGATGTCGGTGATCTTGAACCACAAGTTCCGCAGCTCCGGCGAAATTCTCATCGACGGTGAGGACCCGCGGGAGAACGCCCAGGTCCTGGCGCGCACGTGCTTCATTCACGAAGACCAGAAGTTCCACGACGACGACACCCCCGCCTCGCTGCTGCGCATCCTCCCCACGTTCTACTCCAACTGGGATGCGGAGCTGGCCGAACGATTGGCCTCACGGTTCCATCTGCCCATGGGTACGCGCGCGGTGAAGCTCTCCCGGGGCCAGCGCAGCGCATTGGTCAGTGTGATCGCCCTGGCCGCGCGCGCACCGTACACCTTCATGGACGAGCCGTACCTGGGTTTGGATCCGGGGCACCGGGCGCTGTTCTACGAGGAGTTCGCTCGGGCCATGGCGGAGCATCCGCGGACGGTCATTCTCTCGACCCACCTGATCGACGAGGTGTCGGACCTGCTGGAGAACGTGGTGCTGCTGGAGGACGGGCGGGTCACCGTGGACGCGGACATCGACCAGGCCAGGGACAGCGCGTTCGTGCTGCGAGGCCTTGAGCCCGTGGTGCGTGAACTGGCCGGTGGTCGCCGGATCCTCCGTGAGCACCGGCTGGGCAACATTCTCTCGATCACCGTGGACGGCACCGCCACCGGCGAGGATCACCGCCGCGCCGATGAGGCCAACGTGTCCGTGGAACCGGTCACCTTGCAAGAACTTGTAGCCGCACGCGGTATGCGCGGGGCGGACAATGCGGATAGGGGCTTGTGATGCAGTACGTACGGAGAAACCTCGCACTCTACCTGACCAACAGGGTCAACTCGTTCGTGATTGCCCCGGCGATCCTGCTGCTGGTGGCCGTGATCATGATCATTGTCGCGCTCATCATCGGCATTCGCACCGGCCTACCGCTGCCGCCGGAGGTCAGCGAGGGGTTCAAGTACAACCAGGCCATCTTCTGGGCGATCCCGGGTTTCCTGATCTCCCACGGCGCGCTGACCGCCAATCGCGGGTTTGCCGGGTCGCTGGCCTTCGGTAGCACCCGTCACAACTTTTGGGCCGGAACCGCACTGGGGTTCGTGGTCACGGCTTTGACCGTCGTGGCGGTGGGCCTTGTCCTGCTGGCCATTGAAACCGCGACGGGTTACGGCGTGGGTGTCAGTTATTTGACCGTGACGGCCATGGACAACGGCAACCCGTTGATCGTTGCGATCTCCCTGTTCCTCATGTGCCTCATGAGCTTGTTCGCGGGAATGGGTTTCGGTGGCATCTACCGCGCGGCCGGTGTCATCTGGACGGTGATTTCCGTGGTCGCCGTGGTGCTGCTGGTTCTCGGCCTGATCGCGGCGGTTGTGGCGTGGCCGGACTTCTGGTTCGACCTCGCGGGTGAACTCGGTCGCTGGACCATCCCGCTGGGCCTGCTGATCGTCACCGTGGTCACGGCCATCGCCAGTCGCACCGTGGTGAGGTTCGCGGAGATCTAGCCGAGTGCCCGCCCACCATTTCATCCGGCCTTACTGCACGGTAGCCCCACCTACCGTGCAGTATGGCCGGATCAGTTGGCGTTCGGGTTGGAACCGCGCCACGCGGGGGCGAACAGCTGGCATCATGGGAACCATGAGCCGCTCCGCCTTCACCACGCACACCGCACACGTCAACGACATTGACCTCGCCTACACGGACGAGGGTCAGGGCACCCCGCTCGTGTTGTTGCACGGCCACGCCTACGACCACTCCATGTGGGACGGCCAGGTCAAGGCCTTCAGCGAGCGGGGTTGGCGCGTGATCGCCCCGGACCTGCGCGGATTCGGAGAGTCGGAGGTCACCCCCGGGATCGTGTACACCGAGGAGTTCGTGGCGGATGTCATTGCGCTGCTCAACGAGCTGGGGATCCAGCAGACGGTGCTGTTGGGCTTCTCGATGGCCGGGCAGGCAGCCATGCAGCTGGTCGAATCCCACCCGGAGCGCGTGAGCGCCCTGATCATCAACGACACGGTGCCGCAGGCTGAGGACGCGGCGGGGCGGCGTCGTCGTCACGTGGCCGCCGACGGAATCGTGAGCGGCGGCATGGACTCCTACGGCCAGGCCGTGCTGCCCAAGATGATGTGGGAAGAGAACGTGGAACGGTTGCCCGAGGTGGCCAAGACCGTGCTCGAAATGATTCAAGCAGCTCCGCTCGAGGGTGCCACCGCGGCGATGCGTGGCCGCGCCGAGCGCAATGACTTTGTCGAGACCCTCAAGGCTTTCGACAAGCCCGCCCTGGTCATGGCCGGCGACCACGACGCCTTCGACGGGGGCGCAGCCCAGCGCATGACCGAGCTGCTGCCCCACGGCGAGTTGGCCGTGATCAGCAACAGCGGTCACACACCCAACATGGAGAACCCCACCGAGTTCGACGCCGCTCTGGGCGCCTTCCTGGGCAAGCTCACCTGAGTCCTACTTGTGCCAGGCGTTGGCCAGCAGCTCCATGCCCTTGAGGACATCCTCCTGGCGGGTGGCCACGGGGGAGATCATCAGTTCATCGGCGTCCGCGTGCCGGGCGAAACCCTCGAGGTAGTCCACCACGGTCTCCGGGGTGCCCACCGCGGTGTACTTCAGCATATGGAGGATTTGCTGCGCGGCGGGGGAGGCCATGACCATGTCCATCTCGTCCTCGGTGAACTCCCGGCCGCGGCCCACCATCATGCGCACACGGGCGCGCTGGGTGGCTTCGAGCTGCCGGGCGGCGTCCTCGGGATCCTCGGAGATAATCACGTTGACCGCGGCAATTACGTACGGCTCGGCCAGCTGTTCGGAAGGCTGGAACTGAGCGCGGTAAGTGTTGACCGCGTCCACCAGGGCATCCGGCGCGAAGTGCGATGCGAAGCCGTACGTCAGACCGTAGGAGGCGGCCAACTGCGCACCGAACAGGGACGAGCCCAGAATGGTCAGCGGCACGTTGGTGTTTGCACCCGGCATGGCGGAAACACCGGGGATGCGGGAGTTGCCGGTCAAGTAACCCTGCAGCTCCTTGACGTCCTGCGGGAAGTTCTCCGCGGACTGCGGAGTGCGGCGCAGTGCCTGCAGCGTCCGCGGGTCGGTGCCGGGAGCGCGCCCCAGACCCAGGTCGATACGCCCGGGGTAGAGCTCGGCCAGGGTCCCGAACTGCTCGGCGATCGTCAGCGGCGAGTGATTGGGGAGCATCACGCCGCCGGCACCCAACCGAATCGAGTCCGTCTTGGACGCAATGTGGGAGATCAACACGGCCGGCGCGGAGGAGGCAATGGTGGCCATGTTGTGGTGCTCCGCATACCACACACGGGTGTAGCCGAGCCGCTCGGCCTCCCGGGCGAGCGTCACGGAATCCGCGAAGCTTTCACCCACGGACTGGTTCTTGCGAACGGTTGCGAAGTCAATGACGGACAGCGGTTGACGCACGGAGTTCCTCTACTGGTCGAAAATGGTTTCTATGGTAAATAACGAAGTGCGGGGCGGCATAATTCCCATACCGCGGCGCTGTTAGACTCAGCGGCGGTCCGCCAGTCAACCGTGTCCGGGGAAGGGTGCGTGAGGTACACCGTGCGCAGTTCGGTTCCCGTTGCGTCCGTTAGGGGCGCACCCCGTGGCTGAACACATGAATCGTAACCCGCGCTGGAGCGTGTCTCGCGCGGCGGTCCTGGTCACGGGCCTGACCGCTTTTTCGGTCATCCTGGGCTTTGGGCGTGACATCGTGATTGCCGTGGTGTTCGGTGCCGGCGCCGGGCTGGACGCCTACTTGGTGGCCCAGGGCCTCATGAATGTGGTGCTCGCACTCATCGCCGACGCCATGGCTCGCTCCGTCACCCCGGTCACCGCCCGCCAGGCGGCCGAGGAAACGGAAAGCTGCCCGGGCCATCACAGTTTCAACGTGGCACTGACGGTCACCATGGTGATCCTGGGCGTCATGGCGATCCTCGCCGGTATCTTCACCGGCCCGGTCACGGCCGTGATCGCTCCGGGATTCGGGCCGGAGCAAACCCACATCACCGAACACCTCATGCGCATCGTGTTACTGGCAACAATCTTCATCGCGGGCACCAACCTCACTGCCTCACTCGTCCAGGCCCACGGCCGCTTCGCGTGGTCCGCATTGGAAGGCGTGCCGTTCAACATCGTGATGATCGCCGCCGCCGGCCTGTTCGGGCCCGCCTACGGTATCGAGGCGCTCGCCTGGGGCTTCGTGATCGGCTCGGCGCTGCGGCTGACGTTTCAGATCCCGCCGCTGCGCGCCGTGGGCACCAAGCTGCGGCCGAGCTTCGATCTCAAGGATGCGGGGTTCCGCGAGATTGCACGGTTGGCGCCACCGATGCTCGTGGGCACCGCGCTGACCAACGTGAATACCATGGTCGACCGCGCGGTGGCCTCGGGTCTGGACGAGGGCAGCATCACCGCGCTCTCCTACGGCTGGCGGTTGGTGCACCTGCCCGAGACCTTGCTCATTACCTCGCTGCTCGTGCCCCTCTATCCCGCGTTGAGTGCTTCGGCCAAGAACGTGCCCGAACTGCGCCGCCTCGTGGGCCGGGGTGTTTCCGTGGCAGTCACCGTTCTCACGCCCATGTGTGTGGTGCTCGCGGTGGGTGCCGACACCGTGGTCGACCTGGCGTTCGGATACGGCGCGTTCGACGACGCCCAGGTCGCCGTGACCGCCACGGCCCTGCTGTGGTATACACCGGCCCTGCTGGCCCTGGGTTGTCGGCAGGTCATCGTGCGGGCCTCCTATGCCGTGGGGGACTCCCGTTCCCCGGTGACCATTGCCGTCATCGCGATGATCATCAACGTGGTGGGAGACGTGACGCTCGGCCCGCTCATGGGGGTTGCGGGGATCGCGCTGGCCACCACCGTCTCATTCATTGTCGCCGCGGTGGCCAACGGGTGGTTGCTGTACCACCGGCATGATGGCCTTGTTCCGCGCCTGTTCGGAGGGTTACTGCTCCGAGCGGCCTTCCTGGCCATTCTCGCCATCGTGGGTGCGTTGGCGCTGAAGACCTTCGTGGTGGACCAGCCGGCGGTCGTGGTCCTGGGCACGGTCTCGGCGGGAGCCTTCGCCGTGTATTTTGCGGGCCTGGCGCTCATGCGGGCCCCCGAGCGCACAGTGATGACCGAGATGATCGGTGCCATGCGGCGTCGTCGGCGTTAGATCTTACCCGGCGCCAAACTCTGCAACCGCTGCGTCACCAAGTAACCGGCGGGCGCGGGGTCACGAGGATCCCACACACTGTGCCGGGCGCGCAGACCCCAGCGCAGACTATCGAGCAGGTCGCTCGCGAACCCGCCGCGGCGCTCGCGGACCGCCCGACGCAGGTCTCCGGCGAACCAGGAATACCGCACCCCCGCGCGACCGTCGGAGAGCTCGGGGAACGCTTCGCCGAGTTCCGTGCGGGCCCACGCGTCCACCAGGCCGGGGCGCGCCTTTTCGGCCAGCGCCATGGAACCGTAGAAGCGACCGTTGAGGTCGGTGAGGTGGGCAGTACCGTCGTCGCCGGCGAGGAATTGGAGCTCCACCAGCCCGGACCAGCCGAGATTGCCCAGCAGCTTCTCAGAACGGGCGACCAGGTCCTCGTCCACGGGCACCGTGACCGCGCGAGAAGAGGCACCGTAAGGCGTGGGGAACAGTCGCGGGCTGACCTGCTGGACGCGGGCGCGCAGGCGGCCCTCGTGAAAAATGCCGATGAGCGCGCTCAAGCCGCCGTTGACGGGGCGCTGCAGGATGGGCTGGGCGCCGGCAGCGAGGATCCGATCCACCTGGGTCCGCGCGGAGGAAGTGTCGGGGAAGAGGCGGGCGTCAATGCGGTGGGGGCGGGTCTGGCCCTGGGACCAGTGAGCACGGCACTTCACCACCACGGGACCGTGCCAGGCCGAGAGTTCCTCCGGGGTAGCCGAAACCGTGTAGGGAGCGGCCAATCCGACTGCCTCAGCGGTCTCTGCCAGGACCACTTTGTCCAAACCGGAGTCCACGGCACGCTTGTCCGGATGCGCCACGACCGCGGGGATCCGATTCTTGTACGCGGACAGCGCTGCCATCCAGTCGTCTCCGCCGCCGAAAACGATGTCGTAGGAACCCTCGTCAACGGCGGTCTGAACTCCGCGCAGGAACGCTGAATCATCACCGCGGGGCTTGGGCACGAAATGATGCGCGGAACTCTCCCGAGAGGATCCGGGCATTCCGCCGCCGATGGGCGTGCCGATCCCCACGTGCCAACCCACGCGTCCGAGTGCACGCGCCCCCGTCAGGGCCCCCCGATCACGTCCTGTGCTGACAATCAATGCACGCTGCTGTCCAACCATGGCACGACAATAGCAGTGGGGGTCACCGGCCGCGGCACAGCCATTTAACCATGTCGGAGGTGCTGCGTACGGTGGGGCCATGGCCGAGTTCGAGGTCAATGAACTGTTCTCCGTACCGCGCGAACGCCGGGAACCGGCGCCCGGCGCGGTGCACCTCCCCGACTGGCTGGACCCCGAACAGCAGGCCCAGCTGGTGACCCAGTGCCGCGTGTGGGTCAGGGAATCCCCCATGCGCCGCCAGGTCATGCCCGGGGGCGGGCGGATGTCCGTGCGGTCCGTGATGCTGGGCCGCAACTGGCGGCCCTATCGTTACGGCGCGAGTGGTGGCCCAGGGATCCAAGACCTTCCGCAGTGGCTCGTGCACTTGGGGCAGCGGGCGACGGCGGACGCGTACGGTGAGCTGAGCGACATGGCGCTGACCTTCGAACCGGATTCCGCCCTGATCAATTACTACGACTCCCAGGCCCACATGGGCATGCACCAGGATAAGGACGAGTACTCGGCGGCACCCATTGTGTCCTTGTCGCTGGGAGACACGTGTATGTTCCGTTTCGGCAATACGCAGACCCGCACTGCGCCCTATCAGGACATCGAACTGCGTTCCGGGGACCTGTTCGTGTTCGGCGGGCCCTCGCGCTATGCCTTTCACGGGGTGCCCAAGGTGTATCCGGGAACCGGCGGGCCCCAATTGGGGATGAAGCACGGAGGCAGGCTCAACATCACGCTGCGCATGAGCGGCGGACAGACGTAGCTTGCGACCGGCATGACCGGCATGACCGGCAAGGCGTGACCGGCGCGGTCGGCCGCGAGGCGCGTCCGGTGGGGCCTCGGCTGCCGAAATGCCAGACTGAGCGCATGGACTTTGAGGCAATGGACCCGGAACCCACCGATGAACAAGTGGAGCGCTACCGACTGTTGGCGGGCGATCACGCGGCGGGCGTGGGAGTGGTGTGTTCGCGCCATCGGGGTAAGGATCACGCCGCCACGGTCACCGCGTTCGCGGACGTGTCCTACGATCCACCCACCATGCTCGTGTGTCTTTACGACATGGGCCGGATCTGCGAGGCGGTGGAGACGTCGGGCGTGTGGACCCTGAGCCTGCTGAACTCGTCCCAGCGGTCGGTGGCCAACTGGTTGGCCAGCCCAGGCAACCCCGTGGACGGCCTGCTCGATTCGGTGCCGTTCCACCGCACCGAGGCTTCCGGGACCCCCGTGCTTGACGGATCGCTGGCCTGGTTCGAGCTCGCAACGGTGTCCGTGCACACGGCGGCCACCCATCAGGTTTTCGTGGGAAAGATGACTGCCATGGGGCGGGCCGAGGGCTCCGGCAACGCGGACGCACCGCTCGTGCACTTCGCCAAGGAATACCGTTCGTTGCGGTAGCCGGGTGGTCTTGCGGACACGGGTGAGCTCGGGTCAATGTGACGGACTGTTGCGCTGCCGGGTGAACAAATCCGGTGTCGCCTGGAATGGTGGAGAGTCGGCCCCCGTTACAGCTACCACGTGCCTCACAGAGATGGAGGCCGTTCACCACGTCCACCCTCGGAAGGACTATCCATGACAGATCAGCCTCGCAACGCAGCAACCGGCGCTTCGCAGCCCGGCGCGGACACCGCTGATCACATGTCGCCGGACCGGCACGAGCACGTCCTGGACACCGTGCCCGCCAGCGGCCGAGAGGCGGAGCACGCCTCGGCCAAGGTGGTGGATTTTGTGGCACCCACGGAAAACCTGGCCGAGGACGAGAACCTGATCAACGGGTTCAAGGCGGCCTTCGGGCAGCATCCCGCGGGGATCGCCATCATCACCGTGGCGGGACCGGAAGGCCCGGTGGGTCTCACGGCGTCGTCGGTGTCCTCGATTTGTGCGCAGCCACCCATCCTGGGCTTTTCCCTGCAGGCCAAGCGCGGTTCGGCCGCAATTGTGGCCGACGCCGAATCCTTCCTGGTGCATTTCCTCGACGCGGACAACGTGGACCTGGCCCGCGCGTTCTCAATTTCCGGTGCGCCGCGCTTCGGCGAGGACATGCCGTGGGAGCCGTTACCCACGGGAGAGCCCCGTCTGCTGGGGGTGCGTCGCGTGCTGCGCGCCGTGCCGCTGGCCCGGGTCAAGGCCGGCCCCGCACTGGTTTTCAATGCCGCCGTGGTGGAGAATGTGGGCGATGAAGGCTCGGGCGAACCCCTGGTGTATCACCAGCGGCAGTTCCACGGGCTCAGCCGACAGTCCGTGATCGATTATCAGATCTGACTGCGGGGCCCCGCGAACAAGGGAAGAGGCACCCCATGAGCAATGTAGAGCCGGACCCCTCCGAACAACTGTGCGGTGAGGACGGGCCCGCCCAGGGTCTCGAGATCATCGACCCCCGGGAGGTTCCGCTGGGTGGACCGCGTGCCATGCAAGTGCGCCGAACCCTTCCCGCGCGGGGCCGCACCATGATCGGCCCGTGGTGCTTTGTGGACCATTACGGCCCCGACGACGTCTCCGAAACCGGTGGCATGAACGTGCCACCGCACCCGCACACCGGGTTGCAGACCGTGTCCTGGCTGTTCACGGGCCGCATCGATCATGAGGATTCGGCCGGCCACAAGGCCACCGTGACTCCCGGCAGCCTCAACCTGATGACCGCGGGACGCGGGATCAGTCATACCGAGTACTCCACAGCGGACACCACCGTGCTGCACGGGGCGCAGCTGTGGTTGGCGCTGCCGAACGACTCCCGGGACACGGATCCCGGGTTCGAGGCCTACACCCCCGAGCCACTGAGTGGCGAGGATTGGGACCTGCGCGTGTTCCTGGGCGAATTCGCCGGACAGCGCTCGCCGGTGCGTACTTTCCATCCCGTGCTGGGTGCGGAGCTCGTGGTGGACGCCACCGAGCACACCGTGGAGGTCGAGTTCGACCTGATCGAGGACTTCGAGCACGGGGTGCTGTTGGACGAGGGGAAGACCTTGATCCGGGTGGACCCCGACCACGGAGGGCCCAGGGGCGTCCTCAAAACCGCTCAGTTGGCACACATCGCCGCTGGCGCGCGCACCCTGAAGCTCCGGGTTCCCCAGGGTGAACAAGTGATCCTCTTGATCCTGGGCGGCCCCCCGTTCGGTGAGCGGATCACCATGTGGTGGAACTTCGTGGGCCGCTCGCACGAGGAGATCGTCGCCTACCGCGACGCCTGGCAGTCCGCGATCGGTGCCGACGACGCCCCGCCCGCCGCCGATCCGCACGGCCGGTTCCCGAGCGTCGTCGCCGATTCCCACCACGACGGCGCCCTACCGGCACCCACGTTGCCCAATGTGCGGCTCAAACCCAGGCCGTAGGGCGGCGTGGAGCTCCGTGAGAACCCGATCCGACATCGGATCGGGTTCTTTCGTGACGGCGCCCACATAAATAGTTTCTGCGGAATTGGTTGACACCTCAACAGAAACGGGTAGAGTAGTTTCCGAAGCAAGCAGCTGTTCTCCGCCTTCGAATCGGGGAGCACCACATTCTTGAAGGAGAGATTCATGAACAACCTCAACGGCATGACCACCGGCACCTGGACCCTGGACCCCGCTCACACCGATATCGGCTTCAGTGTTCGCCACGCGGGCATCTCCAAGGTGCGCGGCCAGTTTTCGGACGTCACCGGCCAGCTCAACGTGGCCGAGGATGCCGCGCAGTCCACCGGCGAGGTCGTGGTGGGCATGGCTTCCGTGGACACCAAGAACGAAACGCGTGACAACCACGTGCGTTCCGAGGAATTCTTCGACGTGGCCAACCACCCGGAGATGACCTACAAGGTCACCGGCCTGAACCTCACCGACGGTGAGGGCACCGTGTCCGGCGAGCTGACCCTGCGCGGCGTGACCAAGCCGGTCGAGCTGGACACGGAATTCAACGGCGTGGCCGTGGACGCCTTTGGTGTGACCCGTGCCGGCTTCACCGCGTCCACCTCGATCTCCCGCAAGGAATTCAACGTGACCTGGAACGCTGTTCTTGAGGCCGGCGGTGTGATGGTGTCCGATAAGGTCACCATCGACCTGGATGTCGAGTTCACCGCTCCCGAGGCCAACTGATCCCACGCGTGCGATTGCGGCGCGGGCCAGGGAGAGGGTCAGCGCAGTGACTGCACGATGAAGTACAGCAGGGGCACCAAGACAAGTCCGAGCAGGGCAATACGTCTTAATCGCACTTCAATGCGGGCGGCGTTGAGCCGGTGCTTGTTCCCCCCGGTGTCCTTGCGGTCTTCAACGAGCGGGGCTGTCCCGGTCGCAGAATCCTGCGGCCGGGACTTTTGCGTGTCCGGGGCCCGGCCCGCATCCGGTGCACTGTTACTGTCGTGCGTGGAATCTCGGGGGCCCAGGGGTTCGGGCTCTGGATCCGGTTGCCGCGATGATGTGACCATGGTGTGCCTCCTGGGCTGAGAGAGCTACGAGCGGGTGACTGCGGGTCAGCGCCATCTGGTGGTCATGATCAGCCCCGTCATCATGAAGACCAGGCCGATGACCAGGTTCCACACATTGATCCCCGGGATGGGTAGGGTGCCCTGGAACAGGTAGTAGGTGATGATCCACAGCAGGCCCACGATCATGAAGCCGATCATCACCACCTTGTACCACATGGGGGTCGGCTGCGGTTCGCCCGTGCGGTCTCGCTTGGCGGCCTTGCGCAGGGCTTTCTTGTTCTTGGAGCCGTCCAGCTCTCCTGCGCCGTCCGGGGTGGCAGAGGTGGAACCACCGTTGCCGTTGGCAATGGACTTCTCGAAGGCTTCCGCATGCCGATTACGGGGGAGGTTCTGCGCGGCCAGTTCGGTCAGCTGCCGATCCTTGTCCGTGATCGCGTACTTCTGATCGGAATCCAGGGACTCGCGGGACCTACCGAAACGCTTTTTGGGCTGGGACACTACTGATCATTCCTCCTGCTGCGTGGACTCGCGGGGCGGGCCCCTCCACGGTACGCATTGCGAGCTTGAGACGCCTGGGCGTGAAACCGGCGTTCAGTCTATCCGCTCGGGCGGGCGTAGACTTGCGCGGTAGTTCCGTCTCAACCTCTTGAACGCCTAGGAGTAGGTTCCGTGTCCGTGAAGATTCTCGTGGTGGATAACTACGACAGCTTTGTCTACACCTTGGTGGGGTACCTCCAGCAGCTCGGTGCCGAAACCACGGTGATCCGCAACGACGACCTCGATGTTGCCGCCGTGACCGCCCTGGCCGGCGAGCACCAGGGCGTCCTGCTGTCACCGGGCCCCGGTGCGCCGGTGGATTCCGGTGTGTGCCCCGATCTGATCCTGTGGGCTGAGCAGACCAAAACCCCGTTGTTGGGTGTGTGCCTGGGGCACCAAGTCTTGGGTGAGGTGTACGGCGCCCGCGTGGGTCACGCACAGCAGCTGATGCACGGCAAGACCTCCCAGCTGATCCATCACAGCACGAGCGTGTTCGCCTCCGTTCCCTCCCCCTTCACGGCCACGCGTTATCACTCGCTCGCCGTGGACGCCGCCACTGTCCCCGACTGCCTCGAGGTCACCGCGACCACCGAGGACGGCCAGGTGGTCATGGGGCTCAAGCACCGCACCGCGCCGTTGCACGGTGTCCAGTTCCACCCCGAGTCCGTGCTGACCGGGGGTGGCTACCTCATGCTGGGCGCGTGGCTCGAAGAGGTCGGCCAGGAGGGTGCTGCCGCGGCGGCCGCGGGACTGTCCCCGCTCATCACCGCCTGAGTCCACCGCTGATTTAGCCCCGAGACCGGGACGGTGTCGGCGAAGCGTCCTGCCCGTCACCGGCCGATTCGGGCGCGGTGGACGGCGTGGACTCCTGGGTCGGTTCGTCACTGGGCTCCGGCGTTGACGTGGGCGACGGCGTGACCTCACGCGCAATCGTCAGCGTGATCGTGGAGCCCTGCGCCACCGAAGAACCGGCCGGAGCCGACTGTTCGAGCACGGTGCCCGTGGTCTCGTCCTCGGAGTCCCGGACCGCGATGTTGTAGTTCAGCCGTGCGTCGTCCGCGCGTAGCGCATCTTGAGCCTCGACGCGTGACATGCCGACCACGTCCGGCACGGTCACCCGGCCGGTCGAGACCTGCAACTGCACGGCGCTGTCCTTCTCGACCGAGGTGCCGCCGGCGGGATCGGTGGACAATACCACGTTCTCCGGCACGGTTGCACTGTTGACGGTGCTGACCATTCCCACGCTCAGACCGGCCTCGCGTAACGCAGTGCGAGCATTGTCCAGGCTCTGACCCACCAGGGTGTTGGGGACATCCACGGTGGCGGGGCCGTCCGACACCGTTACGGCCACGCCGGAACCCGCCTCCACCTGAGTGCCCGCGGAGGGATTCATGGTGATCACGTGCCGCTCGGGTACGGAATCACTGTTCTCGGTGCTGAAAGTGGGCTCGAGTTGGGCATCGCGCAGAGTGTTCTCCGCGGTGGTGCGGTCCATGCCCTCGACCTGCGGCACGGAGACCATGGCAGGCTGTTCCACTTGCTGGTTCTGCCACCACTGCACGCCCATGACGCCGGCGATCCCGAGTCCCGTGAGCAGTAAAACCATGAGTACGGCGGGCAGGATCCAGCGGCCGCGACGCTTAGTGTCGGGCGCAGCCGGTTTCGCCGCTGCCGAGCCGGCGTGGCCTCCGGTGTTTTCATCCGGGTCCAGGTCGTAGTGCATGGATGCTTCACCCGGGTACGCCGCATGTTCGGCGGTTTCGCTACGGCCGGCCGCCACCACGGCACCGGCACCGACCCCCGCGCCCACCGCGGGCAGTGCCTTGGTGCTGGAGTCCATGGTCTTGGTCGCGTCGAGGGCCTGCGTGGCATCGAGATCGTCCGGTAACTCCACGAGAACGGTGCGCAGCGCACGGCGCATCTGAGCGGCATCGGAAAAACGATGATCCCGGTCCTTGGCCAGCCCCTTCTCCATGAACCGGTCCACGGACCGGGGCAGCTGGGGGTTCAGGGCCGACGGCGCGGGGGGCGCGTCCCGCACGTGCTGCGCCGCAATGGCCACCGAGGATTCGCCCACGAACGGGGCCCGACCGGTGAGCATCTCGAACAGGACACAGGCTGCGGAGTAGAGGTCGGAGCGGGCATCCACTGCGACCCCGCGGGCCTGCTCCGGGGAGAGGTACTGGGCGGTTCCGAGAACGGCCTGGGACTGCGTGAGTGCGGCCTGCGTGTCCTCCACGGCCCTGGCGATCCCGAAGTCCATGACTTTGACGGCACCGTCCGGGGTGACCTTCACATTGGCCGGTTTGATGTCGCGGTGCACGATGCCGGCACGGTGGCTGAATGACAGCGCGTCGAGAATGCCCAGCATGTACTCGATGGCATGTTCGGGTTCGATGCCCTTACCGTGAATCAGCTCGCGCAGGGTCTGGCCGGGAACGTACTCCATCACGATGTACGGCCGGGTCACCCCGTCCGGGCCCTGGGGCGTGATCTCGCCCGTGTCGTAAATGGAGACGATCGTGTGGTGATTGAGCGAGGCCACGGCCTGGGCCTCGCGCTGAAAACGCTCGTGGAACGTGTCGTCCGCGGCAAGTTCGGGCCGCAATACCTTGATGGCCACGAGACGCCCCAGACGGAGGTCCTCGCCCAGGTGCACGGTGGCCATTCCACCGCGTCCAATGACCTCACCGACCTTGTACCGCTCATTGATCAGGTCAGGCATTGCGGGCATTCCCATGTCGGATCACCCCTCGGTACCGGAACCTTGGGCGGTACCGCCACTACCCTGCTGAGCCTGGGCGGCATCGGTTCCCGAGGCCTCGGCCACGCTTTGCAGCTGGCCATTGGCGGGCGACGCCGCGGCGTAGTCGGGATCCGCCTCGGAGGTGGCCGCCGGGGCCGCCGCTTCGGGTGCGCCGGTGGCATCGGGTGCCTGCGTCAGTTCATTGCCCGGTTGCGGTGCCTGTGTCTGCTCGGGTGCGGAACTCTGCGTGGCTGGGGAATCCTGTGCGGGAGTCTCCGCATTCTGCTGGGTGCCGCTGGTTTCGGAAGACCACGCGACGTACAGGATCACGGTGGAACCCACCGCGACCTCGGTGCCGGCCTCGGGGTTCGAGGAGATCACGGTGCCGGCGGCGCTACCGCTGCCCTGTTGCAGCCGCTTGTCCACGTTCACGCCGAGCTGGGCGATCTCATTGGCGATCTCTTCCCCGTCCTCACCGACAATGCTGGCCGGGAGCGTGACCGTTTCCGTATCCGGGCTGGCCGTGGAGGAGGTCACCGTGCCCTGGGGGGCCGGATCCTCATCGCCGCGATTGCCCAGGGCCCACAGGCCGAAAATCAGGCCGCCCAGCAGGAGCAACACCAGGGCGAGCACCCACGGCCAGACGGTTTTGCGGCGCCCGGCCGACTTGGAGCCGCCCTTGCCCGAGGCGTGGGAATGGTCCACGGAGTCGAACTGGGCGGTCGAGGGGTGGGCACTGTACTTGGGATCCGGCCTGTCGGCGGCGGCTGCGGAACCGACGACTGTCGGTGCGGTGGCCGAACCCGTGGAACGCGGCAGGGCCTGGGTGCGATCGTCCTTGACCGGAGACATCGCCTCGGTGGGCTGGTCATTTTCCTGATGGTCGGGCAGGAACGCAGCCATTCCGGGAACCATGGCCACAGCGGACTTCACGTCGTTGCGGCGCAGCGCATCCACCGCGTTGGCCAACTTGCCGGCGTTCTCCGGCCGGTCCTGCGGGTCTTTGGCAAGCATGGACATGATCAGGGCGCGCACCGGCTCCGGAAGATTGTCCGGCAGCGGCGGCGGTGAGTCATTGACCTGCGCCAGGGCAATGGCAATCTGGGACTCGCCCGTGAACGGGCGTTTCCCGGCGAGCAGTTCGTAGCCGATGATTCCCAACGAGTAGATGTCCGAGGAACCCGTGGCGGTCTGGCCCGTGGCCTGCTCGGGAGCCAGGTACTGGGCCGTGCCCATGACCTGGCCCGTGGCCGTGAGGGGGACCTGATCGGCCAGCCGGGCAATACCGAAGTCCGTGACCTTGACCCGATTGTCCGGGGTGATGATCAAGTTGCCCGGCTTCACGTCACGGTGCACCAGACCCTGCGCGTGCGCGGCAGCAAGGGCACGGGCCGTTTGACCGATGTAGTTGAGGACGGTGTCCGGTTCGAGTGACTTCTTGCGATCGATCACGTTGGACAGCGGATCGCCCGGGACCAGTTCCATGACCAGGAACGCGGAGCCCTCATCCTCGCCGTAATCGAAGACATTGGCTACGCCGGGATGGTTGAGCAAGGCGGTGTGACGTGCCTCGGCGCGGAATCGTTGCAGGAAGGTCGGGTCACCGTTGTACTCGTCCTTGAGGATCTTCACGGCCACGATGCGGCCCAGGACTTGGTCCTTGGCTTTCCAGACCTCTCCCATACCGCCGATGGCGATACGTTCTGTGAGTGCGTAGCGCCCGCCCAGAATGGTGTTCGACGATGGTCTCACTGGTTCAACACCGCCTCAAAGAGTTGCTTAGCGCTCGGACTGGTCCACTGCGCACCGGTGGTCACGTCCACATCTTCGATGACCACCGCCACCGCAATCTGGGGGTCGTTCGCGGGCGCAAAACCAGTGAACCACGAGTCGTTCAATCCCGCTTCCGATCCGATCTCCGCGGTGCCCGTTTTGCCGCCGACCTCCACGCCGGCGACCGAGGCGCCGTTGGCGATTCCGTCCTCCACGACCTCCACCATCAGGTCCTTGACGGTCTGCGCGGTTTCCGGATCGGTGGAGCGGCGCAACTGCTCGGCCTCGAACTCCTGGATCACGGACAGGTCGGACGAACGGACCGTCTTCACCAACTGTGGTTTCATCATCACGCCGTCGTTGGCGATCGCTGCGGACATCATGGCCACCTGCAGGGGGGTCGTGCGGACGTCGTACTGGCCGATGGAGGACAAAGCGAGCTGGGAGTCATTCATGTCCTCCGGGAAGATTGAGGGAGTCACCTGGAGCGGAATGGACAGGTCCTGCCCGTACCCGAAGTTCTCCGCGGTGTCGCGGATGGCATCCTGGCCGAGGTCCATCGCGATCGAGGCGAACGGCGTGTTGCAGGACTGTTCGAGGGCGAACTCCAGATCAACCTCGGTGCGGGCAGCACAGCCACCGCTGCGGTAATTGGGCAGCGTGACGGTGGTGCCGGGCAGTGGAAGCTCTGACGGGTTGGCCAGCGTGGAATCGGTGTCGTACTGGCCGGATTCCAAGGCCGCCACGGTGTCGATGATCTTGAACGTGGAGCCCGGTGAGTACAGATCACCGGCGATCGCCCGGTTCTCCAGCGGCTTGTTCTCGTCGCTGTTGAGCTCCTCGGCGGCCGCCACTACCTCATCCGTGTTGTGCGAGGCCAAACGGTTGGCATCGAAACTGGGGCTGGAGGCCATTGCGAGGATCTCCCCGGTCTGGGGGTTCACGGCCACGATCGAGCCCTTGTGGCCTTCCAGAAGGTCGTTTGCCAGTTGCTGAAGTTCGGGGTCCAGGGTGAGTTCAACGGAGGCGCCGCTCGGCTGATCACCGGAAAACAGGGACACCACGCGGTTGTAGAACTGTTCGTCGGAGGCGCCGGAAAGCTGTTCACCCATGGCCGCCTCAAGACCGGTGGCACCGTACACCAGCGAGAAGTATCCCGTCAGGTGCGCGTACAGGGGAGAGCTTTCGTAAACGCGCTGGTGTTCGAAATCGTCCTGGGAAGGCACCGACTTCACGATCTCTTCACCGTTCACCAGGATGGATCCCCGGTCGGACCCGAACTGGTCGTACAGCGCTCGGTTGTTCCACGGATTGGCCTCGAGTGTTTTGGCAGCGAAGAACTGAACGTAGGTCAAGGCCAGGAGAAGGACCACCACGATGGCCACGGATGCGAACCACATTCTGCGAATGGCTGTGTTCACGGTCTTCCTCCTTCCGGTGTCGAATCGGGTTGGTCTGGGGACGGGGAACCGGAACGGCCCCTGATCCGAGAAATGGCTTCGGTGGCGGTACCGGCGTCTTCGGAGGTGGTGCGCGTGCCCGCCACGGAGGACGAGAGCTCGGTGGTGGGCTCGGAATCCCCGGCTTCCTCGTCCGCGCCTCGACCCTCGCGAGTTGCTCTCGCATGGGCTTCGAGCTCCGCGTAATCCTCGTCCGTGGCGGGGCCGGTCAGGGTCGGTCGGCGGGCCGTGTGCGAGATCGCCAGCAGAATCGCCGCGATGATCCAGTTGGACAGCAGCGACGAGCCACCGGCGGACATGAACGGCGTGGTCAAACCCGTCAGCGGTAGCAACCGGGTCACGCCCCCGATGACCACGAGCAACTGAATGATCATGAGCGCGGACAAACCCGCGGCCAGCAACTTGCCGAACGTGTCGCGGGTGCCCAGGGCAGCGCGCAGACCGCGGGTTGCGAACAACATGAACATTGACAGGATCGCACCCAGCCCGATCAGCCCGAGCTCTTCACCGAAAGCCGTGATAATCATGTCCGAATTGGC
Source organism: Kocuria gwangalliensis (assembly GCF_039544365.1). NCBI lineage: Bacteria > Bacillati > Actinomycetota > Actinomycetes > Micrococcales > Micrococcaceae > Kocuria > Kocuria gwangalliensis. Next base: position 133,181 of record NZ_BAABLN010000029.1, on the reverse strand, counting down.
ATACGACACCAGGTCCGGCCGGCCCTGGCCCAGACCCTGGCCGAACAACCCGCCGGATGCCAGGCCGAACAGGCCCTGCACGATTTGCCCGGATCCGCCCAGGGGACGGTTGTAGACCTCGGGTTCGAAGGCGTTCAACCACGAGTCCAGGCGCAGGCTCACGTGGGAGAAAATGCGGCTCGCGGCAAAACCGCCCACGACCATCAGGAGCACACCCAGCACGATCCAGCTCGCACGGCCGGTGGCCAGGTAGATCATGACCAGGAACAATCCGAAGAAAAGGATGGCGGTGCCCAGGTCCCGCTGCAACACCAGCACGCCGATGGCGATCACCCAGGCCGCGAGCAGGGGGGCGGTGTCCTTGAAGCGCGGCAACCGTACCGGGCCGATCTTGTGACCGGCCAACATGATCAGGTCACGGTTGGTGGAGAGGTAGCCGGCAAAGAAGATGGCCAGCGTAATTTTGGCGATCTCACCGGGCTGGAAGGTGCGCCCGGCAATCGAGATCCACAGACGAGCGCCGTTGATCTCCACGCCCAGGCCCGGGATCATGGGCAACAGCAGCAGCAGTGCGGACAACAAGAGGCTGATGTAGGTCATCTTGCGGAGCAGGCGGTGGTCTTTGAGCAACCACAACACGGCGCACGCGACCACCATGGCCAGCCCGGTCCAGATCACCTGGGTGTCCGAGGCGGTCTGTCCCGTGGACAGGTCGATGCGGTGGATCATGGCCAGTCCCAGGCCGTTGAGTGTCACGGCAATGGGTAGCAGGTACGGATCCGCGTGGCGGGCGCGAATCCACAGCACCACGTGAATGAGTAAACCGCCGCCGGCCAGTACCGCACCACTGGTGATGATGCGGGCCGGATCCTCGGCCAGGCGATCCGGATCGACCAGAATGTTTGCGCCGACCCCGATGGCGAGGGCCACTATCAGCAGCAGAAGTTCGGTGATGCGCCGGGGCTTGGGAGAGATCCGCTCCCCGGGCACCTGGGTAGGAGCGTTCATTGCCGCATTGCTCACGAGGCATCACCCCCGTTGTCGGGGCTGGCGGAGGGCGAACTGGTGTCCTCCGGGGTGGGCGTGATGACGGTGACCCGTCCGGTGGGCTGCGGGCTGGGTTCCTCGCCGTTGGAGGAAGCCAGCTCGTCGACGATGCGCTCGGCTTCTTGGTAGCTGCCCGCGGGAATGGTTCCTCGCACCCGCTCCTGCACGTAATTGGGCAGGCTGTCCACATCCACCGTGGTGGTGCTGTCCAATTCGCTCAGACTGATGGGTCCTAGGCTCTGGGAAACTCCGTTGTAGATGGCCACCTTCCCGTTGTCCTCGCCCACGTAGTACTGCGAGGACGTCCAGGACTTGGCGGCCCAGCCGCCCAGTAACAGTGCGAGCGCGGCCAGTCCCAGGAGACCGATGACCAGCGCACGACGCCGCTTGTTCCCCTTGCGCGGCTTCCGCTCGCCGAGCAATGCGTTGCGGACCTCGTCCGGATCCGACGGGACGTCCAACGTGGAGGTGCGCAGCATGGTCGCGCGGCGCCGTGCCACGGAATCCGTGACCGTGGGGATCCTGCCGGTCTGGGTGGCATTGGCTGCCGCGCCCACGAGCAGGTGGGGTCGTTCGGCGAGGTCTCTGCGCAGTTCCGCAGCGGAGGATTCCTTGTGCTCCACAGGAATCTGATGATTGTCCGAGTAGCCCGCGCCGGCCACGGGCGAGTCCAAGCTGGCGTTCCACAACTGCTCATCGGCCAGTTGTTCGTCCGAGGTGCGGCTGTTGTCGGGAATGGCACCCACGGTTTCCCCGGTGGTGGGCGCGGGCTCGCTACCCCGCGGGATTTCTTGAACCTCGACCACGATCACGGTCACGTTGTCCGGGGCGCCGCGATCCAGTGTGAGTTCCACCAGGGAGTTCACGATCTGGTTGAGGTCCCCGGTGGAGCGCATGATTGATTCAATGGTTTGTGCATTGACCACCGCGTTGAGCCCGTCGGAGCACAACAGCCACCGTTCACCGACCCGGGGGGTGACGGTTTGTACTTCGAGTTCGGGAGAGGCATCCACGTCACCCAGAACGCGCATGAGCACGTTCTTGTGGGGGTGGCTCTCTGCTTCTTCCGGGCGCAGCCTGCCCTCGTCGATGAGCCGCTGAACAAAGGTGTGGTCCGTGGTGACCTGGCTGAATCCCCCGGTGTCCGACCAGCGGTACGCACGAGAATCGCCGATATGAGCCACCGAAATGGTGTCTCCGTCGATCAGTAGTGAGGTCACGGTGGTGCCCATGCCTCCCAACCGCGGGTTGGCCTGAACGAGCTTGGCCAGGTTCTGGTTGGCGTTTTGGATTTCATCCGCCAGAACCGTTTCCGCGTCGCCGTTGTGGCCCGCGTGGTCCAGGTGGGTGAGGTCGATGACGGCGGATGCCGAGGCGACGTCGCCGCCCACGTGGCCGCCCATGCCGTCCGCGACGACGGCCAGGTAACGACCCGCGTACGCGGAGTCGTCATTCTTGGATCGGATCCGGCCGACGTCCGAGCGCGCGGCAAAACGGAAAGCAATGGGCATGGGTCAGGGCCTCAGTTCCATCACGGTACGCCCCACACGGAACTGCACGCCCGGGTCAACCGCTGTCGCGCGGGAAAGTTGTTGGCCCTGGAGGAACGTGCCGTTGGTGGATCCCAGGTCCTCGAGGAACCATCGCGAACCCTGTGCGAACAGGCGCGCGTGGCGGCCGGAGGCGTAGTCGTCTTCGAGGGGAACCGTGGACTCGGCGGAACGGCCCAGCAAGATGGGGGCGGATCCGAGCTGGAAACTACTGCCGGACAACGGCCCGTCGACGATCACCAGGGTCCGGGGGCGGTAGCGGGTGCCGCCGGTCGTGGTGGCGCCGGAGTCTTTGCCGGCCGGTGGTGTGGCGGGGCGTTCCTCGCGTGCGGCGGGACGTTTCTTCCGTGCGTTGTTGATGGCGGCGCGGGCCCTGTTGCCGACCGCCAGATCGCGTGCTTGGGAAGCAATAACGGCGAAAATGAAGATCCACAGCAACGCCAGGAACCCGAAGCGCAATAGCGTAACGGTCAGCTCAGACACCTCAGCGCCCTTCCTTGGGGACTACCAACTGGAACACCAAACGGGTTCGCCCCATGGTAATCACTGATCCGTTGACCAGCTCGGCACGACCCTGAATGCGTTCACCGTCAACGTAGGACCCGTTGGTGGAACCCAGGTCCACGGCCAGGTAATGCTGGCCCTGTCGCCGGATTTCCAAGTGCTTGCGGGACACGCCGGTGTCTTCCACGGTGATGTCCGCCTCCGTGGAGCGACCCACGCTCACGCTCGGTGCGTTCAACGAGAAGCGCTCGCCGCTGACCTCGATCACGGGGACGTAATCGACTGCCGGCTGCGGTTCGCGCGGCACGCCGGGTGAGGTGGCGGCATCGAACGAGGTGGGGGGCTGCGGCCGATGCGGCGCGGGCGGCGGCTCGGGCGCTCGCGCCGAGGCCGATGCCGCCCCGGACGAGCTTCCCGTGCCCGGTCCGGAATCCGTGCGTTCGGCGGACGAAATGATCGCGAAGTCCCCGGCCTCGAGATCCGGGTTGCGGATGAAGCTGACGCGCACCGCGCCCTGCAGCGTGTAGGCCTGTGACCTGGCGTGGCGGATGATCACGTCGCACAGTTCCTCGGCCAACTGGGTGCCCCATTCCTGCGCGCGGGGGAAATCGTCGTCGGAGAACTGCACGGTAAAGACATTGGGTGCCATGGTGCGGCCCGCGGAAATCGTGAACGATTCCTGGTCCAGCTCGCGGCGCAGGGCGCTGGCGATCTCCACGGCCTCGATCCGTTTACGGGAACCCGCGGTGAAAGCGGTGCGTACGGCTTTTTCGATTCCGCTTTCCAAACCGGTCCAAAAACCCACAGCCGCCTCCTTCCGCGCCAGCCCGTGGCGTTGTTGTGTGCGCGCCAACCGGAGTGAGGCAGGCGTGCGACGGTGAGTAGTCCCCAGAATAGTAGACACGGTGTCTGAGTGGCCGGTGAAAGGACCGAGGGGCGCGGACGGCTTTCGTCGCGAGCGAAGATTCTGGCGTAATACGGTGGAAACCAGCGCGCGGACGGGATGATGGAACCATGAAGCACACTGAGAAAATTCTGACCCTGAGTTCCTCCGCCGTGATCGGTGCACTGCTGCTGACCGGCTGCGGGGGAGGCAATGACGAACCCGCCGCAGAAGCGCCCGCCGAGACCACCGCGGCGGTTCCCGAGAACGAGCCCACCGCCGAGATCACCGACGATCCCAGTGACGGCGAGGCTTCGGCCGCCAGTGGGAGTCCGTCGGAGTCGGCTGCCGCCGACGATCAGAACGGTGGCCGGGCGGCGTCCCTGGCCGCTGTGGACACCCTTCTCGCCAAGTACGAGGGCGGCGACGTGGTGAAGCTAGACTACGACCGCGACAACGACGCCTTCGAGGCGGACGTGATCCAGAACGACACCAAGCACGAGGTCAGCCTGGACGGCGCCGGTGAGAACATCACCAGCGAGCAGGAAGACGGCGCGGCGGATCAGGATGATCTGGACGAGCTGGGTAAAGCGTCCATCTCGATCAAGGAGGCCATTGAGAGCGCCTTTGGTGAGGTGTCTTCGCAGGGTGGCACCGTACTGCTCGATGATGTTTCCCTGGATGATGACAACGACACCGTCAACTGGGAAGTTGAGCTGGACGTCAACGACAATGACGCCACCTACTACGTGGACGCCAACAGCGGATCGGTCAGCAGCAACAACTAATGACTACCGTTCACCCTCGCGGTGAGCGCCGCGGCTCTGCCCTGAGATGTCGACGTGTCGGCTCAGGGTAGGGCCGCGGCCAGTTCCACGGCCTGTTTAATGGCGCGCTTGGCGTCCAGTTCGGCGGCCACGTCAGCCCCGCCGATCACGTGGACGGGGCGCACGTCGCCCGCCAGTTCAAGAGCCAACTCAGTGCGCGATTCCTGGCCCGCGCACAGCACTACGGTGTCCACTTCCAGGAGCGTTTCCACACGGGGTGCCTCCAGGGCAAGGCCCCCGCCCGCTCGTGCGTGCGCACCCGCGGCCTCCGGGGTGGGGGCGGTCATGCGAATGCCGCGGTCGGTGATCTCCTGGTATTCCACGCCGGTGATGAACCGGACGTGGGCCATGCGCAGTTCCAGGCGGTGGATCCATCCGGTGGTGGGACCCAGTCGTGAACCGGGTTTGGTGGTGCTGCGTTGCAACACGGTGACCCGTCGCATGGGGGGCTCGGGCGCCGGGGTCAACAAGCCGCCGCGGGCTTCCAGTGAGCGATCGATGCCCCACTCCGCGTAGAAGTCGGCGGAAGGGTTGTGCGTGAGGAAATGAGCGACGTCGTACCCGATGCCGCCCGCCCCGATCACCGCGACCCTGTCACCCACCGGTGCGCCCTCAAGAACCTCCTTGTAACCGAGCACGGTGGGGCCGGTGTCCCCGGGGATCCCGGGGCGGCGGGGGTGGACGCCGGTGGCAATGACCACCCGGTCCGCGAAGGCGAGGTCTTCGGGTGCGGCCCGATGGCCGGTGTGCACCGTGACTCCCAGCTCGCGCAGGCGCGTGGTGAAGTAGCGGACCGTGTGCTGGTAGTCCTCCTTGCCCGGAATGCGGCGGGCCAGTTGGAGCTGCCCACCCAGCTCGGGTTGTTCCTCGAACAGTGTGACGCGATGCCCGCGTTGCGCGGCCGCTTCCGCGAAGGCCAGGCCGGCCGGACCAGCACCCACCACGGCGATCTCCTCGGCCGTGCGCGTGGGGCCCAGCACGAGCTCCGTCTCGCGCATGGCGCGCGGATTGACCAGGCAGGACATGCGTCGGCCGGTGAACGTGTGATCCAAGCACGCCTGGTTGCAGGCAATGCACGTGTTGATGCTGTCCGATTGGCCCTCCCGCGCCTTGGCGACGAAGGCGGCGTCCGCCAGGAAGGGCCGGGCCATGGTCACGAGGTCGGCGTCCCCGCGGGCCAGGACCTCTTGGGCGAGTTCGGGGGTGTTGATGCGGTTGACCGTGGCGATCGGGATGCGCAGATTCTCACGCAGCGCACGGCTGACCCACGTGAATCCCGCGCCGGGCACGCTCGTGGCGATCGTGGGGATACGTGCCTCGTGCCAGCCGATGCCCGTGTTGATGATGGACGCACCCGCCGTTTCGACCTCCCGGCCCAGGGTCAGAACCTCCTCGAACTCCTGGGCGTCCGGGACGAGATCCAGTGCGGAGAGCCGGTACATCACCAGGAAATCCGGACCGGTGCGCTCGCGGACGCGCCGCACGATCTCCGTGGCAAAGCGGCGTCGGGCGGGCGGGGATCCACCCCAGCGGTCGGTGCGCCGATTCGTGTGTTCGACCAGGAATTCGTTGATCAGGTACCCCTCGGAACCCATGATCTCCACGCCGTCGTAACCGGCCTGTCGGGCCAGGTACGCGGCGCGAGCGAAGTCTTCAACGGTGCGTTCGACGTCGCTCTCGGACAATTCCCGCGGCGTCACCTTGTTGATCGGCGCGCGAATGGGTGACGGCGCCACGGCGCGCTCGTGCATCGCGTAGCGGCCCGAGTGCATGAGTTGCAGGGCGATGAGGCCGCCGGCCTCGTGCACGGCGGTGGTGACCACGTGGTGGCGGGGCAGCTGGTCCTCGGTGCTGAGGTGGGCGCCGTGGTGACGCGCCGCGCCCTCCGGATTGGGGGAGACGCCACCGGTGACGATGAGGCCCGCACCGCCTCGCACACGCTCCACGTAGAAGGCCGCGAGTTCATGCTCGCCGCCGTCCTTTTCCTCGAGCCCGGTGTGCATCGAACCCATGATCACGCGATGCGGGAGGGTTGTGGAACCCACGGTGAGGGGGGACAGTAAGTGCTGGTAGCGCGCGGTCATCCGATACTCCAAGTCTCAGGTACTTGGAGTAAGACTAGGTGATCGGTGACCCACGTCACCAATTCCTCCGCGGGCGAACTGTTTGCCTGGTGGAGCGTATGAGAAGTTGTTATTATTAGTACATCAAAATAAACCGCACCATGACAGCGGCGAGTTTCCCGTACGCCGGGTGCACAAGGAGGTTCACATGGCTAAGAAGTCCAACAAGAACGCGAGCTACACCGTTCCGGGTCTGACCACTACCGAGGGTCACGCCCTGGCGGATACGCTCCAGCAGCGCCTGAACGCTTTGAATGACCTGCAGCTCACGCTCAAGCACGCCCACTGGAACGTGGTGGGCCCCAACTTCATTTCCGTCCACGAGATGCTGGACCCCCAGATCGAGACCGTCCGCAGCTTCGTGGACGAGGTTGCCGAGCGCATGGCGACCATGGGTGTTTCGCCCGTCGGTCTGCCCGGCGCGATCGTCGCCTCGCGCACGTGGGACGACTACGACGTCATGCGCGCCACCGGTGTGGAGCACCTGGCTGCGCTGGACCTGGTCTACAACGGTGTCATCAAGGACCACCGCAAGGCCATTGAGAAGGCCGGCAAGGTGGACCCCATCACCGAGGACATGCTGATCGGCCAGGTCAAGGAACTCGAGCTGTTCCAGTGGTTCATGCGCTCGCACATCGAGTCCGCATCCGGGCAGCTGGAGAACTCCAGCGCATCCACCGAGAAGGGCGCGGCCAAGTCGGTTGCCGCTGACAAATCGGCCAAGTCGATCAAGTCCGCTCAGGCATTGAAGCCCGGCAAGCTGGCCAAGGGCGAGAAGTCGGCCAAGAAGAAGTAAGCTTCTTTTCTTTCAACACTGAGGTCCCGGAACCGCGTGGTTCCGGGACCTCCTTGCGTTCGAGCCCTGATGGGCGGTGGAGCGCTAGTAGGTGAGCCCAAAGACCCACACCGCCAGCGTCATGGTCACCAGGGTGATGAGGACCATGGCGATCAGATTCAGGAACACGCCGCCCCGAATCATTTGCGAGATGGTCACATGCCCGGAGCCGAAGGCAATGGCGTTGGGCGGGGTGGCCACCGGGAGCATGAATGCGCAGGTAGCGGCCAGCGCCACCGGGATGGCCAGCAGCATCGGGTCGATTCCCAGGCCCATGGCCACGCCACCGGCAACCGGCAGGAACGTGGCGGCGGTTGCGGTGTTGGAGGTCAACTCAGTCAGGAACAGGATGCCGGCCGCGAAGACCAACACCATCAGGATCATGGGAACGCCTCCCAGGCCCTGGGCCTGCTCGCCGATCCACTCGGTCAGGCCGGAACCCGAGAACTGCGAGGACAGCGCCAAACCGCCGCCGAACAGCAACAGAACACCCCAGGGCAGCTTGACGGCAGAATCCCAGTCCAGCAGGCGCACGCCGCGTGCGGCACCGGCGGGGCAGAAGAACAGCAGCAAACCAATGGTCATGGCGATTCCCGCGTCGGAGATCGGCGGGGTGTCGAAAATCATCGGGATGAAAACCCAAGAGACGGCGGCCAGGATGAAGATGGCCAGCACACGCTTCTCGCCGGAGGACATGGGGCCGAGTTTGTGGAGTTCGTCCTGGATGAGTTCCTTGCCGCCCGGGATTTCGGTGATTTCGGGCTTGAACAGCACCTTGGTGAGCAGGAACCAACAGATTGCCAGCATCACGACCGCCAGCGGGACTCCCACCAGCATCCACTGTCCGAAGCCGATCTGGATGTCATGGGTGTCGGACAGGTAACCGGCCATCAGGGTGTTCGGCGGGGTGCCGATGATGGTGCCCAGCGAGCCGATCGAGGCGGCATACGCGATACCCAACATCAGCGCCGTACCGAAGTTGGACTTGATGATCTCTTGCTTCACCGAGCTGTCCTCGGGGTCAACTTCGGTGTCGGTGCCGGCCTGAGAGGTGGCCGGAGCGGCGCGGCCGTCGGTTGCCTGGCGAGCGTCGGACGCGGAGCCTTCAGGTGCGGGGTCTGCTCCGGTGTCGGTTCCGTCGCCGATCTTGGTGACCAACAGCAGCACGGACACGCCGATCGGGAGCATCATCACGGCGGTTGCGGTGTTGGAAACCCACATGGACAGGAAGCCTGTGGCGACCATGAAGCCCGCAACCATCTGGGTGGGCTTGGTGCCGATGACCTTGACGGTCAGCAGGGCGATGCGGCGGTGCAGGTTCCAGCGCTGCATGGCCAGGGCCAACAGGAAGCCGCCCATGAACAGGAAGATCACGTTGTTGCCGTAGGAAGCTCCCACGTCGTCGAACTTGACGTCGTCACCGAGGACCGGGAAGACCACCAGCGGAACCAGGGCGGTGGCCGGGAGCGGGAGGGCTTCGGTCATCCACCATGCACCCATGAGAACGGCCGTGGCCGCGGTGAGGCGGGCGCCCGGGGCTACGTCGCCGGGCATCAAGAAATACACGAGGAGTGCCAGCGCAAGACCTGCGATCAGGCCGAGCCACTTGATGCGGTGGGTTTTGGGGTCCTCGGCCTCTGCACGTTCGCCGGGGGATTGGAAGTTGACCTCTTCACCGCGGTGCGGATCTGGATCAAGGTTCTTGAGGTGCGCGCCGGGCACCGCTGGGTGGCTCATGGGGATCTCCACGTCATTGTGATGGGGATTACGTGGTATTTATTCTATGAAGTGACTGAGTATTTCGCCCGTAACCTTGACGCGCGGCGGGCCACGAGCGCCAATGGCCCGCCCCGGTGATTCGGGGCGGGCCATTGGTTCGGATTCTCGCCGGGTCGGTCGCGTTTGGAGACGTGCCAGCGGGGGAGTGTCGCTAGCTGACGGTGGCCACCCGAATGGTTTCGGGCAGTGCCTCGATGGCTGCCACGACCTCCGGGGTCACGCCGTTGCCGCAATCGGTGACCAGGTAGCCGGTCTGGCCCTTGGTGACCAGCTGCTGCCGGTCCACGTTGATGCCGTGCTCGCCCAGCACCGAGTTCACGCGAGCCAGCACGCCGGGCAGGTTGCTGTGGATGTGCAGCAGACGGGTGCCGACGATCTCCGGATCCAGCTGAACCTCCGGGAAGTTCACGGACAGGCTCGTGGAACCGTAGCGGCTGTAGTCGACCAGCTTGCCGGCCACGAACTGGCCGATGTTCTCCTGCGCTTCAGCGGTGGAACCGCCCACGTGCGGGGTGAGGATCACGTTGGGCAGCCCCTGCAGCGGCGAGGTGAACGGATCGCCGGCGACCTTGGGCTCGGTGGGGAACACGTCCACCGCGGCACCGGCCACGTGACCGGAGACCAGGGCCTCGCGCAGCGCCTCGTGGTCAACCACGTGACCGCGGGACAGGTTCAGGAACAGTGAGCGCGGGCGCATCTTGCGGAACTGCTCGCGACCGAACATATTGGCGTTGTTGGGGCGCCCGTCCACGTGCAGGGTCACGGTTTCCACGGACTGCAGCAGCTCATCCAGGGAATCGCACTTGGTGGCATTGCCCATGGACAGGCGGTCCACGGTGTCGTAGAAATAAACCTTCATGCCGAACGCCTCGGCCAGCACGGACAGCTGTTTGCCGATGTTGCCGTAACCCACAATGCCCAGCGTGCGGCCGCGGACCTCGTGGGAGCCCTTGGCGGACTTGTCCCACACACCCTCGTGCATGGCCTTGTTCTTGTCGGTCAGGTGACGCGCCATCACGATGATCTCGGCCATTGCCAGTTCCACCACGGACCGGGTGTTGGAATACGGCGCGTTGAACACCACGGTGGCGGTGTCCGTGGCGGCGGTCAGATCGATTTGGTTGGTGCCGATGCAGAACGCACCGATGGTCTGCAGCTGCGGGTGCGCTTCCAGCACCTCGCGCGTGACCTGGGTCTTGGATCGGATCCCCAGCATGTCCACTCCGTGCAGAGCGTCCTTCAACTCGGTGGGGTCCAGCGCGCCCTTGCGGGTCTCGACCTCGACTCCGCGGCTGCGCAGGAGGTCAACGGCGTCGGTATGGATGTTCTCAAGCAGTAAGGCCTTCACACGGACATCCTAGTGCGTGCGTTCGTGGGCATTTTTTCACGACGTAGCCTTACGTCAGCGGCCCCCGTATGCAGTGAGCAGCCGGTCCACCACGGCGTCCATGGCGTACTCGCGGTCAATGGTTTCCGCGGCGGCACTACCCAACTCTCGCCGTTTCGCGGGGTCACCCAGGAGTTCCGCAAGTGCGTTCTCGAGCGCTTCCTGCTCCGCGCTGACCACCAGGCCGGAGCCCGTGCGCTCCACGGTCTCCGCCAAGCCGCAGCTGTCGGTGATCACCACGGGCAGACCGGCGGCCATGGCCTCGAGCACGGACATGGGGTAGGGCTCGTTGACCGAGGGCAGGACGTAGATCTCCGAGTGCGCCATCCACTGGCGCGCGCCTTGCGAATCCACCGGGCCTTCCCACGTGAGGCGTTCACCCAAACCAGCCTCCGCAATGGCATGACGAACGGCTTCTCCCTGTCCCTCGCCCGGACCCACGAGGACGAATGTGGCCTGGGGGAACCGCGGGGCGAGCGCTCGTGCGGCTGCCACGAATGCGAGGGGCCGTTTGCGTTCCTGCAACCGTGCGAGATACAGGACTCGGCACGCGCGCCGTTGCGCCGCGGAGTCGTTCGGCCCGGACACCCCCGGCTCGGGTGCGGCCGTCTTGGTCAGCGGATGTGGCCCAGAGGCACTGGGCATGCCGTTGTGCAGTTTCTGCAGGGGTACCGGACCACGGGCCACCTCGCACAGATCCTCGGCCTCACGAGTCGTCAGGTGAAAAACCCGCCCCGCCCGGCTCAGGACCTTCCGGGTGAGTAGTGCGTCCAGGGGGCGGGCCAGGGGATTGGTCGAGGCGTCGATCATGCCGTGCGGCTGCAACACCACTCGTGTGCCCGATCGTTGGGCCAACCACGCCGCGGGGAGCGTGAGGAGGTCGCGGGCTACGTGCACGTGAATCACGTCCGCGCTCGCGGCCACGCGTCGCAGCCAGGACAACAAACCGGGGGATGACAGCCCGGCGAACCCCGCCCCCGGAAGCAGCTGCAGCGGGGGGAACAATGCGGTGCGTACCCCCTGGACGGTGTCCGGCAGTGACGTGCCCAGGTCTGAGCCGGCGGCCGCGAGCACCACGTCGTGCCCGGCGTCGGCCAGTGCACGGCATTGATTGAGCGCCACCGTGGTGGGCCCGCCAAAGGCGTTCGTGCCGGAAACGAGGGCCACCACTTGGAGGATCCTCATACCGGCCGCGTTTCGGTCGCTGCGGGTGCCAGAACACGCCGGCCGGCGGGGACGTCCCGCGTGACGAGGGCCGTTGCGCCAACGACGGCGCCCTCGCCCACGGTGACGCCGCGCAGCACCGTGGCACGCAGGGCGATCCAAGCGCCGTCGGCAATGCGAATGGGGGCATTGTCGAATTCAAAGGCGGGATCGTCGGCCCGGTGGCTGCCGGTGCACAGCATCGCTTCTTGAGAGATGCACACGTCCGAACCGATATCGATGGGTTCGAGGTTGAGCAACCAGGCCCCCACTCCGATCCAGGAGTCCTCACCGACGGTCAGCTTCCACGGCCAGTGAATGCGCACTCCGTGACGAATGAGCGCACCGGTGCCGAGGCTCGCCCCGAATGCCCTGAGGATATGCGTGCGCACGGATGGTGGGCACAGCACCGAGCGCTGAAGTGGTTCGACCACCAACGCCCACGCGGCGCACACGAGGGTGCCCCGGCCTTTGTCGTAGCCGACACCCGTGAAGGTGGCGAGTCGCCGTGAATTTCGTGTCATTTCTCCCCCTCGAACGGGTGATCACCGGAGCCGTTTTGCGCCGTGCTGTTCCCTGTTGAGTTTTCCCGTGGTTACCGTAGTCAGCCTGGATTCAGCTTTCCATACGGGATGCCCGAACGCACCCGAAATCTCATGCGTACCGCGGCGTCGATTTCCTGTTTACGGCGCCGTGTGCTGCCAGGATATGGGAGGATTTAGATGATTTCGTGTTTAGGATGCGTTTATTAGGGGAGTATCCAGCGGGTCGATAACAAACGCCTCCGGGTGTTGAGGGGAATGTCCGGGCGGACATCGTGACCCGCTGCCGCAAGGGCTGGGAGGGCATATGACACTGCGGGATTATTTTGACGTGCTTAGGAAAAGGTGGCTGGTTGTTGCCGGGTTAATGCTGGTGGGGCTGCTCGTCGGAGGGGTCATTGCGCTGGTGATTCCCCCTAAGTACCAAGCAACGGCGCAGTTGTACGTGGCGATCCCCACGAGCGACTCCGCCGCCGAACTCAATCAGGCAGCCACATATCTGTCGCGTGAGCTGAAATCGTATGCAACTTTGGCCACCACCCCGTTCGTCCTGGAACCGGTGGCCGATCGCCCCGACGTCAACGAATCGGTGGCTGCACTAGAGGGAATGGTCTCGGTGACGAACCCGACCGCCACATCCCTGATCGATGTCGCAGCGACCGCCGAGACACCCGAGAAGGCTCAGACCGTGGCAAATGCGGTTGCCGACGAACTCACTCGGGGCGTGTCGACACTGTCGCCCTCGGTGGAGGGCCGTGACAGCACGGTCCGGGCAACCACCATCAGCCGGGCGGAGCTGCCGGCCTCCAGCAGTGGCCTACCGGCCTGGAGTTACCCGTTGATCGGCCTTGCCAGTGGTGCCGTGCTCGGAGCGATCCTGGCCTTTCTCGTCGAAGGGCTCGATCGGCGCCCCAGAACGGTTCAGGATTTGCGCCAGGTTCGCGGTGCGATCCTGGCCGGGGCGATTCCTCGTCTCAAACAACTGTCCACCCGGGGACTGGCCCAATCGTCGTCGCACGGGAGTCGCGGCGAGACCACGGGCGTGGCCGACCAGCCGCGGGTACCGCAGCAACTCGTCTCGCTGAGATCGGTGTTGCAACGCCATCACCCGGAGGTACTACCACACGTTCCAGGGTCGGCCGTGCTTCTGGTGACGGGTTCGCGACACCGGGACGGAGCCACCACTGTGGCCTCAGAGCTTGCGCGTAGCTACGCAGACCTCGGAAGTCGCGTCGTGTTGGTGGATGCGCACTTGCAGAACCGGGGCTTGAGCGAGCTGCTCGGTGAGGACATGCAGGTAGGGGTCGCAGACATTGCCGGCGGCTCCGCCAAGGCCGAGGAGACAGCGGTGAAGCTGGGCCCCAACCTCATGTTCATCCCCGCGGGGACGGAAACTGTTCGGCCAAGTGATGTGGTGTGTTCCGAACGCATGAATGTTCTGATCGGTGAGCTTCGCGATGAGTTCGATGTAGTGGTCATCGACTGTTCACCCCTCACCGAAACCGCCGACAGCGTGGTGCTCAGCCGCGCGTCGGACGTCGTCCTGTTGGTCACTGTGCCGGGTGGAACCCCGATGGGTCGATTGCAGCAGGCCGTGGACGGCTACGGTGATACGCAAGTGGCCCTCGTGGCGAACCGTTCCGGGCATCATCGCGGCGCCAACGCCGGGCTGAGCTGAAGACAGCGGTGAGACGGTGAACCCCGTTGCCACGGCAACCGTCCTGCTGGTGGCCACAGCCCTGGTCGGTCTCCTCTCCATTGCCCATGTTCGATCGCGTGGTACGGACGGATTGAATCTTCGGACGTGGATGCTCGTCAACTTCCAACTGGCCAACGTGCTCTCCGGGTTCGCTCATGTCCTGCGGTGGTCCAACGACCGCGGTTATTTCGAGGCGCTGTCCGGACCCACGACCGGGGCCGAATCCGGGTTGGTGACGGCCGCGTGGGCGACGTTCTTGGGTAGCTGCGCCCTCTGGGCGGGCATGGTCGTTCCCCGGCCCACGCTCTGGGGACAGTCACGGGGAAAGCACCCCGAGCAGCTTCCGCGCGGATCGTACACTCCGGAGAATCTCTACTCCTTCGCCGCGGCCCACCGGGTCTCGGTCGGCGGTACCGCGCTGATGCTGGCGGCCGCGGGAACCTTCGGCATGCTCCGGGTCATGGCCGTCACCTCGGAGGGCGGAGGCAGGATCATTGCGGTGGACGGGGGAAATGCCCGCTACGCCTTTCTCGCCGGTTGGCTACCGTGGGCCGTGTCGATTCTCGTTCTCGCGCTGGCGAGTCGCAGACGCGTGGCCGGTCCGGCCATCTGGAACACGTTGATCCTCACGGCGGGGTTGGCCGCGCTCGCGGTGAGTTCCACCTGGAACGGCGGGCGAGCTGAATTGATGTACGTGTCATTTCCGCTGCTGGCGCTCATGCTTCCCAGGATCAGAGTCCTGAAGTGGCCGATTCTCGTGATAGGTGCTGTGTTCTTCGCCGTGTTCGTGGTCGTGACCACGGGACAACGCGTTGGTGCCACCACCGATCCGTGGTCGTTCATCGACTGGCAATGGGGCCGGTTCTCCATGGCAGCCTGGGCAGGTCAACATGTTGACCTGCACGGATCCTTGGGGGGCGAGACCGTTTGGAGTGCTCTGCTCAATGTTCCGATGGCACTGCTGCACTTCGCCGGGGCCGGAGGCGACAGTCCGTTTCGTTCCATGGTAGAGGTGTCCGGCTTCGACCTGTTGGGAGACGGGGAACAGATCTACATCGTCCCCGGGTTCACCGCGGAAATGATTCTCAACTTCGGGGTGGTGGGGGTCCTGGTCGGATACCTGATACTCGGATGGTTGTCCGCTCTGATCGCTGACGCCTATACCCGCAGCCGCAGTGAGTCCACCCGGTTGCTTCTTGCGTCTTTCGGGGCGGTGTTGGTCTTCCAAGGCATCGTTGGCCAACTGGAATCTTTCGAGACGTTCATGACCCTGTCCATCCTCCCGCTGTGGGGCTTGTGGCTCGCGGAGAGGATCGTCGGAAATCCACGCGACCGCGGTCGACCCCTGGACCTTCCAGGCCCGGCCGACGAGGCTCGGGCGCCGTTCAAAAAAAGGGGGGCAAGACTATCGTGATAATCTCGCACGTGCTCGGCGGACAGGGGAGAATGTCCGGCGACTGGGCTGTCCGGAGGGGCTATCGGCAGAGCCCACTACTTTGTTTTTCCTGGGGGTTCTCATGCCGTTATTGACGGTGATCATGCCTGCCTACAAGGCTCAGGCCACTATCGAATCGGCCATCCGCTCCGCGCTTCGCGCGATGCCGCGAGACGCCGAACTCATCGTGGCCGTGGACGGGCCGGATGAGCGCACCGCAGAATGTGCGCAACGGGTGAAGGATTCGCGCCTTTCGGTCCGCGTCGACCCGATCAACCGGGGCACGGTGGCGTGCATGCGCCGTTGTCTGGAGACCACGGACAGCAAACTCGTCGCCCGGGCGGATGCGGACGACATTTCGATGCCGTGGCGGTTCCGCTCGGAAATTTCCGCCCTGAAGCACGCGGACATCGTGTGCGGATCCGCGGTGAGGTTCGGGCAGGCAACCCTTCCCAGGCCGTCCTATTTCGGCTCCTTGACCAGCAAGGAAATCGGTCTCCTCCTGCCGTTCGTCAATCCGCTGTTCCATCCGAGTATGTTGGCTCGGCGTACCACGTTGCTGGCCGCCAACGCTTATGCAGAACACTCCGCGGCCGAGGACTACGTGATGTGGTTCGACGCGCTACTCTCCGGTGCCGCGGTGGTGAAGCTGGCGGTCCCGCTCATCGCCTACCGACTGAGCCGGAGTCAGATTTCCAGTGCCCCGGACTATGTCGGCCGGGTCTACGAGGACCCGCAGGTCATCCGGGCCTATACGGCATGGGTGCAGGCCACGGGAATGTCCTGGTTGCTCGACAACGGTGGAGCTCCGGGACGCCCAGCGGGGACACGGGAACAGCTGGAGAGCGTGATATCAGGAGTGCGCCCGCAGACGCGTCCTTACGCGAGACATCACGTGAGATCAGCATCGACCGTTTTGACAGAGTCCTGATGCTCGCCCAGATCAAGTCACTGATCGAGCGGGCCATACCCCGCCTCTCGTCCGCGCTCGTGGTGCTACTGCTAGCAGCCTTCACAACTCCGCACTATGTGGGTATCTACAACCTGGTCACGTTGATCTACACGGCCATTCAGGTCACGATCGATTCAGGTGCCCGGTTCGTGGTGATCCGAGTGCTGAGCGAACCCGGTGGCATGCGCATCATGAATCGCTACAGGGCGATCATGCCCTTCGTGGCGTTCCTCATTCTTGTGGGCCTGATGCTGTTCCTGCGGTGGAACGGGACGCTTGAGAACTGGAGTGAATTCTTCCAGGTACTGCCCGTGGCACTGGCCCCGGGTTTCGGTGTCCTCGGCCTGCTGTACGTGGGCACGTTGCAGGCAACCAACCAATGGGGGACCCTGGCACGTCTGCAGCTGTGGGCCGCCTTGTTGGGCCTGACGGTGGGCGGAACCACCCTGATCCTGACCCACTCGCTGTTGGGACCGTCCCTTCAACTGGCGCTCACCGAGGGCGTCTTCGCCCTTTTGTGCTGGTGGCGGGCCCGGCATAACGACAAACCGATTCCACAGACGCCACCGGGGCAGCAGTCAATTTTCTCCGATATGGCCACGATGTCCGGTTATGCCCTCATGTCGTGGTTCCAGGGCCAGGCCGAGCGCCTGTTCATGAGCATCTTTGCCGGTACCGCAGCCCTGGGCACCTACAGCGCAGGCAACGCGGTGGGACGCGCCCCCAGTGATGCGCTCGCGGCGTCGACGGCCAACGTGGTGAGGGTCGGGATCGCCGACAAGGACGAGGACCGCGAGATCAGGAGCGAAAGTGAGCGGCTGCTCTCGCGTGCCCTGCTCCTGGCATTCGGGTGTGTGGTCCTCTCCATGGCCGCATCGCTCGTGCTCCGGCCGCTGCTGGGTCCCGACTGGGCAACGGCCATGTCCATGGTTCCGTTCATCGCCATGGTGGCGTTCCCCTCCGTGCTGTCCTGGTCGGCTTCCGTGCTGCTGGTCCGCACGGGACAGGCCTGGAAAACCTTTGTGGGGCCGGTGACCGGAGTCGCCTTCGGCATAGTCATCGCCTGGACCGCCACCTTCGACCTGCACATGGCGGCCACCGTCCTGGTGGCCCGCGAGGTCGCGGTGGTTCTGGTCTCCTTCAGTCTGATCGGACGGGCCGCACCGTGGCGCTCGTTCGTGATCTGCGTGGCGCTGGCGTCGCTGGGACTGACCGTGTGCTGGCTGACTCTCTAACGCGCCGTCGGCCCGGGCCGCCAGGTCACAGGCCCCGGGCCTGCTCCCGGTGGGCCCGGTACCAGGCCACGGTGTCTCGGAGACCGCTGGTCAGATCCACGGTGGGAGACCAGCCCTGCGCGCGCAGCAGCGAGACATCCATGAGTTTGCGCGGCGTGCCGTCGGGCTTGCGGGTGTCCCAGTGCGTTTCGCCTTCGTAGCCGGTGGCCTCCGCGATCCGATCCGCGAGTTCCCGGATCGTGACGTCCTCGCCGGTACCAACGTTGACCTGCTGCGGCCCGTCGTAGTGCTCCAGCAGGTGCAAGCAGGCCGTGGCGAGATCGTCCACATGCAAGAATTCGCGCTTCGGTGAGCCCGAACCCCAATTGGTGATGGACGTGGCACCGGCTTCCACCGCGTGATCGTAACGGCGGATCATCGCGGGCAGGACGTGTGAACCCTCCGGAGAGAAATTGTCCCCCGGCCCGTAGAGATTGGTGGGCATGGCCGAGATCCAGGGCAGACCGTATTGCCGCCGCACGGCCTGGACCTGCATGATGCCCGCGATCTTGGCAATTGCGTACGCGTCATTGGTCGGTTCCAGATACCCGGTCAGCAGGGAGTCCTCACGCAGCGGTTGCTCCGCAAGTTTGGGATAGATGCACGAGGAGCCCAGGAACAACACCCGTTCGACGCCCGCGGCAAGTGCCGCATCCAGGACATTAACCTGAATGCGGAGATTGTCGGACAGGAAATCGACCGGGCGGGAGTTGTTGGCCGCGATCCCACCGACCCGGGCCGCGGCCAGCACAACGTACCGGGGCCGGTGCTCGGACATGAATCGCTCCACCGCAGCACGATCCCTCAGATCCACGTCGGAAGATGTCGCCCCGATGAGATGGTCGAATCCCTGGTTCTTCAGGTGCCGCCATAGGGCCGAGCCCACCAACCCGCGGTGGCCGGCCACGTAGAACGTGGCGGATCGATCGAGTTCGCCAGGGGTGTAGTGCACATCATCGTGGGTGCGCGCGTCCGTAGGATCACTGATGGTGCGCGGTCCGATGCTGTCCGTGGCACTCCGTAGAGTTGTGGTCCGTTGATCGGCGCTCATGCGGCGGTCTCCGGGGCCCAGACGCTTTCTCCGACCGTGTCGATCCAAGAGGTGCCCACGCACTCCAGGGCTTCGCGGTCCGCATCCACCATGATGCGAGCCAGCTCGGGTGCGTGGACCCGGGCCTTCCAACCGAGCTTGTCCTCCGCTTTGGAGGGGTCGCCGATCAATGCGTCCACCTCCGTGGGTCGCAGGTACCGGTCATCGAACCGAACGTGATCCTGCCAGGTAAGACCGGCATGGTCGAACGCCGTTTCCAGGAACTCGCGCACCGATGTGGCACGTCCGGTGGCCAGGACGAAATCCTCGGGTTCTTCGGCCTGCAACATCCGCCACATGCCCTCGACGTACTCGGCCGCGTATCCCCAGTCACGCACGGCATCAAGGTTGCCCATGTAGAGCCACTCCTGTTTTCCCGCGGCGATGGCCGCGACCGCGCGCGTGATTTTGCGGGTCACGAACGTCTCGCCGCGGCGAGGGGATTCGTGATTGAACAGGATCCCGTTGACCGCGAACATGTCGTACGCCTCGCGGTAGTTCCTGGTGATCCAGTACGAGTAAATCTTCGCGGCACCGTAGGGGGACCGCGGGTAGAACGGGGTGTCCTCGTTTTGCGGAGGCGGCGTGGCACCGTAGAGCTCGGACGTCGACGCCTGGTAGAAGCGGCACTTCACGCCCGCCCGTCGGACGGCTTCGAGCAGCCTCACGGTACCCAGCCCTGTCGTGGCTCCCGTGTGCTCGGGTTCGTCGAACGAGACGCGCACGTGGGACTGAGCGGCCAAGTTGTACACCTCGTCCGGGTCGATCTCACCGAGTAGTGTCACCAGGCGGGCGCCGTCCGTGAGATCTCCGTAATGCAGGAACAAACGTGCCTGCGGAGAGTGGGGGTCCTGGTACAGGTGGTCGATGCGTGAGGTGTTGAAAGTGGAAGCCCGCCGGATCACCCCGTGCACTTCATAGCCCTTGGAAAGCAAAAGCTCGGCCAAGTAGGAACCATCCTGGCCCGTAATGCCGGTGATCAACGCTTTTTTCGTCATTGGAGTATTTCCCGGTTCAGTTGTTGAGGGTAGCAATGGTGGTTGTGCGCGTGGGTGCATGACCTTTGGTCCGCACCGCATTCAATGCAGCAATGAAAGCCTTGGTGGCGGCGTCGCGGCTGAGGACTTCACGGACGTAACGGGCGCCACCGCTGTGCCGGGTGCCGCCGGATTCGACCCATTGGCCGTGGAGCGTGAGCGCCCCGGCCAGGAGTGCTCGGGGGTCACCCGGAGGGACCCGCATTCCCGCGTCGGCCGAAGCAACCTCGAATGCAGACGGACTTTGCGCTTCAACGGCCGCGAGCACGGGGCGACCGGCGGTGAAGTAGCTGGTCAACTTGCTCGGTACGCACATCTCGGTCAACCCGGGGCGCTCATTGACGAGCAGTACGTCCGCGGCGCCCAGGAGCGCACTGTAGGTCTCGTCGTCGACGCTGGGGAGCACCTCGAAGCGCGGTGCGTGAGCGGCCAGCTCCTCGAGCAGTGGGCGCTGCCGCCCCCCACCCACCAGGACGAAGCGCACCGGGGCACCCGATTGATCGGCCCGGGCAGCCGCCGCGGCCACGTTTCCCAGGTCCTGTTTGGCACCCATGTTGCCGGTGTGCAGAACAATGATGTCCTCCATGGGCCAACCGAACCGCTCACGCAGTGTGGCGGGGTCCATGTGTGTTGATGGCCCGATGTGGGTCCAGTTCCGAACGGTGTGCACGCGCGCCGGGTCCACGCCCAGCACACGCTGCACGTACTGGGCGAAGCGGTCGTGAATGACCACCATGCCCTCGCACGAGCGCAGGAAACGACCTTCCACCGCGCGCATGGCCCTGGTCGCGAACCCCCCGGCGGACCCCGTTTCAGTCAGTCCCGCCGTGTAGATGTCCTGCACCCAAGCGAGCACCGGAATGCCGTGGTACTTCGCGCGAAGACGAACGATCACCGATGCGAACAGTGCCGGACTCACGACCACTACTGCATCCGGGTTGTTCCACCGGGCCCGTGCCGCCCGCAGGCCGAACATGATTTCCATTCCGAGCCGGCGTGCGAGTCCCGCGTTTCCCGGGACCGGGTGGGGTACTCGTTCGACGGGTACACCGTTGATGATGTCCCGGTTCTGGTGGCCACGCTCGTAACCGGCGTGAACCTGCCACTGCGGATAATGCGGTAGCCCAGTAACAACCCCTACGTCCCAGCCGGCGGCAGCCAAAGACTGCGCCATGCCTGACGTGTACGGAGCGATGCCCGTGTGTTCCGGGGCGTAATTGAGCCCAATGAATAAAACGCGTTGCCCCATGATGAGACCTCCCCCAAAAAATGGACCTATTGCCCAAGGCCCGTAAACACGGTGGTAACCCCCAAGTCGCCATCCGCTAGCTCACATAATAAGCATGTCGTGGAAAGACGCAATACGTTGGTTCTTCATAATTTGTCACCCTAAATAGGGACATATGAAGTAATTTCACTTGTGAGGCGGCATTATGTGAATGCATTGAGAGTGCTCTGAGACACTGGGGCCGGAGAATCCCGGCCGGCCAGCTCGGGACTGTGGGTATGCTGACGTTATCGGCGCAATTCCAGGTTCGAGAGGTGGCCTGAGAATATTGTCGAAAGGTCCGTGACGCTAGGGCAAACAAGCGGAACGAGGCCGGCGATTTTGGTCAATCCGGTGGGGACCGGATGGCGGAGCACGTAGGGGTGTTCCGGGCCAGGTATGGGGTGGGGAGAAATCTATGAGGGTAGAAGGCCAAGCAACTTTCTTGACTGCGCCTGATCGTGTGATTCACGCGTGGGTCCACGGTCCGACACATGGTCGGGTAAGCGGTGCGGTAGTCATTGCACCCGCACTGGCCAGGGAGGAAGTCGTCAGCCACCGCAGTATGCGGTTGGTCGCCGCCCGCGCGGCCGAAAACGGCTGGGTGGCCATCCGACTGAGCTGGAGCGGCACCACCGAATCGGGGGCCCGACCCGAGGCCAGTGATCCCGTCGCGATCTGGGAGGACGACCTCGCACGTGGTTACTCCGAGGCGCGAAGAATCGTGGGCCACGATGCGCCGGTCCACGCGATCGGGTTGCGTATCGGCGCAGCGCTCCTGGCCGCCTCGAAAGTCCCGTTCGGGCAACGCTTGCTGTGGGAACCGGTGTCCGGTGCCGTATTCCTGCGCCAGTACGGCGGGCTGCGCCGTGCGAGCGGGCTGATCCTGCCGCCGGTCAGCGAGGAGGGCCTCGAGATCGGCGGCGCCCACTACTCGGATTCCGAGGCTGCCTCTATTCGAGCCCTGAAGGACCCGCAAAAAATCCGAACACATCAGGATCAGGGCATCGAAGTAATTCGTGAAGCGGACCGCCGGGTGGCCAAGAAACTTTACGGAGTGGCGTCGATTTACGCCAAGGCAAGCCCCGAGGCCATCGCGAGCCTGGTGGGGCGGTTGCGCGACGGACCGCATCACGATTACCGCGCGGGGGATTGGCAACCGCAATGCACGGCCCGCATCCACGTGGCGGAATTCGGTGTGGACGTGATCGAGGAATTACTCGAGCTCGGCGAGGACCGCCTCCCCGCTTCCTACACCCACCCCGTGGACAATCACGGAATCGGCCGGGGGGCCGTGACTCTGGCCCCGCCGTCGGCGGAACCCAAGGACGGTCCCACGGGCCTGTGGACGATAGCGGCCCGGAGGCTCGCGGCTCGTGGGGTGCCGGCACTGCGTGTGGAGCGCCATCATTGCGGGGACGGTGCCGGGCTGGATGAAGTCAAGGACGTCAACCCGTACACCCGGCAGGGCATAGCCGTCATTGATTCCGGGGCGCGGTGGTTACACCACCGGACCGGGGAGGAAGTCACGGGTGTAGGCCTGTGCGTCGGGGGCTGGCTCGTGGCCATGGCCCCGCAGGACAGCCCCATGCGCCGCCGCGTCATTCTCAACAATGTGGCGTGGCGACCGGCCGAGAGCTATTACGAGAGGCTTTACCGGAATTGGGACGTGGACGCGGTGCTCGAACAATTGCGGTCCATGGGCGATGTGGCGATAGCCACGAATTTCCGCACCCGGTTGAAAGACCGGATCCGACGCCGGATGCCCTATTCCTTATGGCTTTTCCTGGGGCGACGCAGCCTTCCCAATGTGCCGGAAGTGGTCATGGAGTATTCGTCACGCGGCGCGGAAGTGTCTTATTTTTTCGGTCCGGAGGACGGCCTGTTGTTCCTCCAGGAACGGGGCGAACGAGGGCTGCGTCGGTTACAGCGACGAGGGCGACACATCATGGTGACGCACCTGGCCACCCTCGATCACGCCTTGCAGTCCCATTCCTCGAGGTCAACGGCGCTGCAGGTCGTGGACGCGTCCATGGGGCTGACAGCCGGTCCGGTCGGTGAGGTGCAGTCATGCGCGGCATGAGAAGAAAATCCGTGGTCGGGCTCATCTGGTCCTTGGTCATCGCCATGGTGCTCACCGGGTGTGCCGCCGGGGACAACCGCCCTACGCCCGCACAAACGCCCATGGCAACGGGCTCCGCGGCCCTGCAACAGGCCGATTTCCTCGACCAAACGGACTTCGACGAGCCCTCCCACGGCATCACCGTGACGGGCGCGCAGGCCTTGTCCGAACGCGCCGTGGAAGTCGGCGTGAGCACGGACGCGGTAGCCGAGGGACTGCCCGGCGGTCAGAATTCCGTCATCATCGTCAGGCCCCAGAATTACGATCCCGGGACCCGTTATCGCGTGGTCTATCTTCTGGGCGGTAGCGGGGCGGAAACCTCCCCGGCCCGCCAATGGTTCGAGGCCGGGCATGCGGAGCAGATCACCGACGGGCTGCCCGTCATTACGGTCATCCCCAGCGGCGGCAAGGACGGGTGGTACACCGACTGGACGGCATCCGGTGACCAGGCGCAGGGGTGGGAAACGTATCATCTCGACCAATTGGTGCCGTGGGTGGACGCTCATCTTCCCACCCGCACCGGCCGCGAGGATCGGGTCGTCCTGGGGAACTCCATGGGTGGTTACGGAGCGATTCGCTACGCCGAAGAACGCCCGGACCTGTTTGCGGAGGCCATCAGCCTGTCCGGCCTGCTGGACCTCTCATCCGGTGAGGTCAGAGACCTGTTCAGTCAAGTGTCGGAGGAGACCACGGGACAGACCGATGCAATTTTCGGCAACGGGCAGAGCACCATGGATGAGCAATGGGATGCGCACGATCCGGTGAGCCAGAGCAAGGGCCTGGAGCGCACCAAGGTTCAGTTGTTCGTGGGCGAGGGTAACGGTTCATCCGGGGACCTCGAACCCACCTTGCGGGAGACCACGGAGAGCTTGGCGCAAGCCCTTCAATCGCAGGGGTCGCCTTATTCCTACACGATGTACGGCCGCCCCGCCGGGTGCAATGGCGAGCACACCTTTGAATGCTGGCGACCGGCGGCCACCGTGGCCCTGAGCCGCTGGGCCGATCGACTGGGCATCGAGCGCTCCATTGCAGCGCAACCGGTTGCGTCCGAGTTCGAAGACATCACGTCGGGGGAGGGGTCATGACCACCGCCCAGACCGCCCTGGGGGCCGGCCCGCGCATTGGGTGCGACATCCAGTCGATTGCTCCCGTGGCGGAATCCATGGCACGGCTGGGGGAGCGCTACCTCCGAGCCGTCTTCGGCACAGCGGAATTCGCGCGTCTCGCAGAAGACTCGAAGCTCACGTCCCCGGAGTCGGTGGCCGCACGCTTCGCCGCGAAAGAAGCCGTGTTGAAGGTCCTCGCCCCGGCGGCCACCGATGCCGTTGCGTGGCCGAGCATTGCGGTGCACACGGGGGCCGACGGCGCGCCCGGCCTTTTCCTGACCGATTCAGCGGCAGCGCTGGCGACCCGCAGAGGACTGGGCGACTGGACCGTGAGTATGTCTCATGACGGCGACTACGCACTGGCGGTCGCGCTCGCGTTGAGCTGCCCACCAGACCCGTCGACCGGCGCCTTGCGCGCACCGATCGACACCATGACCACAGAACTCCGCCGATTGAAAGGGCCCCATCCCATGGAAACCACCACCACCGAACTCACCGTCCGCAAGGTCCTGGCCGAGCACGGCAAGCTGTCCCAGGACGCCCACACCCTCGGCACGGACGTCGATCTTTACCGCGCAGGCATGACGTCCCACGCATCGGTCAACGTGATGCTCGGGCTGGAGGACGAGTTCGACATCGAGTTCCCCGAAGAACTGCTCACCAAAGCGACGTTCACGTCCATCAGTTCCATTTCAGAGGCAGTGGAGGGAATCGACCATGACTGAAACGACCCAACGAACCCCGTTCATACCCGACATGGAATCAACCACCGACCTGCCTCCGGGCCGCGCCCAGGCATGTGCGGCCCGGGCCGAGGCCGTGGCGGCCGTGGCAAAGGAACACGCGGCCGCCGTGGACTCGGAGTCGGTCTTTCCCGCGGCGTCGATTGCCGAGGCCCGAGCCCAGGGGCTGCTGGGCGCGCCCGTGCCCGGGTCCCTGGGAGGCCTCGGCTACTCCATCACCGAACTGTGCTCGACCCTTGAGCGCGTGGGCCGTGAGTGCACGTCCACCGCGATGATTCTGGCCATGCATTATTCGCAAGTGCTGTGCCTCACCCGCCACGCGGACACCGACCTGCTGCGGGACATGATGCGGCGCGTGGCCGGTGACGGACTGCTGCTGGCCTCGGCCACCACCGAGATCGCCATCGGTGGTGACACCCGGACGTCGTCGTGCGCCGTGGACGACACGGGAGATGGGCGGATACGACTGCACAAGAGCTGCCCCGTGATTTCCTACGGGAGCGCCGGGGACGCGATTTTCGTGACGGCTCGCCGCAATGCGGATGCCGTCAGTAGCGACCAGGTGCTCGTGGCAGTGGTTGCCACGGACATCGATCTCACGAGGACCCGGGGTTGGGATGCCCTGGGGATGCGCGGAACGTGCTCCGAGGCCTTCGAGCTGGAGGCGAACACGGATGCCGGTGCGGTGTTCGGGGTGCCGTTCGAAACGATCTCCGCCCAGACCATGCTGCCGGCCGCCCACTGCCTGTGGGCGTCGGTGTGGTTGGGGATGGCCACCCAAGCCGGGCTCGTGGCCCGGTCCGTGGTGCAGAAGGCGGCCCGTAAGGATCCGGAGAATCCTCCGCCGTCCGCCTTGCGCCTGGCGGAGCTGGAGGTGGATCTGCAGGCCATGACGGACGTGGTGCGCTCCTCGGTGGCCCGCTACCAGGCTGCATGGGATTCACCGCAGACGTGCGAGAGCATGCCGTTCGCGATTTCCATGAACACCCTGAAGGTCTCCGCAGCGGAGGCCGTACGCGCGATCGTGGGGGACGCCATGGTGATCGTGGGCATTTCCGGATTCGCCAATCGATCGCCCGTGAGCCTGGCCCGGTTGTACCGCGACAGCATTGGGCCCTCCGTGATGGTCAACAACGACCGAATCCTCCAACACACAGCCAAGCTCCAAATGGTCTCAAGGGGACTCCGATGACAACAGCGAAAACAACCGATCAACTCGAAGACCTGCAGACCGAATTCCGCGCCGGACTGGAAGCCAACAACTGGCTCCTACCAACGCTCGGCGAGGGCGTCAACGGTCTGGGACCCCAGGCGGAGGACGTGGTGCAGGGCATCACCGGCGCCGCCCGCAGAATTGTTGCGGACCTGGATGAAGCGCCGGGGACGCGCAGGTTGCGGTTCCCACCCGTCAACGGGACCCGGTTGCTGGAACGCACCGACTACGTGGCCTCGTTCCCGCAGCTTTTGGGAACTATTAACGCTTTCGAGGGGGACAACGCGGCCCACCGCGAGCTGCTGGCCACCTATCAGGAACACGGGGACTGGTCGTCGTCGCTGACGCCGGCCGGTCACTCGTTGATTCCCGCGGTGTGTCACCCCCTCTACGCGTACCTGGAGGGCACCGAGGTCGACGGCACCGTCTACGAACTGGTGGGCGAGTGCTATCGGCACGAACCCAGCGCGGACCCCATGCGGTTCGTGACGTTCCGGATGTTTGAGGCCGTGCGCTTGGGCACCCCGGAACAAGCGGTGGAACACCGAGCGCTGTGGCTCGAAGCGGGCCTCGGCCTGCTGCGCAAGCTGGGACTCGAGGTCGAAGCGGACACGGCCAACGACCCGTTCTTCGGCAGGGCGGGTAAGTTGCTCAGCGCGGGGCAGCGGCAGGCCCAACTGAAGTTCGAGATCCTCACCGAGGTGTACCCGGGACACCCCACGGCCATCGCCTCGGCCAACCTGCACGAGGACCACTTCGGTGAAGCGTTCCACCTGCGTACCGTGGACGGTCAAGCGGCCCACTCCGCCTGTTTCGGATTCGGTCTGGAACGTGTGACCCTGGCGCTCGCGGCCAAGCACGGATTCGATACGGCGGCCTGGCCGACCGGTGTGCGAGACGAGCTGCAATTGTCATGACGGCCACATCTGCTGTGAACCAGTCGCTGGGGCCGCCGGCAGCACACGGGACCGGCTCGTTCGGCACGGAGACTTTGGCCGTCAAAGGTTGCGAGGGCCGCACGCCCGCCACGGTGCCGCGCTCGGCCCTGCATGATCCGGCGGAGCCGTGGTCACCCACGAATTGCTATGTGGACGTGTGGATCGGGCTGCTCGCAGCCCTCGGGCTGAACCCGGTTCCCATGCTGAGTGCGGCTTTGAGCGCGGATTTTCTGGGCGACCAGTGGGAGTTCGTGAAACCCCGCACCGAGGACCTGGAGGTCCTCTACGGAATCAAAGTGGGCGAATACGACACCTGGCGACCACTGGGGGAGCACCTTCAGCTGACCATGTCGCGCGGCGACGCCCTCATCGTGGAAGTCGACGCGTACTACCTCCCGGACACCGAGGGCGTCTCCTATCGCACGGAGCACACCAAAACATCCATCGTGCCGTTGCGGCTGGATCCGCTGGCGGGGGAACTGGTGTATCTGCACAACGACGGCGCGCACACACTGGCGGGAGAAGACCTCCACGAGACGTTGGGCCCGAGGATGCGCTGCGGTCGTGTGCCGTACCCCTACGTGGAACTGGTGCGGTTGCACACACTGAATCGGCGCTCGCCCGAGGATCTCTGGCACGCCACCTTGGCCGTGGCCCGTGACCATCTCCGGCGGGCTTCCGCTCCCGGTCCCGACGGGCACGGTCCCGCCGACGGACTGGTGGCCGCCATTCGCGAACACCTGCCCCGCCTGGCCGAACGGGGTATGGGCCACTTCCACCTGTACTCCTTCGCCACCACGCGGCAGGCCGGTCTGACGGCCGCTCTGGCGGCTCACCTGTGCAGATATCTCGCCGACGGCGCCGCCGCCTGGCCCGACGGCGTGTCCGTAGAACGGCTGGCCCGGGCCGCAGATTCGTTCGACGGCGCCGCCGCGGCCGCGAAGACGTTGCAATTCCAACTCGCACGCGTGGCCTCGGGGCGCACTGCGCGCATCGACAAGGCCGCGGAGGCGTTGGCGGCCGGGTATCGGGCGGCGATCCACGACGCCCGCGCGGCCCTTGATCTCGAGGAGTGACGTGCGTGACATATGTCTGTGAACCGCAGCAATGGTTCCAGGACGACTGCGGGGACGTGTTCTCGGGTGCTGTCTGGACCCTCGTCCCGGTCGATCTGCGCACCGGCCGGGCGGTTCCGGTCGGGCGGGCGGCAGGGACTGATTGCGCCACGGGAATCCCCGCGCGCCTTCCCGGAACGATAACCGGCGCCTTACGCGATGCCCTGGGCGAGAGTGCCGTGGACGAGGCGCTGGCGGTTGCGGCCGAGGAGACCGCGTGGGAATACCGCACCCGGATCACCACGGCCGGCGGGCTCCACAAAATACGTTCCCGGGGAGTGGCCACCGTCTCCGAACTGTGGGTGGCGGGTCACCGGGTCAAGACCTCCACCAGCGCCTTCGCGCCCTGGGACGACGTCGTGCGGTTACCACCGGGGGAATGTGACATCGCACTGCGCCTCCTCCCGCTGTCCACGGTCACCGTCCCCCGTAAGCCCCGGGCCAAATGGCTCTCACCGCTCGTGTCCGACCGTTCACTGCGGTGGCGCCGGACACCCCTGATCGGCCACATCGACTGGCCCGGTGCGCGTCCCGTCCTGGGCCCGTGGGGTGGCCTGTCCGCGGAGCCGGTGCCCGCGGCAGACCGAGCACCCGTGATCGACGCTCGGCCCCGCGCGGTTCGCACGCGGGTCGACGAGTCCGGGGTGGGCACGGTGCTGGTGGACCTTCGGGTGAACCCGACAGGACGAACGGCGGAATCTGTGCGGTTGAGCTGCGCGGGCGCCGGCGTCGAGGTCGTGGTGACGGACGCCCGAACACGCGGGCGTGACGCGGTCACCGTGGAACTGCCCGTGCCGAATCCGCGCCTGTGGTGGCCCCACGCCATGGCAGCGGGGCAAGCGGCGGAGCCGGCGCTGCACGAGGTGCGCGTGGAAGTGGGGGACACCACGAGCTCGCACCGCGTGGGTTTCCGTTCCGTGACGGCGCAGCCGCGGGCCGACCGCGCGGGGCTGGGGTTGCGGGTCAACGGGGTCCCCGTGTTCGCCCGAGGCGTGGTGTGGGCGGGGGCGGACCCGTTCGAAACGGCCGCGGATCCTGCATCCGTGCGCATGCTTCTGATGCGACTGCGGACTGCCGGGGCCACCATGATCAGGCTGCCCGGCACCGGCTGCTACGAGTCGGACACGTTCCATGACCTGTGCGACGAGCTCGGCCTCATGGTGTGGCAGGACGTGGCCCTGGGGCCGCTGGACCCGCCCGATGATCCCGCCTGGCGCGCGCAGGTGAGCGAGGAAGTGCGCTCGCTGGCGGCTCGTTCGGCGGCCCACCCCTCCACGGTCGTGATCTCGGGCGGGACCGAGGTGATCCAGGCTCCCGTGCTGGCCGGGCGCCCGGCCGCCGAATGGACACCAGACGTTCTGGTCGAGGACATCCCACGGGCGGTGGGCGCCGCCGGTGCCGACGTGGTGGTCGTCGCGTCCTCACCGTGCTCCGACGCGGATCTCGACGCCGCCGCGCGGGCCTACGAGGCGGGCGCGGCGGCGTCGGCGGAGAGGCCCGTGACAATTGCCGAACCGGTGACCACCGCGGTGGTTCACTCGCCGGTGGATGCGACGGACGGAGTGTGTCACTACTTCGGGGTGGGGGCCTACGGGCGCGCTTTGGAGGACGCGCGCAGCAGCGGGGTGCGGTTCGCCGCAGAATGTCTGGCCTTTGCCGTGCCACCGGAACCGGCCACGGTGCGGGAGCAGTTCGGCACGGACGGACCACTGGACCACCCTGACCGGGCCGCCGCCTGGCAGGCCGGGCTGGCACGTGATCCGGGAGCCGCCTGGACATTCGAGGACACCACCATGCGCTACGTGCAGCGGTTGTTCCTGGACAGGGACAGCGACCCGAATGCCACTCTGGCAGCTCCACCGAGGGCTGCGGACGAGACGGCCCTGGCCACTCACGCGGGCCGTTTGGATTACCAGCGCGCGGCACTGGCCCACGTGTTCCAACGGACTCTGGCGCACTGGCGCCGGAGCGACTCACTCTGCCGAGGGGCACTGATTCTTGCATCCCACTCGACCGCCCCCGGCGCAGGATGGGGCGTATTGGATGCAGCTGGGCGTCCCACGGCTGCGTGGTACGGCATGCGCAGGGCGTGCGCTCCCACCACCGTGTGCTTCCTACCCGAGGGCGGCAACGGTTTATCGGTTCACCTCTGGCACGACGGTCCCGGGGAGCTCTCAGCGACCCTGCGATGGACCGTGACCACGGTTCAGGGAGGATGTCAACAACCCATTGAGGTTGCGGTCACGGTGCCGGCCCGGGGAGGACGGGTGCTCCGAGGGGATCTGGCGGACAGTACGTTCCGCGACCTGGACAACGCCTACGGATTCGGCGCACGGGAGTACGAAGGAATACGAGCCGAGCTCGTGGCTTCCGACGGAACGGTTCTGGCCACGGACGTGCACCTGTCCGGCGGACCCCGCAGGGACGACCTCGCCGACCCTGAGATGACGGCGAGGTGGGTCCGTGACCGGAGCGGCACCCGGTCCGTGGAGGTCACGAGCCAGGGTCTGGCACGATTCGTCGCCCTGGACCTGGCGACGGGTCTGGTCGCCGAGGACGGGTACGTGCACCTGTTGCCCGGTGACACCGTGCGGCTGCCCGTCAGCGGCACAGGACCGTTCCCCACCCACGATGGCGGATATGTGCGTGCCCTGGGGGTGGAGCCGGTTCCGATCACGTGACCGGCCCACCGCCCGCGGCCACGCGCACATCGAACCCGTGCCGCGGACCCGGCCCCGCAAGGCGGGGGGCTACAGATCTACCAGCAGATGATTCAGCATGCTCCTCCGGGACGCCGTGGCGTGTAACGAGTGATCCAAGGGGTCAAGCACGGTCACCCTGTGATTCGTGCTGATCGGACCGGCGGTCACACCGGCGTGCTGAGCGTCCGCGGGCCCGAAAATCACGTCCACCCGCAGCCCTGGGATCCGCGCCAACCGGCGCATCAGGGGGTGGGGGACGTCAATGATTCCCACCGCGGCGGCCGCCGCGGTCACACGGGGATGAGCATTGAATGCCGCCCGCCGCGTGCCTCGCACGATCGTGCGGGCCACAGCGCCCAGGCGCTGCTCCATCGATGGCGTGGACGCGGGGTCACTACCACTCGGCTCGGCAGGTGCCTGTCCGGGGATGGCCGGTGACAGGGGACCGCTACGAAGCCCCTGGCGCCAGTAGCGCCATGGTGCCCGCTGCCAGCCGATGTTGTTCACCGCGTACAGGGACAACCGTTGCGCCACGTGGTCGGGCAACTGATGAACACACGCGACGAGCCCCCACGCTCCCAGGCACACTCCCGCTGCCTTGAGGGGGCCGTCGGTGAGCCGTGCCAATTCCTCGAGCACTTCCCGGGATTCGGTGAGGGTGTATCGAACGTACGGGTTGGGATCCTGGGCGCGTCCGGGATGCACCAGCTCACCGGTGTCCGTCCGTTCGGCGAGCAGACACACGGCCCCGCGTGCGGAGGCCGTGATTGCGGCTCGTGTCCACAGGGAACCCGGCGCCTCCATGGGCTCTGACCCCAGGGACACGAACGCCACCCCGGGTGCTGCCGGTTGCGGATGCTCGGGCATGGTGAGGACGGCGGGGCGATTCGCTCGGCCGATCCGGGTGCGCCGGAGGTGAACCACGGTTCCGTCCACGGGGAGCGCCACGGCGTGCTCGGGTATCAACGACACCGCGGCGGGGGAACCGGGAAGCCGGTCAGCGACGGCAGCCAGTGCGCCCGCAATGGTGGCCGCGGCCTCCTTCGGAACGCTGGCCACCCGGGGGTGAACGTCCACGGGCACGGGCTCCAGCTGCGGGCCGTCGAGAATGTCCAGGCCTCGGCTCGAATCCGGTTCGGATAACTGTTTCAGCGCCTCTGCACCCTCGGGATTCAGCTGAAGGTCCATGAGTTCGACTCCGGGTGTCACCCGGGCCGGCAGCTCGGGGCCCGCCATGCGACGCAGTGCCACCTGATGGCGCAGCCACAGTTTCCCCGACACAGGCGCCCACACGTGACGGGAAGCCCACCCGCGTTCGTTGGAGGCCGCGAGAACGCTACCCCCGAGCCGCACGCCCAGTCCGTGCACGGGGCCGGCGTGCGCGGCCCATTCCCGGACGACCTCAAGGTCACCGAGCCATTTCTCGGCCGGTGCGGCCTCGGCCGTCCACGGGCTCAGGCCCGTGCCGACCCAGTCGAAGCGAACCACGCGCCAGCCGTCCGCCGCCAAGGTCCGAGCCACATCAATGATGGTCCGGAACATGGTGACTCGCTCGCGGCCCGGCGATCCCGCGATGACCACGGTGCCGTTGCGTTCCGGCCCTGCTGGTTGGTGCACTGCCACGGACAGTACGCGGTCCTCGGCTCGGACCCACCCGTGCAGCACGTCGTCCGTAGGAGCGGTGCCGTGACGGTGGCGCGTGATTGAGCGCGGGCGGTGATGTGCGGGTGTTCTTAACACGATGTTCTCCCCCAAATGTGTCGGATCGGACACCGGCCCCGCGCAACCCTTCCCCAAGGGCCCAATGCGTGCGAGACCGCGCATCCGTGCCTGCTAAGAATATGACGATTTACCAGGAATTAGGTGGGAATTGAGCACGCTCTTGGTCATTTTGTGGCGGGTGATTTACCGAGAATTGTGTTGCCGCTTGTCAGCGCGAAATGGGTCTTGCGGAATTCAAGGGCACCGGCACATTACCTCCGCAGATCGATCCCAAATACTCGCTTCACGGCGGTGGTCACATGTTTGCCGTAGCGCTGGGATGACGGCGTGGAGGAGAACGGAATAAAGCGCCCGGGAACCTCCGGGTGAGTGATCTTGCCGTGGGTGGGCCCCGACGTGGTCACATGGAATCCCGCGGACTTCAACCGAGCCAGTAGCTCGCGACGGTTGGTCGGATACCGCGTTCCACTACCGCCGGGTTTGGCGCCGCTGCGCTCCAGGGAGTCGGGGCCGTCCGCCCACGTCTCGTCGGGTCTGCGAGCGAGGGCCCAGCCACTGCGGTAAATGCCCACCACGCGATGTTCGGCGCGGTTGACCTGGACACACAGATTCTGCCGCACGTAATAGTCGGTGCGTCCGAGGTCCGCGGTCCACGTGTCCTCAGGGCTCACGACAACCTGGCGGAGTTGATCCTCGGTCACATCCCACACGCCCTGCGAGTGGACACCCGAGGCGGGCACCGTCAGCTCCGCAAATGTGTCTGCGCCGGAGGAATCCGCAGTGTAGACCGCGCTCTGGGGTGTGGAGATCGTGGGCTGCACGCCCTTGCGCAATTGCTCCACGAAGTGTGCGATCAACGGGTCCAGGCTCAACAGGTTCGACTCCGGCGGCGCAACGGGGGTCTCCGGAGCGGGGGCTGCCCCGTCGATCTTCCGCGGGCCCGGCCCCGGTTTGGGCGGACCGGTCGTGGGCGCGTTAGCAGCCCCGGTCACGGGTGCACCGGGTGCCGACGCCGCGGCGGTGACCCGCGGAGGACCGGCCGGGGGCGGCGTCGTCGGCTTCCAGGACGAGTAGTCCACGGGACGAACGGTGAGAGCGGGATCCGTGCGACCGATCATCACGGCGGGGGAGGGTTTGCGTGCGGTCATCTCGAATTCCGGTGGCGGGCGGGTGTAGGTAACCACCGTGCCACGCTTGTCGCCCGCGGGCCAGTGGCGGGCCGGCGGCCACGCAGCGAAGGCTCACGCGCGAACCGTAGAATCGACGGCGTGGATTGCGGTTATTACAACAAGGGACTTTGCCGGTCGTGCACGGTGATCGAGGTGCCGTACGCCCGGCAGGTGGCCGATAAGCAGCGGCTCGTGCGCGAGCTGGTGGCCCCGCATGGCGAGCCGCGGTGGCTGGAGCCGGTGACCTCACCCGAGGCGGGTTTCCGCAACAAGGCCAAAATGGTGGTCGCCGGATCCGTGGGTGAGCCCACGCTCGGCATCCTGGACCAGCACGGCGGGGGTACCGATCTGCGTGACTGCCCGCTCTACCCGGAGCCCATTTCCGTAGCACTGGGTGCGCTCGCTGAGTTCATCGCGCGGGCGCGCCTGCTGCCCTACAACGTGGCCAAGCGGCGCGGTGAGATCAAGCACGTGATCGTGACGGGCTCACCGGAAGGGCGGCTCATGGTGCGGTTCGTGCTGCGTTCCACCCACCAGCTGCCCAAGATCCGCGACAACATGGGCCTGTTGCGTGAGCTCGTGCCGCACGCGGACGTGGTCTCCGTGAACATCCAGCCCGAGCACAAGGCCGTGCTCGAAGGCCCCGAAGAAATCATGCTCACCGAGCAGACCGAGCTGATCATGAGGGTCAACGAGATCCCGTTGCGCGTGCGGCCGCGGTCGTTCTTCCAGACGAACACCCACGTCACCGGGCAGTTGTACCGGCAGGTGAGCGAGTGGGTGGACCGCGCCTCCCCGAGCACAGTGTGGGACGTGTACTGCGGGGTGGGCGGTTTCGCGTTGCACGTGGCCGCCCCGTCGCGCGAGGTGACGGGCACGGAAATCTCCGCGGACGCCGTGGCCTCCGCCCGCGGTGCCGCCGCTGCCATGGGCCTCGCCGAATCCGGTCCGGGTTCCGTTCGCTTCACCGCCGACGACGCCGCCGCCGTACCTTCCGGTCCCGCCCCCGACCTCGCGATCGTGAACCCCCCGCGCCGCGGACTCGACGCGGGGTTGTGCGAGTGGTTGGAGACGTCCGGGGTTTCGACCGTGGTGTATTCCTCGTGCAACGCCAAGACCCTGGCCCGGGATCTGGGGCGCATGCCCTCCTTGGCACCCGTCGAGGCGCGGCTGCTCGACATGTTCCCGCACACCGGTCACTACGAAGTGGCGGTGTTGCTCAAGCGTTAGGACTGGGCCTGCGCCATGGCGTGGAGCTTGCCGACGGCCTCGTTGACCATGTCCGCAACGGGCTGGTCGATGTCGAGCCTGTACCCGCCCTCCTCGACCTCCAGGGGTTCCAGTGTGTCCAGCTGTGACTGCAGAAGGGACGCGGGCATGAAGTGCCCACTACGGCCCTCAAGCCGGCCGGTCAGCACCGGGAGCGAACCATCCAGGTGCAGGAACAACGCACCGGGAGCCTGCGAACGGATGCGCTCGCGGTACACCCGTTTGAGCGCGGAGCAGGCAATCACCAGGCCCTCATTTTGCTTACCGTGCGTGTGCAGGCGCTGGCCCACGATGTCGAGCCAGGGCCAGCGATCCTCATCGGCCAGCGGAGTACCGGAGGCCATTTTCTGCACGTTCTCAATGGGGTGCAGACTGTCACCGTCAATGAACTCCACGCCGAGTTCGCGGGCCACGAGCGTTCCGATGGTCGTCTTACCCGACCCCGAAACACCCATGACCACCACGAGCGGCGCCACCTCGCTGTGCGTAATCACTGTGGGGCTCACCAGTCGTGAACCGTGCCGTCGGCAAGGCGGTTGCGTGAAATGCCAGGGACGACGCGTGGGTCCCGATGGTCTGCGCTCATACCCCCGATTCTCACGAGTTGCTACGGAAGTGTCAAAGCTCCGACGCGACCGTCCAGTTGGTAGTCCACTGTGCACCCGCTTAGCATGCATCTTGTATCTAAGCGTCAAGGACCGGGAAGAACTGTGTCGACCAATGCAGCAGAACGCGCTTACGCGCACGCGAAGGCACGCATCCTGTCCGGAGAGCTCGAAGGGCAGTTGCTGTCCGAGGGCATTGTTGCGGAGGAACTGGGTGTCTCACGCACTCCGGTGAGGGAAGCGTTTCTGCGGCTGCAGGCCGAGGGCCTCATGCGGCTGTACCCCAAGCGGGGTGCCCTGGTGGTTCCGGTGGGTCCTTTCGAGGCGCGAGAAGTGCTCGAAGCCCGCCGGGTGATCGAATGCGGTTGCATTGCGGCGGCGCTGTCGGACCCGACCTTGCCGGCCACCCTGAATGAACTGCTCGAGCAACAATCCCATGCAGTCGGCACGGAACGTTTCACCCTGCTGGATGCTGCCTTCCACACGGCCATCGTCGAGGCCGCTGGGAACTCCCTGCTCAGCACCGCTTACTCGGGACTGCGGGACCGCCAGATGCGGTTGATCGCCATGGCCGTTGGAACCATGGACGGGAAGGCTTCCGAAATTCTGAATCAGCACCGCGACATTGTCCGCGCAGTTGAAAGTGGTGAAGCAGAGCACGTGCGGGCGCTGCTGTGGGATCGTCTGCGTCACGTCTACGAAGGAATTGTGGAATGAACATCAAACCCTGGACGCGGGTGGCCTCCGGATTATTCGCGGTGGCGTGGGGCGGCAACGAGTTCACACCGCTGCTGGTCATGTACCGCCACGTGGAGGGATTCGACCAAGTCTCGGTAGATATGCTCCTGGCCGCATACGTGCTGGGTATCGTTCCCGCCCTGTTGATCGGCGGGCCGTTGTCGGATCGGCACGGCCGCCGAGCACTGATGATTCCCGCGCCGATCATCGCGATGCTGGGCAGCGCACTCTTGGCGCTGGGCTCGGGCAGTCTCACGGTGTTGTTCATCGGCCGGGTGTTCTCGGGTATCGCCCTCGGGTTGGGCATGGCCGTGGGAACCTCGTGGGTCAAGGAACTGTCCGGTCGCCCGTACGAACCTCACCCGGAAAGGGTGTCCGGTGCGCGCCGGGCGTCTTTGTCCCTGACCGCCGGTTTTGCCCTGGGCGCTGCGGTGGCCGCAACGTTGGCGCAGTTCGCTCCGTTGCAAACCGTGCTGCCATACCTGATCAACATTGTGATCTGCATTCCCACGGTGTTCCTCGTGGCCGGCGCGCCGGAGACACGGGAGACCGGGCGGCACGTCGGTTCCCTCTGGTCCGACTTGAAAATTCCCGCGGCCAAGCAACACCGTTTCTGGTTCGTGGTCGCACCGTCCGCTCCGTGGGTCTTCGGCTGTGCGGCCTCCGGCTACGCCATCCTCCCGGCATTGATGGCGGAAGTGGTCGGGCCGGACTACGGCATTGCCTTCTCAGGGCTGTTGTGCCTGGTCTGCCTGACTTTCGGCTTCTTCATCCAACCGCTGGGCAAGCGCCTGGACCGGGACGGGTCGATTCGTTCCCTGGTGGTCGGCATGATCGCCGTGGTCCTCGGCATGCTCAGCGCCGTCTTCGCCTCGGCCACCCTCTCCTTGCCGGTCGTGCTGGTCTCCGCGGCCATCCTGGGCTGCGGTTACGGTCTGGTGCTGGTCTCCGGGCTGCAGGAGGTCCAACGTATTGCGCGCGTGGATGACCTGGCCGGGCTCACCGCGGTCTTTTACTCCCTGACCTACATCGGCTTCTTCGTGCCCATGGTGCTCGCGGTGATTTCCGAGGTCACCACCTACCCCTGGCTGTTCCTCTCCGGTGCGGTGATCGCCGTCGTCTGCTTGGGGATCATGGCGTACGGCAAGCGGCACGAGGTCCGGGAGTTGCCCGCCCGGCGATAGTGGCGTGATTCATGGTTCCCTATCCCCGTTTTCCGCCGCGGAATCGGTAATAGGGAACCTTAGATCGTCACCCGAGCCAGAGTCCCAGCGCGCCTCGCACCATGACGACGACGCCGCCCACCGCCGCCAGTCCCATCGCCAAGTTGGCGGCTGCCGCCTTGTCCAAGCGACGTGAAAGCCACGTGCCGACGGTGATGCCCACGAAGATCGTGACAATGAGGGAACCGAATGCCACGAACACCGGGACCGGCAGCGCAAAGTGCACCCCCGCGATCAGCTTGGAACCCACGGACAATGCCCCCAGGGACATGAACACCGGTTGCATGGTCGCGGCGAATCGCAGTTGATCCCAGTTGGTGATGCGCGAGTACACGACCATGGCCGGCGCGGCCACACCCGCCGTGGAGTTGAAGAATCCACCGATCAGTCCGGCTGGTATCACGGCCTTCCGCTGGTTCACCTGTCCTGCAGTATGAGTGAACTTGGTGATGGCCAAGGCCAGCAGCACCACCGCGCCCACGCCGATCTGGAGCCATTCCGCCGGGACCCACCTGACCACCAGCGCTCCGAGCACCACGCCGGGAATGGCGGACAGGATCAGAACGGCCGCGTGTTTCCACTCGACCATCCTGCGCACAGCCAGGGTGATCATGAACCCCGAGCACACCGTGGCCGCGTTGGTCACGAGCACTCCCGTGGCCGGACCCATCAACAGCGACAACACCGGGGCCACCACCAGTCCCACGCCGGTCCCCGAAACTCGCTGCAGGATGCTGCCCACCAGGACGGCGATCAGCACGGCGGTGAGGATGAGCATGGGGTGCTTTCTAACGACGGTCGAAGTACCTTGAGGGTACCGAGTTAGGAGTTCAACCGCTCAACAGTCGCTCGTAGTTCGTCACTCAAGGCGTAAATCTGTTCCAGCGTTTCGATTGGCCGGCGAGTCTCTTTCTTATCCTCGTCGAAAATGCCGACGTACTTTTGGCCTCGGTTGAAGTGGAGCCGTGCAATGCTCTTGCGGTTGTTGTTATCCAACAGGACCGCGCAGTATGTCTTTGCATCTCGATAAGACACGCGTGAAACGTCAACCTGGTTACACACAATGGCTCGAATGATGTGGAAACCGTTCAACTCGTCGACAGTAGTGACGACTCCGTCTTCCGAGTCTCTGAGATCCTTGTCGGCCTCGTCTTGACTGTGGATGGCCTCGGCCGGTGCATCCCCGCTGAGAACTGGCGGGGGCGTGGACCCAGCGCCCAGTGCGGTGGTCAGGCGGTTATTGACCTGCTCATTGAGGAACTGCTGTGCAGCCTTGGCGACGAGTGGAGTGAACTGTTCCCGGGCCTTCTGCGTATAGGCGCCCTCGTACACCCGGTTCGTGAAGAACTTGATCCAGTCGTCCGATGGTTCCTTGAACTGGGTGGAAATCGCTCGTTTGATCTGGCCCACGTACTTGAGCTCACCCGCGGCGTTGATGATGGAGTCCAGGTCGAACTCCGTCTTGCTCAATTTCTGAAGTTCTTGGATGAGTGTCATATCGATATCGGACAGGTCAAGAACCAAGAAGGGCTTGGAGTCCATCTTGTTCGGGGCGTCCAGATCCGTGTAGAACTGGTAGACCTCCCCGTTGGTCAGAATTGCGATACGAGCGTTCGTAACAGCAAAATATCGGTAGAGCTGTGACGCGTGTTCGAGCGACAGCGGTGCGCCCACGTGCTTGCACTCGATGAGCATTTGTACCTGGTTGTCCTGGACGATCGCGTAATCAATTTTTTCGCCCTTTTTGACACCGATGTCGGCGGTGAACTCCGGGACGACCTCGGCCGGGTTGAACACGTCGTAGCCGAGAATCGTGGAGATGAAGGGCATGACAAAAGCATTTTTCGTCGCCTCCTCCGTTTCGAGTGCTGCCTTTTGCTGGGAAACTTTGTTCGCCAGGGCAGTAATCCGTTCTGCAAACTCCATTGTGTGCTCCTGTGGGGGTCGGCCAGTTGTAGTACCACTGAGTATGCCCGTCGAGTATGCGATCTCACGCGCCGGTGACGCTTATAAGACGACTAAGACGCCACCGAGAAAACTGTCGGCGGCGCCTTAGTGCGCTGCGCGCGTTGACTACTTCGACGTCATGTTCCATTCCCAGCTGCTGTCGCTCATGACGTCGTTGAAAACCAGAGTTCCCGTCGGAGCGGGAACATCCAGAACCACCATGCCCGTCACTTTTTCGGAAGGACCGATCGTGTCTAGAAGCATTTCGTTCTCTGGCAAACATGAGTACGTGGCGACGGTTGCGATGTTGTTCGCTGTCGTACCCTTCGGGGTGATGAATTCCCAGTTGTGACTGTTGAAGGAGTAGTCAGTGCCGTAATAAAGCTTCTCGAACGACTCAGAAGATCCTGTTTCAGCTGCAATCTGGACGGCCACTAGGTGGCCGTTTTCGGACGGCTGGGGGTAGGGGCCGGTGCATGCCGGGTCCACTTCGATGTTCTGCACAGCGAAGTTGACCAATTTATTTTCTGAATCGGTCGCCTCCGAGACGCCCGCGGGTTCTCCGATCTTCTTGATGGCATTTCCGCGTGCTGACTTAGTGACCGAATCTTCGGTCCCGGAGTTTTTCGATGAACTTGCCGTAGCGGGATCCACGCTGGGTGCGGTGGGCTCGGGTTCGACTTCTGCGGCCGAACACCCAGCCATGGCCACTGCTAGCAGCGCAATACCCAAAGCAGGCGTGAACTTTTTCATATTTACTCTTTCAACAGGGGGACCTCTCTTAGAGCCCGGCCAAGCCGATTACACAACGAGGACATGTAGTGACTGAGAGGTAACTAACATTCTCAGAGTAATTGAAACATCAAGTAAATCCGCTTATGACGCGCTACGCGCCCACCGCACCAACGCGAACCCGCCCCACACTGTCAGCAGCGTGGCGATCAGCAGCAGCCCAGCGTCACCCAGCTCGATCGACGCGATCCACGTGGTGACCGGATTGGTCAGCCCGAACGCCGTATTGAGCACCCCGCTCAGGGTGATGATGGAGATGAAAAGGGCCGCGCCCGCGGACAGCCCGGTGATGGCGGTGTTGAAGCCCAGCTTGCGGACGGGATCCCGCCAGGCGGAACGATACATGCGCAGTACCGCCAAGCCGTTGAGCGAATCGCACAAGCACATGCCGGCGGCAAAGAAGAACGGCAGGGACAACAGCGTCCACCCGGAAACACCCGCCACGGATGCGGACACGGTCAGGACCAGAAGGGAGATGGTGCTGGCGGTGTCGAAGCCGAGCCCGAACAGGAATCCCAGGGTGAAAATGTTGCGGGGGCGCTGCACCCGCGCCAGCGGTTTGGCCATCACCCGCGACACCAAACCCTGAGCCAGCAGATCCTCCTCGCTGATCACCCGCCCCTCACGCGCCCGACGCCGCAGGCGCCAACTGTGGGCGCATGCGCCGGCGTTGTAG
The DNA here is from genome assembly GCF_039544365.1 of Kocuria gwangalliensis. NCBI lineage: Bacteria > Bacillati > Actinomycetota > Actinomycetes > Micrococcales > Micrococcaceae > Kocuria > Kocuria gwangalliensis. Next base: position 91,667 of record NZ_BAABLN010000029.1, on the reverse strand, counting down.
AGGCCGATCACCAACAGGAACACCCCGGACACCGTGCCGCCGATGACCCCCAGAGTGGTGTTCGCGGCGGTGCCTTCGGAAATGAACGAGGACACGAACGTGGCACCCAGAACCACCAGAATTCCCGCCAGTATCACCACCGAACTGTGCCCCATGCTGAAGGCCAAACCCACGCTCGCGGGTCGCTTTCCCTGCCCCACGAACCGCCGCGTCGAATTGTCGATCGCCGCGATGTGGTCCCAGTCGTAGCTGTGCTTCACACCCGTCAGATAGCAGGTGAACACCAGTCCGATGGCCAGGGGCACGGAACCACCCAGGCTCCCCAGCCCCCACAGTCCCAGGGCCACCAGATGAAGCAGTGCCACGACCCCCAAGGTGCACAGCACACGGGTGTGAAACGGCCAATCGTCAACCGATGAAGAGCGCGCGGCGGCGGTGATGAGGGTCAATGGTGTTGACACGGGGAACTCCTGTTCAGTACTTCCTGAGATTGACGGCGCCCTGGCCGAACCACCGAGCGCGCACCAGGTTGACCACGGCCTCTATGGCCTCGGCGACCTCGGGTGTGGAACGACCCAACACACGCACGGCGAACCCGGGCATGGGTGTTGCGCTCGCCCCGGCTCTGAGATGACCGGAGCGTTCGGTGAGAATGTCGCGAGCTTCGGCCAGGGCGGCGTCGTCCGCGCGGGGATCGAGGACGACCAACGAGCCCACGTGCGTATAGCCCTCGAAGAACCCGAGCCCGGCCAACCCGTGCGACTGCGGCTGAAGCAACAGGTTGTCCACCACAGAGGGGCACCCGGTCATGTGCACGCGGGTGCGCAATCGGACGCGGTCGTAGCGGAACGGCTCGCCGGTGGGGGACCAGCCCGGCGTCACCACGTCGGCGAGAACGAGAGTCGCGGACGGGTCCATGCTCACGCGCGTGTCCTGGCGGTAGCGCGAATCCCGATAGGCGATCAGCTGGTCGGGCAGATACTCCAGGCGGGCACCGGCACCGAGGCTCACGTGGGTCTGCTGCAGCGTGTCCGCACGCGGTGAGCGGTACACCTTGGTCGCCGATTGCGTGGTCAACAGCAGATCGGCGCCCGGTTCGAGCGCGAGGTCCACCCGATAACGGTCGCCGTCCACGTAACCGCCGCCGGGATTGACCACCGCGTAGGTGACCTGCCCGGAGGTATCCAGGTAGTGGGGCCGCAGCACTCGTAGCGAGCCCCGGTGATATTGCCGCACGGCCACGGATCGGCCGGCGCGTGAGGCGAGGATCAGCTCCAGTTCGCCGCGCCACGCGTTGTCTTTCACGGACGACGACGCCGCTCGCTCCAGGCCCGCAGGTTCGTTCTGGCCCGTGGCGAGCGGGGAAGGAATCACGCCAGATCCAGCATGAGTACGTCGTGCCGCAGCCACTGGATCACGTGCTCCAGGCCCTCGTCGGTCTTGAGGTTGGTGAAGCAAAAGGCCTTGTCGCCGCGGAAAGTCCTGGAATCGGATTCCATCACGGTGAGGTCCGCACCCACGTAAGGAGCCAGGTCCGTCTTGTTGATGATGAACAGGTCCGCCTTGATCATGCCCTGCCCGGCCTTGCGGGGGATTTTCTCACCCTGGGCCACGTCGATGATGTAAATGGAAAACTCCACGAGCTCGGGGCTGAAGGTCGCGGAGAGGTTGTCGCCGCCCGATTCTACGAAGATCACATCCAGATCCGGGTGCTCGGCCTCCAACGTGTCGATGGCCGCCTGATTCATGGAGGTGTCCTCGCGGATCGCGGTGTGCGGGCAGCCGCCGGTTTCCAACCCGATGATGCGGTCCAGTGGCAGCACGCTGTTCTGCGAGAGGATCTTGGCGTCCTCGATCGTGTAGATGTCATTCGTGATCGCGGCCAGGGACATCTCATCGCTCAGGGCACGGGTCAGGCGTTCGATCAGCTGAGTCTTGCCCGCTCCCACGGGTCCGCCGATGCCGACTTTGATGGCGTTCATGGTGACTATCTCCTTGCGCTGTCAGTGCGAAGTGCTGGGTGTGGGGTGAGCCGGGGATCAGCTCATGAACATGCGGGCCCGCTGGGTCTCGTGCTGCATCTGAGCGATTTCCAATCCGGGGGAGACCGCGCCCAGATCATCAATGGTGAGCTTCCGGATCTGCTGTTCCGCCCGGGCGACGCGGTCGCGCATGGTGCCCAGGACACGCTGCCCCGCATTCTGGCCGATGGGAATTCCCCGCACCGCGTTCTGCGTCAGGGCGGTCACGGTGGAGAATAGGTAGGCAGCGACCAGGGACGGTGTGGGGACACCGTGGTCCGTGCCGATCAGCCCGAACGCAATGGATTGGTGGCCGTGGCATGCGCCGGTGTCGACCAGTTGCGCGTACCGGTCCAACCGAGGGCCGGGCAGCGACAACTGACCGATATCGAGCAGCCGCTTTCCCATGGTCACTCCGGCCCGCCGCACCTGCGAAGGCAGAGCCTGCGCGTACATGAGGGCGTCCAGTTCGATGAGCGCGTCGACGGAGGCCCGGCCATTGTCGGCGGCAGAGCAAGACACTGCACAGGCCTCGGCCGCCAGCCGCACGGCCAGCCCGTCCGCGTACACCAACTGGTGATCCACGAACTGCGCGAGCCACTCCCGGAACGTGGCCTCGTCATGCACCGTGCCGCGCTGCAAGTACGTCTCCATGCCAAATGTGTGCGCGAACGCACCCGTGGGAAGGGCGGAATCACACAACTGGAGGAGCGCGAGCACGGACCCGTGCGGCGTCGTCGAACTGGGCACGGACACGCCTAGTGGGTGTGCTCGGCGTGCCGGAACGGAACGGGCAGCACACGGGCCTGGCGACGGTAGGGAACCTGCTGGGAGTCCAGGTAGTCGGTCACGGTGTGATCGAACTGGACGACCATGACCTCGGCGTCGTACTCGGACGAGGCGTCGAAGAACTGAGCCTGCAAGTGGCGATTGCCCAGCGCGTGAGCGGTCACGCCCATCTCGGTGACGGAGCGCGGCGCGATGACCAGCACGTCCGTGGCCTCCACGGACACAGCGACCAGGCCGGACTCGTCCCGGAACAGGATGTCCCCGTCCGCCAAATCACCCTCCCTGCCTTGAGGGGATCGCAAGCGCAATCCCAGGGTGCGGCCGTGGTCGGTGGTGACGCGCTGGAAGCGCTTGACCAGGTCGGCGCTGGGGAGGACCACCTTCTCCACGTGCAGACCCTCACGTTCCGCGCGCGGCAAGTCTGCCAGGTTGCCAATTACCTGTTCAACGATCATGGGCAGGTTCCTTTCGATACTTGTCGACATCTGGGTATGGCTGTTCGAGCCCGGCGCTAGAAGAGGAAATAACGCTGGGCCATGGGCAGCTCGTCCGAGGGCTCACACGTGATCTTCTGACCGTCCACCCGCACCTCATAGGTTTCGGGATCCACCTCTAGCTGCGGGGTTTCCGCGTTGAACGGCAGATCCGACTTCTGCAGGGAACGAATGCCATGCACGGGTTGCACGGCCTTGCGCAGACCCAACCGTTCCGGGAGCCCGGCAGCCACCGCGGCCCGGGACATGAATGTGATCGACGAGGAATACACCGCCGAGCCCAGCGCGCCGAAAGCGTTACGCATCAACTGCGGTTGCGGCGTGGGGATCGAGGCATTGGGATCGCCCATGATCGAACTGGCGATCTGGCCGCCCTTGAGGATCATCGACGGCTTCACACCGAAGAATGCCGGCTCCCACAACACCAGGTCCGCCAGTTTGCCGACTTCCACGCTGCCCACGTGCTCGGACATCCCGTGCGTGAGCGCCGGGTTGATCGTGTACTTCGCGATGTAACGCTTGAGCCGGGCGTTGTCCCCGCGCTCGCTGTCTCCCGGTAGCTTGCCGCGCTGTTTTTTCATCTTGTCCGCGACCTGCCACGTGCGCAGCACCACCTCGCCCACGCGGCCCATGGCCTGGGAGTCGGAGCTTGTGATGGAGAAGACGCCCATGTCCTGCAGAACGTCCTCTGCAGCAATGGTTTCCGGCCGGATCCGAGAATCAGCGAACGCCACGTCCTCCGGGATGTCCGGGTTGAGGTGATGGCACACCATGAGCATGTCCAGGTGCTCTTCCTCGGTGTTGCGCGTGAACGGCAGCGTGGGGTTGGTGGACGCCGGCATCACATTGGGCATGGCCGCGATCTCAATGATGTCCGGAGCGTGCCCGCCGCCCGCGCCCTCCGTGTGGTACGTGTGAATCACCCGCCCGGCGATGGCCGCAATGGTGTCCTCCACGAACCCGGCCTCGTTGAGGGTGTCCGTGTGGATGGCCACCTGGACGTCGTACTCGTCCGCGACCCGCAGCGAGTTGTCGATCGCAGCGGGCGTGGCACCCCAGTCCTCATGCACCTTCAGACCGATCGCCCCGGCCTCGATTTGTTCCGCCAGGGGTTCGACGGCGCTCGCGTGCCCCTTCCCCAAAAAGCCCACGTTCATGGGGAAGTTCTCCACTGCCCGCAGCATGTTGGCCAGGTGCCACGCACCCGGTGTGACGGTGGTGGCCTTGGTGCCCTCTGCCGGGCCGGTGCCACCGCCGATCATGGTGGTGATCCCGGAGTTCAGCGCCGTGCCGAATTGATCCGGGCTGATGAAGTGGATGTGGGAGTCGATCCCGCCGGCGGTGACGATCTTTCCCTCACCGGAGACGGCTTCCGTGGCCGGCCCGACCGTGAAGTCCACACCGTCCATGATGTTGGAGTTGCCCGCCTTGCCGATGGCCAGGATCCTGCCGTCCCGAAGGCCGATATCCGCCTTGTAGATACCGGTGTAATCCAGCACGATCGCGTTGCTGATCACGGTGTCGGCCACGAGAAAGCCGTGGGGGGCGCCGTCGCGGGTGACCTGGCCGTTCTGTCCCATGCCGTCGCGCATGACCTTGCCGCCACCGAAGATGGTTTCGTCGCCGCGGACGGTGTGATCCGCCTCGATCTCGAGGAACAGGTCCGTGTCCGCCAGGCGGATGGCGTCCCCGGTGGTGGGGCCGTACAACCCGGCGTACTGGGGCCGGGACATCTCGAAACTCATGGTGATCCTTGCTTAGTCGAGGGGGCCGTTGACCGCGTTGCGAAAACCGTGGACGGCGCGTGAACCGGCAATGGCCACCAGGCGCACGGTTTTCTGGTCGCCGGGTTCAAAACGCACGGCGGTGCCGGAGGGGATGTCCAAGTGAAAACCGCGCGCGGCCTCGCGATCGAAGTCCAGTGCGGGGTTGGACTCGTAGAAGTGGAAGTGCGAGCCCACCTGCACCGGGCGGTCACCGGAGTTGGTGACCTCAAGGTCCACGGTGGGGCGGCCCGCATTGCACGGGATGGGTTCGTCGGAGAGCAGGTATTCGCCGGGGATCACGGGGAGTCCTTATCGGATCGGATCGTGGACGGTCACGAGCTTGGTGCCGTCAGGGAACGTCGCTTCCACTTGGACGTCGTGGATCATCTCCGGGATGCCCTCCATGACGTCTTCGCGGGCCAGGATGGTGGTGCCGTGGCTCATGAGGTCGGCCACCGTGCGGCCGTCTCGGGCGCCCTCGAGCAGTTCGTAGCTGATGATCGCCACGGCCTCGGGGTGGTTGAGCTTGAGACCGCGCGCTTGGCGGCGCCTGGCAAGGTCCGCGGCCACAACGATCATGAGTTTCTCGTGCTCGCGCGGTTGCAGGTGCATGGTGGCTCCGTGGTCAAAGGTTGAGCGCGGCGGGCCGAGGGTGAACCCTCCACCGACCGCTCGGTTCGGTGACCATGTTGTTAGACCCGTGAGTCAGAAAAAGCACCGTCGTGTTTCGTGCGTGTTAAATGGCGGCCGGTCCTTCAGCCCGCGATGCATGAGCGGGCCCTCGCTCGGTACGCTGACCATGTGATTGAACAAAGTCAGTGGATGAAACAGGTCGAGGCCAACCCGGGACACTCCCAGTGGTACATCGAGCGGTTCCGGCAGTTGGCCGCCGCCGGTGAGGACATCGTGGGGGAGGCCCGGTTGATCGATGCCATGGTGGCCCGCGATTCCCGGGTCCTGGACGCCGGTTGCGGCCCCGGACGCAACGCGGGCTACCTGCATGCGGTGGGACACGGCGTCGTCGGCGTGGACGTGGACCCGGCCCTGATCGGGGCCGCGCGCGAGGACTACCCCGGCCCCGAGTACGTGGTCTCCGACCTCGCCGAAATGGACCTGCCGGCCCACGGCATCACCGAACCCCTGGACGCGATCCTGTGCGCGGGCAACGTGATGGCGTTCCTCGCCCCGAGCACCCGAACCGAGGTGCTGCGGCGCTTCGCGGCCCACCTGGCCGAGGACGGCCGCGCCGTGATCGGCTTTGGCGTGGGCCGCGGCTATCCATTCCAGGATTTCTTCGACGACGCCGCCGCGGCCGGGCTCGTACCGCAGCTCCGGTTGTCGAGCTGGGACCTGCGCCCGTTTACCGAGGACAGCGAGTTCTTGGTGGCGGTGTTGGGCAAACGGGCGAGCTGATCTGGCCTTACCCTTACTCCAGACACATTGCTTCCCACCGAATTGAGGAACGGTCATGGCTGTTGGGTTGGCCGCACTACTGGATGACATTGCCGCACTCGTAAAGCTGTCCGCGGCCAGCGTTGACGACGTCGCTGCGGCGGCCGGTCGCGCGAGCGCCAAGGCCGCGGGTGTCGTCGTGGACGATGCCGCGGTGACCCCGCGCTACGTGCACGGCGTGGATCCCAGGCGCGAACTCCCGATCATCTGGACCATCACCAAGGGTTCGCTGCGCAACAAGCTGCTCTTCATCCTCCCGGCGTTGCTTCTGCTGAGTCAGTTCGCGCCGTTCCTGCTCACGCCGCTGCTCATGCTCGGCGGCACCTACTTGTGCTTCGAGGGCGCGGAGAAGGTCTATGAGCACTTCTCCAAAAAGGACCACGCACCCGAGGAACCGGCTGCGGATCGAGGGCCCGAGGCCGAGAAGAAGGTGACGTCCGGTGCCATCCGCACGGACTTCATCCTCAGCGCCGAGATCATGGTCATTGCTCTCAACGAGGTGGCCGCCGAAAGCATCTGGGCGCGCGCCGCGATCCTGATCGTCGTGGCCATCGCCATCACGATCGCGGTCTACGGGTTTGTCGCGCTGATCGTGAAGATGGACGACATTGGCCTGTCCATGGCCAAGCGCGAATCCGAAGGCGCGCAGAAGTTCGGTATGGCGCTGGTCAAGGCGATGCCCTGGGTGCTGAAAATCATTTCCATCGTGGGTGTATTCGCCATGCTGTGGGTGGGTGGCCACATCATCCTGGTCGGCATGGACGAGTTGGGCCTCACCGCTCCCTACGAATGGGTCCACCACCTGGCCGAACCCGCCCACCACGTTGCGGGTATCGGTGGTGCGCTCGCGTGGCTGATCGAGACGTTCTTCTCGCTCCTGCTGGGCCTGGTGTGGGGCGCGATCATTGTGCTGATCGTGCACCTGCTGCCCTTCGGCAAGAAGGGCCACGGCCACACGGATGGCCACGAGAGTTCTGAGGAGCGCGCGGACGCCGGTGCCGAGCTCGGCGCGACCGGCGACGCCGCCGCTGACGCCGGCTCGACCGCTTATCGGCCGGGCTCGGGCGGGGGTGCCGCGGTGAGCGATTAATCACTGTAGCCACGGTGACTATGTAAAAAACACCACCTAAAGCGTGGCCCGTCGAACGAAAATGTGAGATTTTTCGTGACACGGGTCACGCCGTGTGTTTTGATGGGGGCGTTCAATTTGCCCAGCCCTCGGAGTCCCCATGCGCATCCCCACTGCTATCGACAGCGGTTCAACGGACATTCTGGCCGCAGCCAACACCCCGATCCTGTGGATCTGCGCCCTGGGTGTCTTTGCAGTCATCATTGTTCAGACCCTCATTTACGTCCGTGCGGTCAGGCAGGCCGCACCCGCCGTGGGCATGACCTCCGACGAACTCAAGACCTCGTTCCGCACCGGTGCGGTGTCCGCCATCGGCCCGTCGCTGGCAGTGGTGCTCGTGGCCGTTGCCCTGCTCACCGTGTTCGGCACGCCCGCCGTGCTGGTGCGTATCGGCTTGATCGGTTCCGTCTCCTACGAAACCGCCGCCGCGAGTATCGCCGCCGGCACCATGGAGGCCGAGCTGGGCGGGCCCACCTACACGCAGGGCGTGTTCGCCGTGGCGTTCATGGCCATGAGCCTGGGCGGGGCCATGTGGATGCTCGCCACCTTGATTTTCACGCCCATCCTCAAACGCGGTGATGCCAAGCTGCGTCGCGTGAACCCGGCCGTGATGTTCGTGGTTCCCGGTGCCGCCATGCTCGCAGCATTCTTCGCCCTCGGATTCGGCGAGCTGCCCAAGTCCGGTTATCACGTGGTGGCGTTCTTCTCGTCGGCGGCCGTGATGGGCGCATGCCTGTTCCTGGCCAAGCAGCTCAACCTCACGTGGCTACGCGAATGGGCCTTGGGCATCGCCATCCTCACGGCACTGGTGCTGACCTACGTGGCTGTCTCCTCCGGGCTGTTCGCGGCCTGAATCGGTTTCTGAGATCTTAAAGGACTAACTCATGACTACAGTGACCGGCCACGACGCCGCTCTCCAGACTTTTGACCGCACCACCGCCCGCTGGGGTCGCCTCACCATGATCGCGGGGTTGCTGATTTCGCTCGCGGGCCCGGCCTACCTGGTGTTCTTCAGCGGCCTGCAAGTGGACCAGACCAAGATCCTCACCGCGTTCCTCGCCATTGCGGGAACATTCGCGGTGATCTGGGTCGTGGAGCCGCTGACCTACTACCCGATCCTCGGGCAGGCCTCGATGTATCAGGCGTTCATGATCGGCAACATCTCCAATAAGTTGCTGCCCTCCGCATTGATTGCGCAATCTGCCGTGAATGCCAAGCCGGGTACCCGCCGCGGTGAGCTGGCTGCGGTCATGGCGATCAGCGGCGCGGCCATGGTGCACCTGTTCTCGCTGTTGATCTTCGTGGGTTTCATGGGCACGTGGCTCGTGAGCGTGATCCCGCAGGACGTCACCAAGGTGGTGCAGACCTACATCCTGGCTTCCGTGCTGGGCGCCGTGGTCGTTCAGGCCATCGTCTCGCTCAAACAGTTGCGCGCCACGATCATTGCCAGCGTGGTCTCGGCCTCGGTGGTGTTCCTGCTGGTCCCGGCCATTCCGTCGCTGGCGTTCTTCAGTACGGCCATTGCCGTGATCGCCACCGCCGTGTTGGCATGGTTCCTGAGGGACCGCTCCGCGCGCCTCGTGGACGACTCCGAGGACGCCCAACTCGCCGACACCCGCAACCGTTAGGAATCACTTTTCATGACCGCTCAGTCACTTGAACTCACTGATGACCTTCGGGGCCGCATGCATGATCTCTACCGCGAACTCCACGCGGCACCGGAGCTGTCCATGCAGGAACACCGCACCGCAGAGCTGATCGAGGAGCGCTTGACCGCGCTGGGAATCGAGAATTTCCGCTGTGGCGGCAGCGGCGTCGTCGGCGTACTGCATAACGGGGAGGGGCCCGTGGTCGCTTTCCGTGCGGACACGGACGCCCTGCCCCTGGCCGAGGACACCGGCGTGGAGTACGCGAGCACGGCCACGGGACAGCTTGACGATGGCACCGAGGTGCCCGTGATGCACGCGTGCGGGCACGATACGCACATGTCCGCGGCGCTCGCGGCGGCGGAAATCTTCGCCGACGCCACCGACGCGTGGTCCGGGACCATCGTGTGGATTTTCCAGCCGGGTGAGGAGACCGCGGCCGGTGCACAGGCGATGCTCGAGGACGGGCTGTGGGACAGGGCGCCCAAGCCCGAGGTGGTGTACGGCCAGCACGTGATGCCCGCGTTGGCCGGGACCATCAACTATGCGATGGGCGATGCGATGGCCCTGGCGGATTCATGGAAGATCACAATTCACGGTCAGGGCGCGCATGCGTCGCAGCCGCAGGATTCCATTGACCCGATCGTGCTGGGCGCGCACATGATCACCCGCATCCAGGCCGTGGTCTCGCGCGAAATCGACCCGCGGCGCGCGGCGGTCGTCACGATTGCGACGTTCCACGGCGGGTTGAAGGAAAACATCATTCCGGCGACCGCGGAGTTCACGCTGAATGTGCGCACGTTCGATCCGGCAATCCGCGAGAAGGTGCTGGCGTCCCTGCGCCGCATCATTTCTGCGGAGGCCGCCGCGTCCGGTGCTCCCGAGCCGACCATTGAGGTGCTGTCGCAATTTCCTCGGAATTACAACGACCCCCAGGCCACCGCTGCGGCAATTGACGAGTTCAAGCGTGAGCTCGGTGAGGACTGCGTAGTCGAGGTGGAGCCCATGATGGGTTCGGAAGACTTCGGCGCGTTGGCCGAGGCCATTGACGTGCCCTCCGTGTTCTGGTTCTTCGGCGGTCATCCAGCGGAAGTCCTCGAGGATGACGGACCAGTCCCCGTGAACCACTCACCGTTCTTTGCACCGGTCATGGAGCCCACGCTGTCCACCGGGGTCAAGGCCGCGGTCACCGCGCTGGCCTCGCGGGTGGGGAAGTAGCGTTCCGGAATGTCGACAACGCCGCTCATCGAGCAACACGGGGCAGCCACCCGGTGAGTTGAAGCCGCCACGGACTGAAACATGCTTGTCCGAGCACGTGGGAGAGCCGTTAGTGTGGCGTTATGGACGCTCAAATGCCGCACAACATCGAACAGGTCCGCGCAGCAATCGACAACATCGACGCGCAGCTGATTACTCTCCTCGCCGAACGGCAGTCCTTTGTGGCCCGGGCCGGTGAAGTGAAAGCCGGCGAGGGGATTCAGGACGCCCACGACCCCGTACGTGTGGAGTCGATTCTGCGGGCACGCCGCGAGCAGGCACTCGACGCCGGACTGAACCCTGAGGTTGCCGAGCGGATCTGGAAAGAACTCATTGCCGCATTCACCGACTACGAGCAGAACGCCGGGCGGTAAGCAACTGATCCGACTCGCAACGTGAGTCCTTGGCGGCGGGTCGTTCTCGCCGCTGGAAAGGCTCCGTTAGATGCAGGCCTCAACGTTTCCAGTCTCCGGGTTCACGTAACAGCCATTGCCGTCGTGGATGAGACCGTCAATTTCTTCGGGCGGCGGCCAGGGAAATCCTTCGGCTGTTTCTTGAGGTTCGAAAGGGTTGTCCGAGAAGTGCTCCGCCTGAATTTCACCACTCATTTTGCAGCGACCTAGAGCAGGGTCGAAGCATTCGGTTCCCACCTGGTACTCGAATCCCGGCTCCACATAACCCTCGTAGGAGTAATACTCATCCGAGGGGCCCACGTACCCTCCGGAATTCTGCCCCTGCTCTTGCTGAGATACACCGGTCGTAACTGCCGGGGAGGGGAGGGGTGCATTAGAACCGCCGTACTCGGAGGATTCCTCGGTGACGGGTGAAGGCGCCATCGAGGAATTCACATCAGAAGGGGAGGCAGACTTCGGCCGGGCCGACTTTGTGGGAGAGGGTTCTGAACTCACAGTATTTTTCGGAGACGGCGATGACTCCTGGTCTTCCTGCCCACTTCCTGAGCAGCCGACTAATGCGAGCAGTATCAATGGGGTACAGGCAGCGGTTCGAATGTGCACGGGATACTCCTTTGGGGGGGTGTTCGAATCCTATCCCCAACTGAGAACCGTGCAGACTGATGCACGGTAGAGCCATTGGTGACCAAGGGATGCATCCTAATCGACGGTAAAACCCAAGAGAACGGTGATTCTGGACGTAGCGTCGACGAAATTGCAGCCGGCCTGCAACATAGGTCGCAGTGTCGATCAGAAAACAGCTGGCCGGGCACGCAGGGTCGAAACGTGGACGACATTACGGGTCAAACAGGTCGCAGGGTCAAGAAGATGGATACTGCGGACGATTCAACGAGGAGAGCGTGATGGCAGAAGGCACCGCGGCGGTTTCTGAATGGCGGGTCGGTGAGTTCGACGTAGCCGGTTACCTACGCGCCGTGGGTGTCGAACCTGGACCTCCACATCTTGACCTACTCGAACGGCTGCACCGCGCGCACGTGTTCACATTTCCCTTCAGCAACGTGGAAGTTCTGCTGGGCGATCACCCGGGCGTGAAGCCGGCGACCGTCCACGCCCAACTGGTGGAGCGGCGTCGTGGGGGCTACTGCTTCGAGCATTCCCAGCTGTTCGCTGCGGCGCTGGAAACGCTGGGGTTCCGCGTTCGGCGCGCCCTCGGGCGTGTACGCGCCTTGGACAGTCCGCGCACTCACATGACGGTGCTCGTGGACGTCGACGGCGCTCGCTACCTGTGCGATCCCGGGTTCGGGTTCAGCGTGACCGGTCCGATTTCCTTGGTCGAAGGTGCCGAGCGAACCGAGGGGGAGCGCGTGTTCTCGGTCGGGCGCATCGACGACGCAGGCTGGCCACTGTGGGCGTTCCGGCGCGGGGGCGAGTTGGAACACGTGCTGGACGAATCCACCGTGCACCCGGCGGACGTCGAGATGGGCCACACCAGGACATCGACGGACCCGACATCGGTGTTCCTGAATCACCTGATGGTCATGAAGCACACCCCGGAGGGGCACGTGACGGTGACCGAATCCGGAATGACCGTTCGAGCGCTCGGTGAACCCACGGTGCGGACGTCGCTCGAGCCGAGCCACGTGGTGCACAAGGTCCGTGAGGTGGGAGTGGTACTCAGCGATCGGGAAGCGAATCGCCTCACCGAGATCGTGGAGCGGATGAGGGACTGAGACCTCGGCGGGCCGGCCACGACTGTCGCACTACCTTCTGAAGAGTTCTTCATATTCGCTCACTACTTTTCAGGAGCCCTCTGACCTGGCAAGATGTGTTCTTGGCCCGGCCTCATCCCCCTGATAATGCCTGGCCACCACGGTGTCCTCCCCCCGGCACACGTGGTCCGTCATAACTTCATACCCCCCTTAGAAAGCATCCCCCCCATGCGCTTCTTACGCTCTTTTGTGCTGCCCACTGCAGCCCTGTCCTTGGGTCTGGTGGTCTCGCTGTCCCCCGCAGCGACCGCAGCTCCCACGTCTGCGCACATTGCGGAGGCTCCCGCGGTGCAGGTGGCCACGGCTACCCCACCGGCCACCACCCACTTCAAACCCTTCTCCGCCCACGGCATGAAGTCCAGTTATCACATCTACACGGACGGCATTGATCGCACCAAGCCCGTTGGTGTGTTGTTCTACTTCGGCGGTGACTACTGGAAAACCCAGGAAACCTGGGTCCACAACCCCGGTGGAAGCAACCTGAAGGCCATGGCTGCTGAGGCTCGCAAGAAGAACATGATCCTGGTGGTCCCGATCTCTCCCGACAAGAAGACCACCGGCGACGGCATCACCTGGTGGGAGGACATCGACAAGAACGGGCAGTACTTCCGCTCGCTCAAGGACTCCCTGGTCCGCAGCTACGGTTTGGACACCTCACGCGTGTGGTTGGCCGGTTACTCCGGCGGGGCCGAGTTCATCACGTACGAGGTTCTGGCCGATCGGCAGAACTGGATCCGCGGTGGTGGCGTCACGCTCATCGGTGGTGGTGGTGCGAATCCCATGCAAACGGCCCCCAACGCGGCTGTCCGCAGCTTACCCGTGACGTGGCACGCCGGATCCGCTGATGTGAAGGGCAACACCAACCCGCCCGAGTGGTCGGCCAAGGCGGCCGCGTCCCAGGGTCATAAGGTCTACAAGAACGCCGGATTCGGCCGCGCGGGCCTGCGGACCCTGCAGGGAGTCGATCATTACGGCTACAACCCGGCAGCCCTGATCGGTCATGATCTTCAAGCGTTGCCCAACGTGGGCGGCGCAACGGCCGTGGCACAGACCAGCTCCCTGCTGAAGGGCGGCATCAGAACGAGTTATCTGAGCACGGGCGGGGCGCCCAAGTACGGCCAGCCCACCTCGGCGGAACGATCCACCGGATTCCTCGGTGGCGTGTACCAAGGATTCACCCGCGGGTACACCTACTACTGGAGCCCGCAGACCCCGGCTGCTCCCGTGAAGTGGGGCGGGGCCATCGGCACCTCGTACAAGAAAGCCGGTTATGAACGCGCGTGGGGATACCCCGCGCATGCCGAACGTTCCCTGGCGGGAGGCGCCTATCAGGACTTCCGCCGCGGCGGGGTCGTCAACCGCGCAATGTGGTCACCGAAGACCGGTGCTCGGGTTGTGAAGCTGACCGGAGGCATCGGCTCCGCTTGGCGCGCCGCCGGCCACGAACACAATTGGGGTTACCCGGTGACCAATGAATATGCGGTGGCTCAGGGTGTCCAGCAGAAGTTCTCCAATGGACGCGTGGCCACATGGAATCGCAGCACCGGCCGGGTGACCGTGACACGCGGTTGATTTGACCTGATCAGACATTGCGGTGTTCTGGGAGGACAGCCACGCCCTAACCATAGGTAGGGTATTGAGGCCAATCCTCAGGGCTGTTCTCCCAATCTTGCTGGCGTCCATACACGGTCCGGTCCATGATGTGTGCGGTGGGCAGGATGGCCTCGGTGCCGCGCGCCGTCGTCATGTACGTCAGGTACGGCACGCCGTCTTTGAGGAGGTAGTACGAATACCCGGGCAGCTGCCACTCCTCGCCCTGGTCGTTCGTGCGGGTCCAGCCCCAGTCGTAGTGGTAGCTGGTCTCGTGCGAGGAGACCCACAGGTGCGGCCAGCCGTTCCTTGTTCGCCAGGCCTCGAGCTTTTCAATGGGCGCCTGGGAGATCATGGCGAACGCGATCCCGTTCTCCGTCACCCGTCCCATGTTGGCAGGCAGGTTGTCCACGGCCCAGGTGCAACTGGGGCAGCCTTGCTCCCAGTCCGGGCCGAACATCACGTTTTGTACCAGCAACAGGTAGTGCTCGCCGAACAGCTCGGTCAGCCTGATAGGGCCATCCGGGCCCTCGAACGCATAGTTCTCGACTTCCATCATGGGAAGCCGACGCCGCTCGGCCGAGACCCGGTCGTTATGTCGCGTCACTTCCTTCTCACGGGCTACTTGCTGGGCCAGCGCGGCGTCGAAAGCGTTTCGTCCGACAACCGGCGGTGCGGCGGCGGGCTGGTTCAGTTTGGGTGCGGAGGCAATGCGTTCCGGGTCGTTGCTGGTCATCACGGACCTTCGGGGCGGTTCTTGCGGTGCGTCTGTTGGGCCCATTCAACGCCTGATCACGAGGCCGCGGAAGAGGGCACCTCCCGCGTGTACCGGTCCAAGCCGTTTTCGCACCCGGTTGCGCGGAAGCCTCGCCGGGTCAGCACCCTCGCCGACGCCGCATTGTCCGGGTCAACGCGCGCGACCACGTTGTCCGAGTCGTACAGCGCGGGGATGGTCCCCAGACCGGCGTCGACCATGGCGCCCGCGATTCCCTGCCCCCAGTGCTCCGGAGGTACCCAATAACCGATCTCCACACCGGGTTCTCGACGTGTGGAGACAAAGATGCCCACGGGCTGATCCTCGTGGAGGGCCACAAACCAGCGGGCTGCGCCCTCCTCATGCAAAGGAGCGTCCCGGAGCGCGTTGGTGGTTTTCTCCGCAATGGTGGCCTGGTCCCAGATGCTCCCGTCGCCCACGTATTTCGTGACCCGCGGGTCCGTGGCCATGTTTGCGAAAAACGGGACGTCGGTGGCGGCGAAGGGTTTGAGCCGTAGCGGGGGAGTGGGTGTCATGTGGTGGCTTTCGGCTCGGGAAGTCTTGTCCTGGGACATTTGCCGCGGCTGCGTCCAGGGTCGCAGGGGCACAGTAGTGGGTTGAGTAACCGGTTACGTGCTACCGGGGTTCACCTCGGAGAACATCCACGTGTACGTGGTCTCGGTGGCGCAGGATGTCGTTGGCCGGTTCGGGAGCGTCGTAGGTCTGCCAGTGTCCGCGGGAGCTGTGGGCGCTCCAGATCTTATCGTCGAAGATCACGTACTGGATGTCCAGATCATCGGCATGAGCGATCAGCCACTGGGCGAGAATCCACCCCTCGCGACGGTTCTCTTCGGTGATCGGGCGGAAGAAAATGTCGATGCCGCGACCGCTGTAATGCGTGGACTCGGCCCCGTGGCCCTGGCTGACGCCTCCGGGGGCGAACCCACCCAGCGGTTGATTGCCGAAGACCGCGGTCATCTCCTCAAGCGCGTGCTGGGCGCGCGGTGTCAGGCCGGTGGGCGTGAGTTCTTGCTCGGGTAGGTCGTCCGCGGCGGTACCTTCGCAGCGAAGGCTTGGACCGGCGTCGTCGGGCGGGCCCTCTGCAAGTCGCTGGATGACCGCCGGGTCGATTCCGGAGATGTCAGGGGTCTGTGCTCCGCGAGCGGCCAACGCAACCGCCGTGGTGGCGAGCTTGACCTCATCACGGCTGAGGTTGCTGGTGCCGCCCGACGTCTCGACACTGCATTCCGGCCCCACAGAGAACCGACCGTCCTGCACACGGAAGGTGCTGGCGATCGTTGGTCCGAACCAGATCAGAGCTGCCGCGGCCAATCCCACGATCACGAGGAGGATTAGTGGCGCCCGCCAGGAGCGACGCCGTCCGGCAGGTCCCTGGTTTTCCAGGATCATCGACTTCATGGGCTGGCTCAGATCTTCCAGTGGAGTATTGCGGCGGTGGCTCGGCCGGTCTTGGACGAGATTAGGCTCGAAATCTCGACAGCGCTGGGAAAGCGATCAGCTCCGGAGTGCGGTTCTGCCAATCCGGAACGACAATCTCCTCTGATCTCCTGAATTGATTCTCCCGTTCTGGTGAAAAGCATGTCGGCTAACGGTCTGCCGGTGGCGGCTGCCAGTTACAACGTTGGGGCCCGGTGCGATAAGGAGTTCAAGTTCGCCGGCATCAGCACCACGAAGGTGCGCCTTCCAAGAACGTACGTGACGGGGCAGTGACGCGTGTTGAGTGCCACTGGGGTCGCGCCCAGTGTGGTTTATAACTACGAGCCGTGGGCCAGCATCTCGTTCAGTAACACCTCTCGCAGGGTTTCTGGCGGCAGGGGGTATTTCCAGACTACTGTGACGGTCACGCGTAACGTTCTGGGGTGGAATCACTCCACGCGTAGCGCCAACCTCCAACTGATTACGAACGAGCCGGGAGTGGTTTCGTGCAAATGGGTTCAATTCTCGTGGCGGATGATCCGCTCAAACCGACATTGTCAGAGGCATCTCTCTCTTATGCGCCTACTGTCTTTGTGTTTGTTGCGTTCATTGCAATAGTTATTTACTGCGCAGTGGCGGTAAAGAAAAAGTATTTCGGCAAGAATGAATCGACAGGAAAGCTCGAGGAAAGCGGCGAGAACGGAGATTTTCACGTCAGTTGACGGGGTATTTGAGGTGCCCCGGCTCACATGTGAGAGCACCGCTGTGCACTTAGGCCGCCACCGGAAGCCTTCTATAGAGACGACACCGGTGATCGTGCCATCTGCGTCGAGGAGCACGTGGGCGGGGTAGATCTCCCCGTGAGTCATTACCGTATGGCCGGGCCAGCATGTGTCGTCCTCAATCCATGCGTGCCAGATGGTGGCGAGTGCGGGAGCGACGGTGAACTCATTAATTACCGTGGTGATATCGTCCCTCCATGCTTGGCGGACCTGTTCCGGCGAGCGGACCTCTACTCCGGCGGTCTTGGCCTCTTCCGCATCGACCGAGTGCAAACATGCCAACAAACGTCCCAGGCGGACCGCGTAGTCCGGATCAGCCGGGTCCATATGCCACATAGGCTCCGCGGTCTCGGACAAGGTAAGGCCCGGAGCCCCCGGCAAGGCCGGGTATGCAACCAGCTCAGGAGTGCGAATCCGCCAGTCCGGAACGGCAACTTTCTCTGATCTCAGTGCCGGAGCTACAAAATCGAGGATACGAACCTCGGCCGCCATGCCCTCGGACACATCTTCGCGGCGAGGGATCCGCAGCACCCATCGGTTCCCCGTTTCATCCGTCGCCATGATGACGCGGTAGTCCAACCCCGCTTCGATCACGGTGGCGCCGTCGGGGGATGGGCGTAGGCCATGTGAAGCGGCCAGGTCCAAGGCGTCATCGAGTGTGCTCATGCAACGGTTCTCCCACCTGCACTATGGACGATGCTCAGACCCACCGGTGCGAGGGAGCGCAGCCAGGTCGACGGCAACGCCCTCGCGCGGGAGCCGGCTGCAGGCTGGTAGACGGTAAAGCCCTCACACGAGATCAACATGCAGAGTGATCGACGGTAGAGCCAGAATTCGACCAATGTTAGGTTCCACTGTCGATCAGAATGCAGTGGCAGGGGAGTCTGGGTCGTAACGTCAGTCACGAGGCTCCTGGGGGTTGTGCCCCGAAGGCTCTGACATCTGTGGCGCGAGAACGCACTCTAAGTCGCCTAAAAGCGACGTACCTCGACCTCAGATGTCGCTGGCGGCTACCCTCGCAAGCATGTGCGGTGACGGACAACGAAAAACCGGCCGTCAACAAGGCATTTCGCCTTGTCAACAGCCGGTTTTGCTGTGGTGCGCGAGGGGGGAGTTGAACCCCCACGCCCTCTCGGGCACACGGACCTGAACCGTGCGCGTCTGCCTATTCCGCCACTCGCGCTTGTTGGTTCACGCAACTTTCGCCGGTGAACAACGTTGAGTAGCCTACCCGATGCATGAGCCGTTTGGCGAATCATTGTGAACGGCGACCCGACACAACCGCATCAGCTCAAAGTCACCCCACTCCAGGCGGCTAAGGCGCAGGCTAAACCGACCACCGCGTACAGACTGATGGGGGTCAGCACCGCGAGTTCCATGCCGGATCCGGCCTTGCCCAGAACGGGAAAGCGCACAAAGGATTTGCCTCGATAGAACGTGGACGGAACCGGCAGGCGAGTGCGCAACGGCCACAGCAAGTGAATGCCCTGGGTAGTGACCATGTCCCCGAGCATGTGAACAGCACAGCCCAGTGCGACGGCAATGACGAACCACCACGGATGGTCCGGGGGTTTGATCGCCACCACTACGCCAAGGCAGATGGCCACCAACCAGTTGGCGTGCGAGATCCGATCGGGAAGGAAGGCCAGGACCTTCACGGCGAAGGCGATCAATAACACGGACAGCACGGCAGCAAGTGGCCACACCTGCCCGGGCAGGGCTTCAACAACGTTGGGAGCGGAACCATCACCACTCGACTGAGCCAGCCTCCGCAGCCCATCGCCCACGGGCAGTGCGGCGTTCTGCGACAACCACGCCAGCAGCGTGAACACGAGCAGTCCGATCACCGAATGCGTGCCTCGCCGGTGGCCCCCGGACAACCGAGCCACGATCCGAGACAGCCACCCAGAGAACGGCGGCAGGGAGCGCGCCACGGTTCCGCTGGGGTGATCGATGTCGGGCAACAGCGCCGCGCCGGCGCAGATCAATGCACCGGTCACCACGCCCGCGTCTCCCACGGGGAGCACGCCGAACCCAATGGGAACGGAAAAGTCGGCCAACTCCAGGGTGTAATCACCGGTCAGCGCCACCCAGGCAGCAGCACCGCACGCGGCATGGCTCGGGCCCATCACCGGGGCATCACGGTCAACACGAATTCTCCGATCGCGGGGTTATTACTCATGAAGCCCCACGTTAGAAACGTGTTCAGACACGCATAAGCGCAGTCACCAATTCGTGGGCAGCAGCTTCCAACCGGAGGAATCCACCTCCACCGCAACCCACGGGGCGTCGGTAGCAGGTGGCGTTGATCCGTGTGCGGATGCCTCCGTCAATGCCTCTTTCACGAGCGCCCGCGGCGCTACTACGGCAACGCATTCGCCGCGGTACTCGTCCGCGGTGCTTTCGACGGCTCCCACCAGGTCACCGGGCGTGCGCACGTCCGGAAACAGCACCTGGGCCACCCGAAAATGTGAGGTGGGCAGGGAATCGGCGGTGGCGGCGTCGGCGACGAAAATCATGGTCGCGGGGCACTGAAGATCACCCATGAGAACCTCACTCCAGCTCTTTCGGGTTGCCCGGCAGCTGTTGGTCGCAGCCGGGAGTGAGCCACGCTTTCACGTACCCAGCGCTTTGATACACATACTGGAGCACTGCGCGCAGCGGCGTGAACTCATAATCGGTTGCGACCATGCGCAACTCGCCGCCGTAGCACCGTTCCAGAATCATGCGCGCCCGCGGTACGTGCTGCTTGAACGTCACGACGGTGACTGTATTCCAGCCGCGTTCGGCGGCCAGGTTGCGCAGCTCGATAGCTTCACCCTGGGTGGTGGACGGGTTGGGCTCGAAACACATGACCTCGAAGTCGGCGCGCGGGGCGCAAAATTCCTTGTCCTCGTAGTACTGGACCATGGCGGGCGAGTCGCCAGGTTGCGCATCCGGGGTGGCGATCACCAGGACGGGAGCGATGCGACGTTCCATCAATTCCTGCGCCGCGGCCATGCGCTGGGTGTCCGGGGGGCCGAGCAAGAGCAGAGCGTCGGACACGGCAGGTTCCTCGGTGCGGGGATGCTCCAGCACGGCCCAACACACGGCCAGCCACGCAAAGAAAACCAGTACCAAGACCGCGGCCAGCCGCGCGGGCCAACGCCGTCGCTCGGTTGCGGCGGGCCCTTGAATCGCCACTCGAATACCTCCATCGCAACACGGACGCGGATATCATCTCATTCATCCCCGGCAGCCACGTGAGTTGCCGGCCGGAGGAAAAATCCGCACGCGAGGAGCGTACACATGCGATCGAACGAGTATCTGGAACGCTCCGTCACGTGCGAGGTTCCGCTGCGCTGGGGTGACATGGACCCGTACGGCCATGTGAACAACGTAGAGGTCATGCGGGTACTCGAAGAAGCGCGCATCGCGGCCTTCGGCGTACCCGTGGGCACCGGCGAGCAGGTGACGCCGGCCAAGATCCCGCTCTTCTCGGTTCTGCCGGAGGGCACGCAGGCGCTCATCGCCGAGCACCGTGTCAAGTATCTGCGCCCGCTGGCCTACCGCAACGTGCCCACGGAGGTCCGCGTTTGGGTCGTTTCGGCCAAGGCGGCCACGCTCGCTCTCGGATTCGAAATTGTCGACGCCGCCGACGGCGCTCCCTGCATTCGGGCCCAAACCCAGCTCGCGCTGTTCGTCCCGGAAACACAGACCGTGCTGCGCATCACCAAGGAGCAGCGAGAGCTACTGGAGCCGTACACGGCACCGTCCCCGTTCTGAGAACGCGCGACCACTCACGGCGTAGTGCTATGGGCGAGCCAAGCTACGCCGCGAGGCCCTGCGGCACGGCCGTGAGATGCAATTGCGCTCGGGTGCGGATCACACAGCCCGATTCGGGCAGGGTCCGCCAGGTCCACCACATGAGGGCGTTTTCCACGGGGTCGACATGACAGCACGCCGCGGTGATCGCGGTGGGCTCGTCAGCGTCTTGGACGCACACGGCCAACGGTGCGCTGTCCAGCCGATCACGCAACTGGGTCAACGTTTTGACCAGTCCGCGCTGCGAGTGGGAGGTCACCGTGCAACCCACTTCGAAATCGGTGGCGAAACCTGTGGGGTTGGGAAGGCGCCGGAGGACCGGAAGATCCGGGGCGGCGTCGTCGAAAAGGCCGATCGTCTCCACCCAGTGATCGTTGCGGTGAGTGATGACCAGTTGGTGCTGGCCGGGGTTGACCCGCAACTCCACCGTGGTGTGTTCATCGACCGTCAACGACCGGGTCGCCGTGGCTTCCACCACGGGATGGTCGGTGCGGTAACTGAACTCGTTCGGGTTGCACACCACGTGTCCGGGCGTTCGGGTAAGCCAAGGTCGGTTCATGGATACTCTCCCTGTTAACCGTCGCAGCCCGCGACGGCTTCTTTACAAAAGAAAATAGTCATGTGGGCTGTCAGGGGCAAGCGTGTCTAGGTCACCGTTTGATGACGATCACTAGTGCCCTGGTCAAGCCCCCACTGCGGACGATACCCCTCGGTTCTGTGACGCTCATGGAAGCGCATGCCCGCGGGCGGCCGTCCACAGCTCGTACCAGTCCGAGTGGGTCATGTGCGCGGCGGCTTCCGGAGCCTGGGTGCACGCCCGGATTCGCTCCGGGTTCGTGGTGCCCACTACCGGGCGGATTGCGTACGGGTGGCGCAGCAGCCAGCCCACCACCACAGCCTCACGGGAGACATTCATCCGTTCGGCCAAGCGTGTGACGACGCCGCTCGTGGCCTCCGCGGTCGGGTCACCTTCCGGGGCGCCACGGCCCGAGTAGATACCGTTCGCCATGGCACCCCACGCCTGAACCTCGATCTCGTCCGCGACGCAGTGGGTCAGCAAGCCCTCGGGGAAGTTGTACTCGGTGCCTTCGCTCTGATTACCCAGCACCTGGGTCTCCACGAAGTCACGGTGGGCCAGGCTCATTTGAATTTGGACCGCGGTCAACGGGGTGCTCAGGACCTGCTGGAAGGCCGCCACGTGGCGCAGGGTCATGTTGGACAACCCCACAGAGTTGATCAACCCCTCGGAGCGCAGGTCATCCAGGGCCTGGGCTGCTTCTCCCAGAGTGGTCAAGGGATCCGGCCGGTGCAGGATCAGCCGTTCCACACTGTCCACGCCCAGGCGCTGCAATGACCCCTCGAGGCTTGCCCGGATGGTGTCACGGTCCAGGCGGTAGTGCACCGGGGAGCCCTCGGGCCCGGTGTTGCCCGGCAGGCGGATACCGCACTTGGTCTGCAACCGGATGCCCCGTCGCAATTCTGGGTCCTCGGCGAGGATGCGGCCGAACACCGCCTCGGACTTGCCAACGGCGTAAATGTCCGCGTGGTCGAATAGTTCGAACCCGGCCCGGTGAGCTGCGCGCACTGCGGTGTGAGCGGCGTCGAACTGGGTGCTGGTGATCTCGGAACGATCCCACGGCCCACCCAGGGCCATGCAACCGAAAATCAGCGGAAAACTCATGACTCGGAACCCTTATGTTTGTGTTTGTGGTGGCGATGGGTGATCTGCTGGCGCAATCTGGCGGCCTGCCCGTAAGCGGCGGCGGATTCCTCCAGTTTGCCCAGGTCCTGATAGACGATGCCCAGCTCGGTGTAGCAATCCGATTGGTCGCGCTGGGAACCCGGTGTCTCCTGGTAGAAATCCAATGCCCGGTTGTACGCCGTCACAGCCTGCGCCCGGCGCTTGGTGGCGTTGTAGACGCGAGCGAGGTTCACGTAACACTCGGCCTGGTCCTGAGGATCGTGCGGGGCGTCCAAGTACTGCCCGAGGGCATCGAGTAAGTGGGATTCGGCCCGCGGGTAGTCCCGGTCCTCCACGAACAGGGACCCCACGATCAAGTGCGCGCGGCCCTTGGGTTTACTGCTGTCCGAAATCTGCCCGAAGTACTCCAGGCAGCGCTGGTACTCGGTGATGGCCTTGTCCCGCACATTCATGACCACGTACAGGTGGCCCAGATTGTAGTGGCACGCGGCGAGTTCACGCTGGGTCTGCCGGGTCTCCTTGAACAACTCGATGGCCTGCCGGTACGCGGTTTCGGCCTGCGAGAGCTCACCCCGGTCCTCGGCGTCCAGGGCGCGCGTGAAATATCCGTTGCCATCATCCGAATAGCTCATCAGCTCATCCTTTCGGGACCCACCCGGGTAGCTCCAAATGCTACACGGTAGGCCGGAACATAACCCGGCTGATAATCTCGGGAACACACTCTTTCAGGAGGTCAGGATGGCAGTACAGAACAGCGTTCCCGGACAGGACCCGCGTGATCCGCAGCGTGAAGAAATGCGCGATGACCGGGCCGCATCCGTGGTTCGTCATGAAGAGCGTCTGGTGATCAACCGGGAACGGCGCGAGACCGGCACGCTCCGGTTGCGCAAGTACGTGGTTGAAGAACCCGTCCGTCAGGAAGTGACCGTTGGCCATGACGAGCCGGACGTGGTGCGGACCCCCATTTCCGAGGAAGAACGCCAGGCTTTCCTGGACGGTCGCGACCTGCCCGTTGGCGACGACGAGTTGATCCTGTACCGCACGGAGGCCGTGGTCCAGACCGTGCGCGTCCCGTACCAGCGGGTCCGTCTTGTGGCTCAGCGCACCGAGCGCACCGAGGTCATCGAGGACACCCTCCGCAAGGAGCGCGTGGACATCGAGACGGATGACCGCCGCGCGTAAGCAGGTGTTCTCCTGAGTGGTCCGGGGCTCTCCGATGGTCGGAGACCCCGGACCTCACTTTGTCCTGGGCCCTTCCCACGTGTGGCGGGGGTGGAAAAGGACAAGCGGGTGACTACGGGTAGCGTTGAGCCGTGATTGATTCTTCGCTGTCCCTGATCCGCCACGGCCAGACCGACTGGAACTTCGCTCGCCGGCTGCAGGGCCGCACCGATATCCCCCTCAACGAAACGGGGCGTCGACAGGCCCGTGACGTGGGCCGCGAGCTGGCGGCGTCGGGGGAGCACTGGGACGTGCTGGTTTCTTCGCCGCTGTCCCGCGCCCGAGAAACGGCGGAACTCATGGGTGCAGAAGTCGGTCTGAAACTTTCGCGCACGTATGACGATGTGATCGAACGCAGCTTTGGCGACATCGAGGGCCGCGACTGCAGTCACATGACCGAGGAAGATCGCCACGCGTTCATGGAACAACACGGTGAGCACACGGCGGACCTGGTGGCGCGCGGGGTGGCGTCGCTGCGGCAGATCATTGCCGACTATCCCGGGCAGAACGTGATGATCGTCAGCCACGGCTCGTTCATTCGCCTGACCGCGGGCCACATCCTGAACCGGAAGCTTCGCAGCCTGGAGAACGGGGAAGTGGTGACCGTGACGGCGGAGCAGGTGAGGGACGCGGCGTCGGCACCGGGTGGTGCCGCGAAATAAGGGTGGCTATTCCGTGACATCGGCTGAACACGGGAGATACCAAGCCGCGGATCAGTGATGGGCGGGAACTTCCTTCGGTTCGGGCCGGAAGGCCCGCAGGAGCGCCAAGCCCGTAAAGACGAAACCGCCCACAAAGTTACCCAGCAGCACCGGTATCTGGTTCCAGAGCCACCAGTCGGCAATGCTCACGTCCGCGCCCATGAACATGCCCATGGGAATCATGAAGAAGTTGACCACGGCGTGCTCGAAACCCAGGCCGTAGAACACCATGATGGGCAACCAGATCGCGGCGATTTTCCCCACGGTGTCCTTTGATGTCAGACCCATGAAGACACCCAAACACACGAGCCAGTTGCACAGCACGGCCTTGACGAAAACGGTGCCGATCCCGGCAATTCCCATGGCCTGATACTCGAGGGTCTTGGCCTCCGCGGTCGCCGCGAACTGCTGGCCCAGCGGCCCCGGATCGGTGGTGCCGAATCCGTTGAGGGCAACACTGAAGAGGAACGCGAACGCGAGGGCGCCAATCATGTGGCCGAGGATCACCATGAGCGAATAGCGCAGCACGGCCGCCCACGTGGCGCGCTTCTCCATCGCGGCAATGGGCACCAGGGCAAAACCACCGGTCACGAGCTCCATGCCCATGAGGATTACAATGGTGATTCCCGCCGGGAACAACAGGGCACCCACCAGGGGCGAGTCGGTCTCCACCCCGGCGAGGACGGCGAATGACGTGGTGCATCCGAGTAACGCGCCACCGAGCACTCCCCGATGGACCAACTGCCCGGAGGACGTGGCCGCTTTGGCCTCGCCGGCGTCCACAGCCTGTTCGACTACACCTGCGGGTTTGATATTCGCCATGAGCTCGGCCTCTCGCGTTTGCTGGGCAGTCAACCTAAATATTTTATGTGACGGACACCGTGGATGGGCGACGTTCACTCCCCGCTCAACCGCAGCAGTGGCTCTGGCGGGCGGGGAGCCCTAGGGTGGAAGCAGACTCGGCAACGTGGCCGATCGCGAGTCATGCCGTCAGCGACGGCAGGCACGTGTTCGCGTTCGTGGTTGCCGTGTGTTCATTTCATATCGACTGCGAGCAAAGGCGTGATGCAGACGTGACCCCTCCCGACACGACCGACACCCAGGTCATTCCACAAACGTGGAAGCGCCCCGAGTGGAGCGGTGACCAACAGTGGATCAACGAGTATTACCGTTCGGTCCCAGACGCGGACGTCGCTGCAGCCACCGAGGATCGGCTCACGTCCCTGGCCACGGCCCACTGGGAGGTAGGCGAGACCCGCCCCACGGGGGAGGTGTGCGTTGACGTGCGCGAGGACCAGGGCAACACCATTGTCTACGTGGTTACCGACGACATGCCGTTCTTGGTGTCCACGTTGAACACCGAGATCGCCGCCAAGTGGGGTGGCGCCGAATTGGTGGTCCACCCGCTGTTGCTGGCCACTCGTGATGCGGAGACCCATGAGCTGGAATCGTTGACGCGGGTTCCGAATATCTCGACGGCCTCGTCCGGGGACACGACCGCCATCCCGTTGATTCCCCCCACCCAGAATGTCACCGCGCGATCCAGCAGTGGCGGACGCACGGAATCCCGGATCGAATCGTGGATCCGGATCGTGCTGCACCGCACCTTGAGCGAGGCAGACCGCGAAGAGCTGAGGAGCTACCTGGGCGAGAGGCTGGTTCCGGATGTCCGCCGGGTGGATGAGGACCAGGACAAGATGCTCGCCGTGACGGACGAGCTCGCCCGTTCCCTCAACGGCCTGCATGAGATCCGGTTCGACGACGGCTCCCAATTGCCGGACGTGGACTCCGCCGCCGAGTTCTTGGACTGGTTGCGGGCCGGCAACTTCGTGTTCATGGGGATCAAACGGTACGACCTCACCGTTGACGGAGAAGAAGCTGCCCTGCAGTCCCGCCCGGACACCGGGTTGGGACTGTTGCGAGAGACAGGCACCGAGGGACACACGCAGAGGCTCACCGGTCTGGGAAGTCTGCATGCACGGGACCGTGAAGTGCTTTTCGTGACCAAGGCCAATCGCCGGTCCTCGATTCACCGGCGCGAATACCTGGATTACATCGGCATCCGAATCTTCGCGCAGGACGGCACGGTCACCGGTGAATACCTGATCCTGGGGTTGTTCTCCCGCCGCGCCTATTCCGTGCCCGCCCACCAGACCCCGTTGGTGCGTGACAAGGTGCAGTCGGTGGTGGAGCGCTTTGGTTTCTTGCCGGACAGCCACTCCGCGCGAGATCTGCTGGGGATCATTGAGGATTACCCGCGTGACGAGTTGTTCCACATGACGGCGGACGAGCTCCATGACACTGCCAGCGGTGTGCTGGGTTTGAACGAGCGCCGTCAAACCCGTTTGTTCCTCCGCCAGGACACGTTCGGTCGTTTCATGTCCGCGGTGGTCTTCCTCCCCCGCGACCGTTACAACACCTCCGTGCGCGAACGCATCGAGGAACAGCTTCAAGATGTCTTCCAGGCCGAGGCCATTGATTTCGAGGTCCGGCTGACCTCGTCTTCCCTGGCGCGACTGTTCTTCCGCATCCGGTTGCCGTACACGGGAGAAGTACGCGAATTCGATCAGTTGAATCTTGAGCATCGGCTGCGCGCAGCCGTCCGCTCGTGGCCCGACACCCTGGCGCGCGCCATTCGGTTGGGCTTCGACCCCGCCGACGCCGCTCGCTTGACCCCGCTGTGGACCCACGCCTTCCCGGGGGCCTACCGCGAGGACTACGAAATCGAAGAAGCCGTCCAGGACCTGCAGCGTTGCGAGGAGCTGTGGGGCCGGGACCCGAACCTCCCTGCCGAGGTGCGGGTGGCCGAGCACAACGGTCAGGTGCGCCTGAACATTTACCTCACGCAGCGGCTCTCGCTCACGGAACTGCTGCCGTTGCTGCAGAACATGGGTCTGCGCGTGTTGGATCAGAGACCCTACACCGTGACCCCCGCGGACGGGCGCGAGTTCCAGCTGTACGACTTTGGCGTGGAACTGCCCGAGGGCGTGGACACTCACGGCCCGAACGATGCCAAGACCGAGGACCTCATTGAGGACACCCTGTGCGCGGTCCTCTCCGGAGGTTCGGAATCCGATTCCTTGGACCGTCTGGTGCTCGTGGAACGCATGAGTTGGCGCGCCGTTGCCGTGCTACGAGCCTATGTGCGTTACCTGCTGCAGTTGGGGTACGCCAACTCTTTCGAGTACATTGCCGACACCCTCCTGGACTACACGCAGGCCACGCGGGAGCTGGTTGCGTACTTCTCCGCCCGTTTTGACCCGGCTCGTTTCAAGGACACGGATGAGGGCCGATCCGAGCGATCGCAGGCGTGCGAGGCCGCGCGTGGACGCCTCGACAAGGTCCTGGATGACGTGCCGTCATTGGACGCGGATCGGCTTTTCCGCGCGCTGAGCAACATTGTCGGCGCAACGTTGCGCACCAATGTGTACAAGCAACGCCCCACCATGGCGTTCAAGATGGACCCTCAGGCCATCAACGTGGCGCCCTATCCGCGGCCCAAGTTCGAGATCTGGGTGTGGTCCCCGCGTGTGGAGGGAACGCACCTGCGTTTCGGGCACGTGGCCCGCGGTGGGCTGCGCTGGTCCGACCGCCGGGAGGACTTCCGCACCGAGGTGCTCGGCCTGGTCAAGGCCCAAATGGTCAAGAACGCCGTGATTGTCCCGGACGGCGCCAAGGGCGGGTTCTTCCCCAAGCAGCTTCCGGACCCCCAACAGGATCGCGAAGGGTGGATGGAGGAAGGCCGTGAGGCCTACAAGCTGTTCATTGCATCGCTTTTGGACCTCACCGACAACATCACTCACGATTCCGATGCGGGACCCAACGCCGAAGTCTCCGACGACGGCTCCAAGGACGCCGCTGAGGCACCGGGAACACCCGAGGGTGACACCGTGCTGCACCCGGACCAGGTGGTGCGTCACGATGATGACGACTCCTATTTGGTGGTCGCGGCCGACAAGGGAACCGCGGCGTTCTCGGACACCGCAAACGCCATTTCGCTCGAGCGCAACTTCTGGCTGGGAGACGCGTTCGCGTCCGGTGGTTCGGTCGGCTACGACCACAAGGCCATGGGTATCACCGCCCGGGGCGCATGGGAGTCGGTCAAACGACACTTCTTCGAACTCGGCGTGGACACCCAGTCCGAGGCCTTCACCGTGGTGGGCGTGGGCGACATGTCCGGAGACGTCTTTGGCAACGGCATGTTGCTGTCCGAGCACATCAAGCTGATTGCCGCGTTCGATCACCGGGACGTTTTCCTGGATCCGAACCCGGACACGGCGGCGTCGTACAAGGAACGTGAGCGGCTCTTCAACGCGGGACGTACCTCGTGGCAGGACTTCGACAAGTCCGTGCTCTCCGAGGGCGGCGGTGTGTATTCGCGCCAGGAGAAGTCCGTTCCGATCAGCCCGCAGGTTCGCGAGGCACTCGGGCTCGAGGAAAGTGTGGAGTCCATGGCTCCGCAGGAACTGGTGCGCGCCGTCCTGCTGGCCCCGGCAGATCTGCTGTACAACGGCGGCATCGGCACGTACGTGAAGTCTTCACTGGAAACCAACCAAGAGGTGGGTGACAAGGCGAACGATCCCATCCGCGTCAATGGCGAGGATCTGCGCGTCAGGGTGATCGGCGAGGGCGGCAACCTGGGCGCCACGCAGCTGGGCCGCATCGAGGCCGCACGCAGCGGAATCCTGGTCAATACGGACGCGATCGACAACTCCGGTGGCGTGGAATCCTCCGACCGTGAGGTGAACATCAAGATCCTGGTCGACCGCATGGTCGAGGCCGGCAAGCTGGACCGGGACGAACGCGCTGACTTCATCGAGTCCATGACCGACGAGGTCGCGGACCTGGTGCTGCGCACCAACGTGGCGCAAAATGTCTTGCTGACCACCGAGCGCGCTCGCGGACCGGAGTTCGCGGAAACGTTCATCCGACTGATGCACTGGCTCGAAGAAACGGTCGACCTGGATCGCGAGCTCGAATTCCTGCCCACCGACGAACAGTTGCGGGAACGCGCGGAGGAGGGCGGTTCCCTCACCGGACCGGAGCTTTCCGTGCTGACCGCTTACACCAAGATCCAGCTCACCGGTGCGTTGACCGACAGTGACCTGGCGGATGATCCGTGGTTCGACGCCACGCTCGAGAACTACTTCCCCCTGCAGATTCGGGAGAAGTTCGGCAAGGACATTCAGACCCACCCGCTGCGCAAGCAGATCATCGGAACCATGGTGGCGAACAAGCTCATCAACTACGGCGGGATCGCCTTCGCGTACCGGGTCATGGATGACTCGGGGGCGGAGCTGGCCGATCTGGCGGCGGTGTTCACGGCAGCCGTGGAGATCTTCGACCTGGATCCCTACGTGGCCCGCCACGCAGAACTCGGCACGGATGTTCCACTGGAGATGTGGAACAAGCTGACCCTGCGCATGCGGCGGCTGCTGGATCGGGTGGTGCGGTGGTTCCTCAACCGCAGCGATTCCGAGGCCACCATCCAGGAACTCGTGAGCGCCTACAAGCCCACCGTGCAGCTGCGTTTCGGTGAGCAGCAGCTCATGGCCGCCCAGTCCCAGGAGCGCGTCAGCGCGGAGACCGAGCTGGCCGAACGCCAGGGTGTGCCCAAGAAGCTGGCGGTCGAATGGGCGGAACTCCTCGACGCCTTCGCCCTGTTGGACGTGGCTCGGCTGGCTCAGGCCGGCGGCGTGCAAGTGGCGGGCGAACGCGCCGGCGAGCACACGACGTCGGCGGATGCGGGTGGTGAGCACGTCACCGTGGAAACCATCGCCAAGGTCTACTTCGAGTTGTTCGACCGTTACGGGTTGGAAAACCTGCTGGACCGCATCACCAAGCTTCCGCAGACCACCCGGTGGGAGAACATGGCGAGGATCTCGATGCGAGAGGACCTGTACTCGACCCTGGTGGCCCTCGCGGCGCAAGCGCTGGAATCTCCCGGCGAGAACGCCGAGGAGAAGGTCACCTCGTGGGAGCGCGAGAACCAGGACCGGTTGGCGCGGCTGCGTGATGTTCTGGGAGAGATCGAGGGAATGCCCGCCGGCGGGGATGCCGGAGCCGAACTCGCCGCTCTCTCCGTTGCGCTGCGCACCATGCGGAGTGCGCTGACCGAGTAGTCCGGGGGCGGAAAACCCGGGTCGGCGAGTGCGCCGACCCGGGTTTTGCCATGCCCGGCCGCCACCGCTACTGCGCCACCTCGATCTGACCCCGCGCACCGCGTTCGGCCTCCGCGAAGGAGTGGTTCACGAACGTGTACGTACCGGCTTCCGGGAACGACATCTCCACAAATCCACCCTGAGCCGGGGCCAGGTCCAATGCCTGGGCGCCACCGGTGCCACCTGGGTTTTCGGGGCTGGAGGGGGAGAGCAAATACGCGCCCTCCTTGTAGACGGTGTCGAACTGGCCGCCCACCACGTGGAAACTCGTGCCCTTGGACGGCCCGGCCGCGAGCACCCAGATTCGCACGCGTTCGTTCGGTCGGGCGAGCAGTTTCTCATGCATGTACTGCGTTGCGTGACCGTTGAACATGGTCAGCGACGGCGTTCCGGCAGCGATGCCCACCGGATCCACCACGGCGTCCACGCCCTCCGGCAGGTCGGGCTGATCAGCGGAGGGGACCGTCAGGTACGTCTCGTTCTGCACGAGCAAGTACTCGCGATCCACCCGGGGCAGGTCGGGCGGGTCGATGATCACCGCGCCGAACATTCCTGCCGCGACATGTGTGCTCATGGGAGCGGTGGCGCAATGGTACAGCCAGATCCCCGAACGCACCGCCTCGAAGCGATACACGAGCGATTCCCCCGGTGCAATGGTCCGCATGGTTTGATCCGGGGAGACGTCCCCGGCGTGGAAATCCACCGAGTGGCCCATGCTCCCGCTGTTGGTCAGCGTCACCTCGAACACATCACCCACCGCGCCGCGCAGCGTGGGTCCCGTGTAGTCACCGTTGAAGGTCCACGCGTCCATGGTCACCCCGGGTGCCACCTCACGGGCCACTTCCTGGACGTCCAGCGCGAGCTCGTGGACGGTTTCGTTCGGAGCCGGGCCCAACGCGGGATCCCGCACCGTGAAGGCTTCCCCGGGCGCCGCGTTGAAATCCACTTCCGCCGCCGGGTCTTGCAGGTCATCCGCCGACGACGCCGCTCCCGCACCGTGGTTCTCGTGTCCCACCGAACCCACGGGGTTGCCGTGGCTGTCCACCGGAATCACAGCGACGGTCATGCCCATGGATCGGTGGCCGATCACGGAACACCACCCCTCGAGTGCTTCGGTGATGATGCCCGCGTCCACTTCCGCTGTTTCTCCGGGGTTCACGCGGCCGGACGTGGCGCCGTTGGCAAAGACCAGGTCGTGCACATTGGCCGGATCGTCGTTGACCAGTGTGATGACCAGGCGGTCACCCACGGGAACCTGGATTTCTGCCGGGTCGAACCGCATGTCCTGATGGGCATGCATCGTGACCTCGGTGGTGTTGCCGGTGGCCTGCACGGCGTTCTCCGCGCTACCGCTCAGCCCGAGCCCCGCCGACTGCGGTGCCACGGCAATTCCCGCACCCACGGCCAGGACTACGGTGAGCACCCCGGCCACGAGCTGCCGCAGTGCATGGGTCTGGTGTTTGGGCTCCGCGGCGGCGGCGTCGGCGTCGTCGGCGTCGGCATTGGCCGGTGCGGGTGGCTGGCCGCCGCCCGCGCGCTGGGCCATGAGGCGACGTCGTCCGGCAACGGAAATCTTGGCGGAGGAAATCATCAGGGGAAGGAACGCGGCGAAAGCCACCGCGCCCACGATCGAGACCAGGGCGCGCACCCACGAGGGCAACATGCCCGAGGGCAGGGCGAACAGCGCAATGCACAGGTTCAACACCGTGACCCGGTAGATCCCACCGCGGTTGATGGCGGCCAGGGAGGCGCGCACCGTGGTGGGGCCACCGCCCATGGTCGACGGAAGGATGTAGCTCATGGCACCGAGCAGGGTCTGTAGCAGGAAACCGGCCACGAACGGGATGGTCAGGGCACCCATCACACTGGCGTGCAGTCCCCGGGCCGCCACCAGAATCAGCGCCAGCACCACGGTGATGAACAACCACGCGATTCCGGAGGCCACGGACCAGCCCATGTAGCCCTCGGGCAGTTTCCGCATGCCCGTGCGGAGCATGATCCACCCGATCAGAGCCACCCCCACGGCGTAGCTGAACAGCCCCGAGACCACCACGGGAACCCAGCCGCCCACTGAGCCACCTGCCGCCACCAGGCTGCCCGCGGCCATGGCGGGTAATGCCACGCGGGACAGGGTGGTGGCCGTGTCCTCCATGCGTGTGCGCACCATGGTGGGCCACAGGGTCAGCAGGGTCGCGGACACCGTGAGACCCACGAAACCCAGAACGTTGAGGGTCTGGTGGGCCAGGAGGAACCGCGAGTGCCAAGGATCGGCCGGCTCCAACGCGAGGATCGCCCCGAAGATCGCACCCACCGGCAGGAAGAACGCTGCCACGGCGTACCACCGCACGGTCATGCCGAACCGGGCGGGTAGGGCTACGCGCACCTGGCCCAGGAGCGACACTCCATGCCACGTGAGTAACCCGCCAATGACCGTTGCGGACACCAGGGTGAGCCACCACCAGTCCGCCAGCATGCCCACCATCAGCACAACGGTGCCGGCCGTGACACCGTAGATCCGCACTATCTGGCGCGGCCGCTCGCCATCGGCCAGGCGGTGGTGCAGCAGCGCCTCGGTGAAGTGTTGGGACCACACCATGATCGAGGTGGTGATCAACCCCAGGGTGACCATGTGCACCATCAGCCACCGCGTATCGGGAATCCACCGGTGAAAACCGATCACCAGGAGCAACGCGATCATCCACCAGCGCACGGGCTTGCCCGCGGTGCGGTGCCATGATCTCCCGTGCTTCTTCCGGGCGGGAGCAGGGTCCTGGGGTTTGGTGAGAGTGGGCACCGTCCATCCGATCCACAGAAATTGGCCATTTAAATGCAAGTATAGTTCGCCCGCCGGGGCCGTACGATGTGACGGTGACCCCGGAGATTATCGCCACCATCGTGACCTCGGTACTCATCATCATTGGGTGCCTGGGCATCATCATCCCGGTGCTGCCGGGTTCCATCACCGCATTGATCGGTCTCATCATTTGGGCGGTGGTCCTGCAATCCGTGGAGGGCTGGGTGGTCCTCGCCCTGGGGGCCACGCTGCTGCTCGCGGGCATGTCCGCGAGCCTGGTTCTCACGGGGTCCCGGCTCAAACGCCGCGCGATCCCCAACCGCACGCTCCTGTTCGGCGTGATAGGTGCCGTGATCGGCATGTTCGTGATTCCCGTGGTGGGCCTGGTGATCGGTTTCATCGTGGGGCTGCTGGCATCCGAAACGGTGCGCAACCGCAATTTCCGGACCGCTCTGGACACCTCGTGGGTGGCCCTCAAGGCCGCCGGCCTCGGCATCATCATTGAGTTGTCCTGCGCGCTGCTGGCCTCGAGCGTGTTCATTATCGGGGCCATCACCTTCTTCGTCACGGCCGCCTGACCGGTCGGACCGATCATTCGAACCGGAGCACCCTGTCGATCGACGCGGGCATCTCGGCCGACCCCACACCCTCAAAGCACCACGGCGCCCCTCCGGATCGGAGGGGCGCCGTGGGCGATTAAGGCGTGGTTATCGGCGCCAGGGGAGCCCCAGTACCTTGACGTCCTGACCGGGCCGCAGGCCCTCGGCGGGGACCACCATGAGAACGTCCGCGTGGGCCATGCCGGACAGCATGGCGGGACCCACTGCGGGCTCGGGCAGCACGCGACCCTCTTGGAAGTACGCGGGAATCACGAGAACTCGGCCCGTTTTTTCCATGGTGGCACCGGAGGTGGCAGAACGAACCTCGGGTAGTGGCTCACCCGTGGCGCCGGCGATCAGGGCGTGACCCACGGTCAACAAGCCCGTGACGGCCGACAACGGGCTACCGGGTAGTGCCAGCACAAGGGGGCCGTCATCCGGGAGCTGGGCGACAATCACGCCGTGGGCGGGTTCCTGGGCCAGGCCGTCAATGATCAGGTGGGCGTCCAACTCGGTGAGGG
Source organism: Kocuria gwangalliensis (assembly GCF_039544365.1). Lineage (NCBI taxonomy): Bacteria > Bacillati > Actinomycetota > Actinomycetes > Micrococcales > Micrococcaceae > Kocuria > Kocuria gwangalliensis. The sequence goes on along the minus strand of NZ_BAABLN010000029.1, from coordinate 56,865 downwards.
CCGCACGCACATGATCGTCCTCGCCATGACCGGTGCCGCCGGTGGTCACCACGATCTCCGCTCGGGCATCCAGCAACGATCCCGCGCCGGAAGGCGCCTCGGTGAGAGCCGTGAGAACCCCCTGGGCGCCGTCCGGCACACGGCGCACCTGGTCCACATTGGCACCCAGCTGATGCAGGATCGCGGGAATCTGTGGCCCCAGAACGTCGCGGACCTCGCCCGGGCCGGGAATACCGTCCTCCACGACGTGCGTGAAGCCCAACAGCACGGTCACGCGCGGGCGGCGCAGCACCGGGAGCATGTCGTGCCCGGCGCTGGCGGCCAGCCCGATGTGCGCGGGATTGAGGTGACAGCCCGTACGCAACAGCACGTCACCTTCGGAAATTTCCTGGCCCAGAGCGCGAACGTCCTGGTTCTTGATCAGTGACGCCGCGGGTGTGGCGTCCTCCAGGGTGTCACCCTCCTGCGGGACGTATTCCTCCATGTGTTCCACCGGTGCCTGCGCGGGAACCACGTGGCCGCGGTGGTTGGACAGCACGGCCTTGGTGTACACGGGCACGGCCGACCCCACGCTCACCTGCGTGGCCTCGCCGGGGCGCAGTTCCACCACGGGCAGGATGCGCTCATCCGGCGGAAGGGTCAGCAGGAGCCGCTCGTCGGTTTCCGCCGGCTGAGGGGTGCGGATCCGCCACGGACCCTCACCCGCCACGGCCCACCCGTCAATAGCGGCGGAGGCGTAATGCGGCACCGGCATGATGGCGGTGATGGGTTCGGCAAGCGTCTCACCCAGGGATTCCGTTAGGGGCAGCAATCTGCTGGGAAGCGCATCGGGAATCCGGTGGGCGATCTCTCGAGCCTCGTCCCAGGTGGCCCAGCGGTGCGTGGGCTCCAGCCCCTCGGTCTGCGGGGGCGTGTGGTCGTCGTCCTGGTTGAAGTGCTCGTGCGGGGCGGGAAGTCCGGGCATGCCATCTCCTTGACGTGTGGATTCAGTGCAGATCGAACCTGGACACATCTTCCCATGTATCCACGTCTTGCGTGCTGCCCTCCGGGGCGCGTACCTCGAACAAGCGCAGATGTTTCCAGAACGACCGCACGGACCGGTCACGTGCGGGGTGTTGGGAGAAAACCGCGGTGAGCGGTTCGGTGCGGATCAGGACCGCCAGGTTCTCGCGGTGCCCGTCGGTGGCCGTGGCGATCACCCCGTCGGCGTCCTCCGGAAGGCCCCGAGCGGCGTCGGCGAGCGCGTGGACGGCCCCGGAGACGTCCGGCATGTCGCAGGCCAGGACGGCGGTCCATGCCGCGCGGGATGGTTGCCGCCCCAGCAGATCGAGGCCCGCCGCAATGGCCGCCGCAGGCCCCGAGAACGGGGGGTCCTCGCGGGTCCGCAGGGTGCCTGCCGGCACGTTCAGGTCATCGGGGCCCACCACGACGGCGCTGCCGGCCGCGCCCACGGCACGCACCGTGATCTCGACCAGACTTTCCGTACCCCTGCGCAGTGCGGCCTTGGGAGTGCCTCCCAACCGAGAGGAGCGCCCCCCGGCAACGATCACGCTGTCGAAGCGCAACGCCTAGACCGTGGTTCCCGAATCGCTGAGTTCCTCACGGTCCTTGGGCCGGCGCTTCTTGGGCATCCCCGCGATCCGCAGGCCGCACTCCACTGCCGCCAGGACGAAGGCGATGTAGTACAGGATCATGGTCGGGTAGAGCTGGGGGATGGTCAGGTTCATGCCCACCAGGGACAGGATCAGCAGGATGGCCGCGGCCATCAAAATCACCAGGTGCACCGTGGCGAACGCGCCCGGTGTGCCCTTGGTGGAGAGGTACATGGCCAGGAGCGCGAACAGGATGGGGAACAGCAACTGCCCCGCCAGCGTGATGCCGTCACCGTGATAGGGGAACAAGCCCATGGACTGAAGCAGGGCGGTGGCAACCAGCAGGATCGGCGCAATCATGGACTTCATGAGGCACCAGTCTAGGGGTGGCACGGCGTGTCTCCGAACCGGTGGTGGAACCCGACGGAGCGCCATCTGATGAGGCCTTACTGCACGGTAAGGCCCCCTACTCTGCAGTACGGCCGAATGAAATGGCGCGCCACCCCAGGTCACGAACCCCGGGCCGACCAAACGATCGATTAGCGCACGAGTATATGACTATATTCCCAGGTCAGCGCGGGAATGATAAATTTCGGGTGGCCGGTGACCCAAATCGGCATTTTGAATGTGAATTAGGGGTACAGTGACTCCATGGCTACCACCGAAACCCCCGCCGGGGTCGACGGCCCGGCATCGAATGCGTTGTTGAAACTCGGGAAATTCTTCTCCCGCTGGGACGAGACGGAGGACGGTCGCGCCGTGTTCCGGGAGGGCGGCCGCGCCGGCGACGCCTTCTACCGCAACCGTTGGAGCCACGACAAAGTGGTCCGCTCCACCCACGGCGTGAACTGCACAGGATCCTGCTCGTGGAAGGTGTACGTCAAGGACGGCATCATCACGTGGGAAGCCCAGGAGACGGACTACCCGTCGGTGGGCCCGGATCGGCCCGAGTACGAACCGCGCGGCTGCCCCCGCGGTGCCGCGTTCTCCTGGTACACCTATTCACCCACCCGGGTGCGCTACCCGTACGTCCGGGGCGTGTTGTTGGAGATGTACCGCGAAGCCAAGCAGATCCACTCGGATCCGGTGCTGGCGTGGGAGTCCATCGTCAATGACCCGGTCAAGCGTGAGACGTTCCAGAAGGCCCGCGGTAAGGGTGGGCTGGTGCGCTCCAGCTGGCAGGAAGCCGTGGAGATGTCGGCGGCCGCCCACGTGCACACCATCAAGGCCTACGGCCCGGACCGCTGCATCGGGTTCTCGCCCATCCCGGCGATGTCCATGGTCTCGCACGCAGCCGGAGCCCGGTTCATCAACCTCATCGGTGGGGTCATGAACAGTTTCTACGACTGGTACGCGGACCTTCCGGTGGCATCGCCGCAGGTGTTCGGCGACCAGACGGACGTGCCCGAATCCGGTGACTGGTGGGATGCCACCTACCTGATGATGTGGGGCTCCAACATCCCCGTGACCCGCACGCCCGACGCCCACTGGCTGGCCGAGGTGCGTTACCGCGGTACCAAGGTGGTCTCGGTCAGCCCGGATTACGCGGACAACACCAAGTTCGCGGACGAATGGTTGCCCGCTCAGGCCGGCACGGACGCCGCGCTGGCCATGGGCATGGGGCACGTGATTCTCAAGGAAAACTTTGTGGACCGCCGCGTCCCGTTCTTCGAGAACTACGTCTCCCAGTACACGGACCTTCCGTTCCTTGTCTCGCTGTCCCGCCGCGAGGACGGCATGGTGGTCGCGGACAAGTTCCTCACCGCCGAGGACCTGGGCAAGGCCGGGGATGACGACGCCGCTTCGCAGGCCGATCCCGCGTTCAAGACCGTGCTTCTGGATCGGGACACCAACAGGCCGGTGGTTCCCAACGGTTCCATGGGCTTCCGCTACAACGAACACGACGAGGGCAAATGGAACCTCGATCTGCAGGGCGTCACGCCGGCGCTGTCGATCGCGGACGCCTCCGGCTACCGGGGAGAGGTGAGCGAGCTGGCGCTGCCGGCGTTCACCGACCCCACCGGTGTGGGTTCGGTGATCCACCGCGGTGTGCCCGTCACCGAGGTGGCCGGGCGGACCGTGACCACCGTTTTCGACATCATGCTCGCTCAGTACGGTGTGGGCCGCGAGGGTCTGCCGGGGCAGTGGTCCACCGGGTACGACGACGTCGACACGCCCTACACCCCGGCGTGGCAGGAAGAAGTCACCTCCGTTCCCGCGGAGGCCGTGATACGCACCGCCCGGGAATTCTCCGCCAATGCCGAGAAGTCCGAGGGCCGGTCCATGATCATCCTGGGCGCCGGTATCTGTCAGTGGTACCACGGTGATGCCACCTACCGTGCCATCCTGGCCATGCTCATGCTGTGCGGTTGTCAGGGCCGCAACGGCGGCGGCTGGGCGCACTACGTGGGCCAGGAGAAAGCACGCCCCATCACGGGGTGGGCCACCATGGCCTCCGGCAGCGACTGGGTGCGTCCGCCGCGCTTCATGATCGGCACTGCGTTCTGGTACATGCACACCGACCAATTCCGTTCCGACGGGTACTCCTCGGATTCGCTGCAGTCCCCGCTCGCTGACGGCCACCTCAAGGGCATGCACACCGCGGACGTCGTGGCGCAATCGACTCGTCTGGGCTGGATGCCTTTCTACCCGCAGTTCCACGAGAACTCATTGGACGTGGCGGACGCCGCGGTGAGCGCCGTCGAACGCGGAGAGGCCGGCAGTGAACCCGAGTGGATCGCGAGCAAGCTCAAGAACGGCGATCTCAACTTTGCGGTGGAGGACCCGGACGCTCCCGAGAACTGGCCGCGCACGCTGGTGCTGTGGCGCTCCAATTTGTTCGGGTCCTCGGCCAAGGGCGAGGAGTACTTCCTCAAACACTTGCTGGGCACCCACAACAGTGTGCAGGGCGAGGACCACCGCTCCGCCAAACCACGTGATGTGCGCTGGCACGAGAAAGCACCGGAAGGAAAGCTGGACCTGCTGATCTCGGCGGACTTCCGCATGACCTCGTCCACGCTGCTCTCCGATGTGGTCTTCCCCGCGGCCACCTGGTACGAGAAGTACGACCTCTCGTCCACGGACATGCATCCGTTCGTGCATGCATTCACCCCGGCGATCGCCCCGCCGTGGGAGGCCAAGACCGACTGGAAACTGTTTCAGTTGTTGGCCGACGAGGTCGCACGGCAGTCCCGCGATCACCTGGGCGTGCGCAAGGACGTGGTGGCCACCGCGCTCACCCACGACACCCCGGGAGAAATCGCCCAGCCGGGCGGTCACGCACCGGAGTGGAAGGGTACGGACCTTCCCGCGATTCCGGGCAAGAACCTGCCCAACCTGAAGATCGTGGAACGGGACTATACGGCCATCGGCGACAAGTTCGTGGCGCTCGGGCCCCTGGCGGACGAACTGGGGCTGACCACCAAGAACGTGACGTTCGACGTCAAGCACCAGGTGGACCAGTTGGGTCGCTTGCACGGGGTCTTCGATTCCGGTGCCGCCGAGGGTCGCCCCGCGCTGGACACCGATCAGCGCATGGCGGAGGCCATCCTGATGCTCTCCGGTACGACCAACGGTGAGCTGGCCACGCAGGGCTTCGAGACGCTTGAGAAGCGTGTGGGTAAGGAACTGTCGGATCTGGCGCGCGGCTCGGAGGAAAAGCGCATCACGTTCAAGGACACCCAGCAGGCACCGGTTCCGGTGATCACCTCACCGGAGTGGTCGGGGTCGGAGACCGGCGGCCGCCGCTACGCACCGTTCACGGTGAACATCGAACGGCTCAAACCGTTCCACACGCTGAGCGGGCGCATGCACTTCTTCCTGGACCACGATTGGCTCAAGGACATGGGCGAAATGTTGCCCACCTACCGTCCGCCGCTGGACATGCACCGCTTGTTCGGTGAACCCAAGCTCGGCGACAAGGGTGAGCTGTCCATTGCGGTGCGCTACCTGACCCCGCACAACAAGTGGTCGATCCACTCGGAGTACCAGGACAACTTGTTCATGTTGTCGCTGTCCCGCGGTGGCACCTCGGTGTGGATGTCCCCCCAGGACGCCACGGCCATCGAGGTCTCCGACAACGACTGGGTCGAGTGCGTGAACACCAACGGTGTATTCGTCGGACGCGCGGTGGTCTCCCACCGCATGCCCGAGGGCGTGGTGTACGTACACCACGCCCAGGAGCGCACCATTGACGTTCCCAAGTCCGAGATCACGGGCAAACGCGGCGGTATCCACAACTCCGTCACGCGCATCCTGGTGAAACCCACCCACATGATCGGCGGCTACGCCCATCTGTCCTGGGCCTTCAACTACATGGGCCCCACCGGAAATCAGCGAGACATCGTGTCCGTTGTCCGCAAACGCTCGCAGGAGGTTCAGTACTGATGCGTGTCATGGCTCAGGTCGCCATGGTGATGACTCTCGACAAGTGCATCGGGTGTCACACCTGTTCGGTGACGTGTAAACAAGCATGGACCAACCGTGCCGGTACCGAGTACGTGTGGTTCAACAACGTGGAGACCCGTCCGGGTCAGGGATATCCGCGCCGTTATGAGGACCAGGAAACCTGGAAGGGTGGTTGGGAACTCAACAAGCGGGGCAACCTCAAGTTGAAGTCCGGTGGCAAGCTCAAGAAGCTCGCCCAATTGTTCGCTTCTCCGGTGCAGCCGGAGTTGAAGGACTACTACGAGCCCTGGACCTACGACTACGAGAATCTGGTCAGCGCCCCGGCCGGTGACGACTTCCCGGTGGCCCGGCCCAAGTCCTTGATCACGGGCGAGGACACCAAGGTCGAGTGGTCGGCCAACTGGGACGACGATCTCGGCGGCGCCACGGAAATGGGTCACCTGGATCCGATCATCCAGAAGCTTCACAAGGAAGCCAACGACCGGATCAAGTTCGAGTTCGAACAGACCTTCATGTTCTACCTGCCGCGGTTGTGCGAGCACTGCTTGAACCCGTCCTGCATGGCGGCCTGCCCATCCGGCGCCATTTACAAGCGCGCCGAGGACGGCATTGTGCTGGTGGACCAGGACCAGTGCCGCGGCTGGCGTCAGTGCGTGACGGGCTGCCCGTACAAGAAGATCTACTACAACCACAAGTCCGGCAAAGCCGAGAAATGCACGTTCTGCTACCCCCGTATCGAAGTGGGTATCCCCACCGTGTGCGCGGAGACGTGCGTGGGCCGCATGCGTTACATCGGCATCTTCCTGTACGACGCCGATAAGGTCACCCAGGCCGCCGCGACCCCCAACGAGCAGGATCTGTACGAGGCCCAGTTGGACCTCATGCTCGATCCCAACGACCCCGAGGTCGTTGCCGCCGCTCGTCAGGAGGGCATCCCGGAGGACTGGCTCGACGCCGCTCGCAAGTCACCGGTGTACGCGCTGGCCAAGACACTGCGCGTGGCGCTGCCGCTGCACCCCGAGTACCGCACCATGCCCATGGTCTGGTACGTGCCGCCGCTGTCTCCCATCGTGGATCTGCTCAAGGAACAGGGCCACGACGGCGAGGACCCGGAGAACTTGTTCGGTGCCATCGAGAGTCTGCGCATCCCGGTGGAGTACCTCGCCGAGCTGTTCACCGCCGGTGACACAGAGCTCGTGACCAATGTGCTGCGCAAGCTAGCCGCGATGCGCGCCTACATGCGCAACATCACCCTGGGTGACGAACCTGACGAGTCCATTGCGGAGGCCGTGGGCATGACCGGTTCTGAAATCCAGCAGATGTACCGTCTCATGGCGATTGCCAAGTACGACGAGCGCTACGTAATTCCCGCGGCCCACGTGGAGGACGCCCACAACCTGGAAGAGATCGGCTGTTCGCTGGATGTGGACGGCGGACCCGGCATGGGTCAGACCGGTGTGTTCGGTGAGGCCTCGGGCCGTCCGATGCCGGTGGCCGTGGAGAACTTCCAGGCGCTGCGCTCGCGTCAAATGGGGGATGACCCCACGGGTAACGAGCAACTGGCCGGTCGCGTGAACCTGCTCAACTGGGACGGCAACGGCAGCCCGGACGGGTTGTTCCCCGCCCGGAATCAGGAGGACGCGGCAAGTATGTCGACCACCGCGGAGAACTCGGGTTCTCGTCCTGATCAGGGCACCGCCGGTGCCAGTGGGGGTCGATGATGGGGCTGCTCTCCACCCTGCTGGGTAAGGCCACCAAAGGCACCGTGGATGTTCCCGAGTACCGGGACCGTCATCCGCAACGCTCGGCGGTCATCCGCCAGGCTGCGGCGGTGCTTCTGGGCTATCCGGACCGGGAGCTGATCGACGAGCTGCCCGTGCTCGAGGACGCCCTGACCGAGGTCGGGGTGGCCCCGAGCGCCGTCGAACCCCTGACCCGCTGGCTGCGCGAGGGTGACCTGCGGGAAATCCAGGGCGACTACGTCCAGGAATACGATCTTTCGCGCCGCCACAGCCTGCACCTGACGTACTGGACGGACGGTGACACGCGCCGCCGCGGCGAAGCGCTCTCCGCGTTCAAGCAGGTGTACCGCGCCCACGGGTGTGTGTTCGGGGACGAGGAACTGCCGGACCACCTGCCCGTGGTGCTCGAATTCGCCGCCCGCGTCTCGCCGGAGGACGGGTTCGACCTGTTGCAGCGGTACCGGCCGTCACTGGAGCTGTTGCGGCTCGCGCTGGTGCGCGACAACCTGCCCCACGCGTGCGTGGTGGAACTGGTGTGCTCCACGCTGCCGGGACCGTCCCCGGCAGACGAATCCGCCGTGGCGCGCATGGCCGGTTACGGTCCGCCCACCGAATCCGTGGGCCTGGACGCCTACGACCCCCGTCTCCTGCCCATGACCGGAGGAAACCAGTGAACATTCTCGACACCCTGCTGTGGGGAGTATTGCCGTACGTGGTGATGGCCGTTCTCGTCGGTGGGCTGATCTGGCGTTACAAGTACGACCAGTTCGGGTGGACCACCCGCTCGTCCCAGCTTTATGAATCCAGGCTGCTGCGGATTGCCTCCCCGCTGTTCCACTTCGGCATCCTGGCGGTGCTCGCGGGGCACATCATGGGCCTGGTGATTCCCAAGTCATGGACCGAGGCCGTGGGCTTGTCCCAGCACGCGTACCACTTCCTGGCGCTGTCCATCGGCACCGTGGCCGGTGTGGGCACCCTGGTGGGCATCGTGATGTTGATCGTTCGGCGCCGCCGCACCGGCCCCGTCTTCATGGCCACCACCGGCAACGACAAGTTCATGTACGTCATGCTGTTGGGCGCAATCCTGGCCGGCCTGGCCACCACCGTGCTGGCCGTGTTCGACCCGAACACCGTGGACTACAGGGAAACCGTGTCCCCGTGGTTCCGTTCGCTGTGGATCCTGCAGCCGGACGTCGGAGCCATGGCAGCGGCGTCCACCTCGTTCCACGTCCACGTGCTGTGGGGCATGGCGTTGTTCGCGATTTGGCCGTTCACCCGACTGGTGCACGCCTTCACCGCACCGCTGCATTACCTGTTCCGCCCGTACATCGTTTACCGCACGCGCGGTTCCAGCCCCCGCGCCGGCTCCGCCCCGGTGCGCCGCGGGTGGGAACCCATTGGCACCCACGACCGGGACAGCGGACGACGCCGCACCCGGCCGCCTCGTGAGCGTTCCGGTTCCACGAGCGTCAAGTAAGCACCCCTCGGACCGGGAGGCGTTCCCACCGGAGCGCCTCCCGACTCAGGCCCACCACCTCCCAGAAGGAGCGTCATGTCCTCCGTTGAAGCCGCCTCAGCGGCACCGAACTTGAAACAGGGTCAACTCAGGAACCTCATCCTGGCCACCCTGGCGTCCACCGTGGGTTTCTGGGCGTGGACCATTGTGGGTCCGCTGTCCAAGCGTTACGCCGGGGAAATGTCACTGACCCCCGGCCAGACCGCCATCCTGGTGGCCATGCCCATTTTCGTGGGTTCCATTGCCCGAGTTCCGGTGGGCGCGCTCACCGACAAATACGGTGGGCGGGTCATGTTCACCGTGATCCTGGGCATCACCGCGCCGCTGGTGTTGCTCACGGGCTTGGTGGGCCAACTCAACAACTTCCCGCTGCTGGTCGCCGTCGCGTTCTTCCTGGGCATTGCGGGCACCGTGTTCGCAATCGGTATTCCGTTCTGCTCCGCCTGGTACGAGTCCAACCGCAAGGGTTTTGCCACCGGCGTGTTCGGCGCGGGCATGGTGGGCACGGCCGTTTCCGCGTTCTTCACCCCGCGGTTGGTCGCGGCCACCGGGTACATGGCCACCCACATCATTATTGCCGCGATCGTGGCCGTCAGTGCCGTGCTGTGCTGGCTGCTGCTGCGTGACTCCCCGGCGCGCACCGGGCGCAAGGTCGAGCCGATGATGCCCAAACTCAAGCAGGCGTTCAGTCTCAAGGTCACCTGGCAGTTGTGCTTCCTGTACGCGGTGGTGTTCGGCGCGTTCGTGGCGTTCTCCAACTACCTGCCGACCTACCTGGCCAACGTGTACGAGTACGATCCCACCGGAGCCGGAACCCGCACTGCAGGATTCGCCCTGGCGGCCGTGATCGCCCGTCCCATCGGCGGCACGCTCGCGGACAAATTCGGCCCCAAGATCGTCACCCTCACCTCCTTTGGCGGCACCATCGTGCTGGCCATGCTCGTGGCCTTCCAACCGACCGCCGAGACCGTGTACGGCCCGCTGTTCCTGACCATGGCCGTTTTCCTGGGCGTGGGCACCGGCGGTGTCTTCGGTTGGGTCGGCCGTGCCGCGCCCGCCAAGGACGTGGGCACCATTGGCGGCATCATTGCCGCGGCCGGTGGACTGGGTGGGTACTTCCCGCCGCTGGTCATGGGCGCCACCTACAACCCGGACAACCGTTCGTACTTCGTGGGACTCACACTGTTGGCCGTGTTTGCAGCCCTGGCGTTCCTGCTCGCCCTCATGGTCCGCAACGGCGGCAAGACCAATGAGAACGAGAAGCCGGTCGAGCAGGCCTTGGCCAGGTAACCGACGCGCAAGGCACGACGGCGCACGCCGGTTGAGGTTCGGGCCGCCCCGTCAACCGGTGGCGCGCTGATCCAGCATCCGCTGCACGATCTGCAGGCATTCCTCGGGCGAGTAGTGCAACTGTCCCGCGGCGCGGTCCAGGTATTCGGCGGCGGCACTGCAGGCCGCCGCGTGGCGATCGTCGGAGGACTGGGCGATGAACGTGCCCTTGCGTCCGCGGGTCTCGATCACACCGCTGGCTTCCATGGTGCGGTAGGCCTTGGCCACGGTTCCGGCGGCCAACCCCAGTTCGGCTGCGAGTGAGCGTACCGGGGGAATCCGGTCGTCGGTTTCCAGCGCACCGGAGGCGATCCCGTTCGTGACGCACACGATGAGCTGTTCGTACGCCGGCACCGGGGACGCAGTGTCCACGGTGAAGATGGTTGCGGTGGTGGACATGGCGGGCCCCTTCGGACAGTGAATCGCGCAGCGTGTTACTAACTATGATACAAATTCGATTCCAGCCCGAAAGGGGGACTGGGCCGGGCGCCCAAAGCACGTAGGCTTATGAATGTGTTTGACCAGTCGACGTTGCCGATCCCTCGAACTCCTCGACCCGAGCAGCGGGAGGTCGAGGAGTTCGTCCGCCACGGCCTGAATGCGGCCCGCGACCTGTCCTCCGGCCTGCCGTTGCCGGGACAGGGCAGGACCCGCGAGTTGTGGGCGGCGCTGAGCGCTCTGGCGCGGCGGGATCTCGCCTTCGCACGCATCATCGAACCCCATTTGGATGCCACGGCGATCATTGATCAGGCCGGCCGCAGCGACCTTCTCACCGGCTCGGACACCTGGGCCGTGTGGGCCGCGGAAGGACCCGGCACGCCCTTGACCGCAACGCCGTCCGCGGACGGGTGGACGCTCACCGGCACCAAACCGTGGTGCTCGCTCGCGGAATTCGTGAGCCGCGCCGTGATCACAGCGCACGTGGCGGATGAGACGGGTGAGCTCACCGGTCACCGCCGCGCGTTCACGATCTCCACCGACCATCCCGGTTTCCTGCCCGAGTCCAGTAATGCGTGGGTGGCCCAGGGGCTCTCGGACGTCCCCACCGCAGCCGCGGACTTCCGCGGGGTGCCGGCCGAACCGCTCGGCGGGGACGAGTGGTACCTCACCCGCCCCGGGTTCGCGTGGGGCGGCATGGGGGTGGCCGCGATCTGGCGGGGCGGCGCGCAGTCCGTCGCGGACCTCCTGTGGCAACGCTGCCAACACCCGCGCACACCCCTCGACGACACCGCTCACGCCCACCTGGGCCGTGTGGACCTGGCGCTGTCCGCGGCGTCGGCCGTACTGGATCGAGCGGCGAGCGCCGTGGACCACGGGGAGGCCACGGGCGAGCGGGGCGCCCTGTGGGCATTGCGGGTTCGCCGCACCGCGGCCGAAGCGGCGGACACGGTGCTGCGCGAGGTGTCCCGGGCCACCGGGCCGGGCCCGCTGACCGGGGACCCTGCGCACATCCGCCGCGTGAACTCATTGCAGGTGTACGTCCGTCAGGACCATGCGGAGCGGGACAACCGGGTACTGGGTGAGTTGCTGTTGGCGGCCGCTCCGGCGGGGGCGGAGGGATCGCCGTGGTGAGCTTCGACCACCGGCAGCCCGGAACCCCCGAACTGACGTGGGCCAACAGCAAACAACTGCGTGCGGTGCCGGAGCTGGATCTGGCGGGTGTGGACCGCGCTGTCGTCTTCGCGGCGCACCCGGACGACGAAACGTTGGGCGCCGGCGGCACCGTTCATCGCCTGATTCGGGCGGGCACCTCGGTGCGTGTCATCGTGGCCACGCTGGGGGAGAACTCGCACCCGAACTCGCCCACTCACACGCGGCAGTCACTCTCACGAGTGCGTCATCAGGAAATGGCGGACGCGGTGGACGTCATCACCGCGGGTTCCAGCGCGCCCGAGTACCTGGCCCTGCCCGACGGAGGGCTCACCGCGCAGGCGCTCACGGACCCCGTCTCGGAGGCCGTGGCCTGGGTTGCGCAGGGCCGGCAGCCCCTGGCGGTGGTCACGTGGGTCGAGGACGGCCACCCGGACCACGAGATCCTCGCGGCCCAGGTGCAGCAGGCCGCCGGAGCCGCGGCGGTGCGCTGTGTCCAGTACCCCATTTGGTGGTGGCACTGGGGCGCTCCGCACAAATTGCCCCGTGGGCTGGTGCACGTGCCGCTGTCGAACGAGGACCGGGACGCCAAACAGCAGGCCCTGGAGCACCACGCGTCCCAGGTGCGCCCGCTGTCGGAGCAACCGGGGGACGAGGTGCTGCTCGGCCCGCACATCCTGGAGCACTTCGAACGGGACCGCGAACACTTCATCCTGTCGGCACCGCACCAGACACCGGTGTTCAACAGGGTGCACAGCGAGTCCGAGGACCCCTGGAACGTGGACAGTTCCCGCTACGAACACCGCAAACGCGACGTGCTCATCGCCAGCCTCCCGCGCGAGCTGTACCCCCGCGCCCTGGACATCGGCTGTTCCACGGGCGCCCTCACGGCGCAGCTGGCAGCCCACGTGGGCATGCTGACGGCGGTGGACGCGAGCGACGTCGCCCTGGGCAAGGCCCGCGCGCGCCTCACCAAGCAGGGACTCAAGAATGTGCACCTGCGCCACGCCGTGCTCCCGGGGCAATGGGACCCCGCCTGGACCGAGCTGGACCTCATTGTGGTGAGCGAGGTGGGCTACTTCTGCTCGGCCGAGCAATGGAACGAGCTGCTGTCCCTGTGCACCAGGGCGCTGTCCCCGGAGGGTCACCTGGTGCTGTGCCACTGGCGTCACCCCATCAAGGATTGGCCCCTGGACGGTGACGACGTGCATCGTGAGGCTCGACGCCGTCGCAATCTCACCAGGTTGGTGGCGCACCGCGAAGCGGATTTCGAGATCGATATCTACGCTCGGACCCAGCGCGGCCGTTCATGAACTCCCGGGTGGCGGTGGTGATTCCCGCGTGCAACGAACAAGATCGGGTGGCCCGGTGCATCGAGTCGGTGAGCGCGGCCGTCAGGGACCTTGTGAGCGCCGAGCCGGGGGCTGCCGTGTCCGTGGTCCTGGCCGCCGACAGCTGCACCGACCGCACGGTACCCGTGGTGCGCGAGACGTGGGCGGCGTCGTGGGGTCCGGACGAGCGTGCGCAGCTGACGGTCCTGGAGGGCCGCTGGGCCAGCGCCGGGGGAGCTAGGCAAGCGGCCGCGAACCGCGCGTTGATCGCGAACCCGGACTGGCTCGCCTCCACGGACGCGGACACCGCCGTGCCCGCCCAGTGGCTCAGCTACCAGGTCGAGCGAGCGCACACCGGTGTGGACGCCGTACTCGGCACCGTGGAACCGGACCCGGCCGAGTGCCCCGAACGCGTGTACCGGCTGTGGCATCTGGAGCACGACCTGGCGGAGGGTCATCCCTATATCCACGCGGCCAACATGGGCGTGCGGGCCGGTGCCTTCGCTGCAGCCGGCGGATTCCCGAACGTGGAATGCAGTGAGGACGAGGCCGTGGTCGGGGCGCTGCGCGCGCTCGGCGCCCGAGTGGAGTCCACGGACCGGATTCGCGCCATCACCTCCGGGCGGTTGCGCGGTCGGGCAGCCCTCGGGTTCGCCTACCATTTGCGCAGCCTGGCGGCCCAGCGAGGAGCGGTTCAGGGCTTCGCCGATCGCTGAAGCCCTTGCGGCAGCGGGCCCGGCACTGCTTAAGGTTGACAGCAGTTAGTTGCAATACCCATCGCAGAAAGAGGTTTTCATGAGTGAGACCAGCATCAGCGCCAACCGGGTCATCGACGCCCCGGCGGAGGACATCTTCGAGGTTCTCTCCCTGCCCGCCAAGCACCCGCAGGTGGACGGATCGGGCACCGTGGTGTCCGGCACCGACCAGCGGATTCAGCAGGTCGGGGACGTGTTCGTGATGAACATGAACTCGGATGTCATGGGCGGTGACTACAAGATGGAAAATCACGTCACCGGTTTCGACCCCAAGAAGTTGATCGCGTGGAAGCCGTGCCAGGAGGGCACTCCCGTGGAGAAGAACGGCTGGGAATGGATGTACGAACTCCAGTCCCAGGGCTCCGATTCCACAGAGGTCACCCTGACCTACTCGTGGGGCGACGCCAACCCGGCGCTGCTCAAGAAGATGAGTTTCCCGGTGTTTTCGGAGTCCGTCCTCGAGGAGTCCCTGGAGAACCTCGCCGCAGCGGTGAGCGACAAGTAAGGGTTCACTCCCGCAGTTATCACCCGACGACGCCGCCCGGGCGCCCGCATTGTGCGGGTCACCGGGCGGCGTCGTCGCGTCCGGGACGGTGGGGGCTGGGACGGTGCGGGTCGAGACGGTGGGGGCTGGGACGGTGCGGGTCGGGATGGTGTGGGCGCGGCGTAGCCTGGTCCAGGACATCACCGACATGAACGTTGTGAAAGGGAGCGCCTGGGCATGCAGTCCGGAGGGACATGGGAAGGCTACGAGCGGGGCAGCTCCGGTTACAAGAAGATCCTGATCGCGCTGTTGTGCGCGGGCATCGCAACCTTCGCGCAGTTGTATTCGGTCCAGGGCGTTCTCCCGATCATGGCGCGCACCTTGGGGATAGACGCCGCTCAGGCCTCGCTGGCCGTGTCGGCCGCAACCCTCGGCCTGACGGTCGCGGTGATCCCGTGGTCATTGGTGTCGGACCGGTTCGGCCGCCGCCGGACCATGGTGACCGCGGTGATTGCCGCCACCATCCTGGGCGTGGCCATGAGTCTCATGCCATCCTTCGAACTGCTCGTGGGCATGCGTTTCCTGGAGGGAATGGCGTTGGGGGGCATTCCGTCCGTGGCCATGGCCTACCTCGCGGAAGAAGTGAACCCGCTGCACTCGGCCATTGCCGCGGGTAGTTACATTTCCGGCACCACGCTGGGTGGGCTCTCGGGGCGCATCGTGGCGGCGCCCGTGGCCGACTTCTTCGGTTGGCGCGCCGGTACTCTCGTGGTGGCCGTCTATGCGGGCCTCGCCGCGGTCGCGTTCATCCTGCTGGCCCCCAAGCAACAAGGCTTCACACCGCAAGCGGTGCGGGTCGGGGGACCGGAAGGCCTCGTCGAGCGGCTGCGGGTCAACCTCAAGGACCCCGGACTGGTCTCGCTGTACATGCAGGGCTTCCTGCTCATGGGCGGATTCGTGGCGGTCTACAACTTCATCGGATTCCACCTGGGCGACGAACCGTTCAACGTGCCGCAGTCGATCGTGTCCGTGCTGTTCCTGTCCTACCTCTCGGGCACATGGTCCTCCGCTCAGGCGGGGCGGCTCGCGGCCCGGTTCGGCCGCCGCGCAGTGTTGATCATGTCCTCGATGATCATGCTGGGAGGGCTCCTCGTCATGCTCATCCCGTGGCTGCCGGCCATGGTCGCGGGACTGCTGGTTTTCACCGCGGGATTTTTCGGGGCGCACTCGGTGGCCAATGGGTGGGTGCCGGCGCGGGCCACCGTGGGGCGGGCCCAGGCATCCTCCTTGTACACGCTCTTCTACTATGGCGGTTCATCCGTGTTCGGCCACGTGGCGGGGTTGTTTCTCACAAGTTTCGGTTGGAACGGCGCGGTGGCGTTCATCGGGGCCCTGATTGCGGTGGCAATTGCATTGACCGTGCTCTTCCTGCGCCGGCCGGTCACGCCGGGCACGGTGTGGTCCCGCGAGGGCTAGGGTGGAAGGAGACGCAACCCGCACGTGGACCGCCTGAGGAGGCCCCCGCATGACCAGCACGTTGACCGTCCGCCACTTGTTCGGCCCCGGACCGACCAATCCGTACCCGGAAGCCACCGAGGCACTCGCCCGACCGCTCATCGGGCATTTGGACCCGCAGTTCCTGGCGATCATGGACCGTGCCTGTGAGGGACTGCGTCAGGTGTGGGGCACCGCCAACCGCCGGACATTACCGATCTCGGCCACCGGTTCGGCGGGTATGGAAGCGGCGTTCGTGAACTTCGTGAACCCCGGTGACGCGGTGGTGATCGCCGTCAACGGATTGTTCGGCGAGCGCATGTGCGATGTTGCCGCGCGCTGCGGTGCCGAGGTGGTCCGGGTGGACTTCCCCTTCGGCCAGCCCGTGGATGCCCAGAAAGTGGCGCAGGCGCACCCGAACCCCACGATCATTGCGGCCGTTCACGCGGAAACCTCCACGGGTGTCCGCTCGGACATTGCCGCCCTCGGGGCCATCAAGGGCGACGCCCTGCTTCTCGTGGATGCCGTGACCTCGATCGGCGGTATTGAACTGCTGGCCGACGAGTGGGGCATCGACATCGGCTACGCGGGCACACAGAAGTGCCTGGGCGTGGCCCCGGGTCTGGCGCCCTTCACGGTCTCGGATCGCGCATGGGAGCGCCGGGTGGAGAACCCACGCTCGTGGTACCTGGACCTGGGCATGCTGGGCGGTTACGTGGGGGAGACCTCCGGCAGTGCGACCCGCACCTACCACCACACCGCCCCGGTGGCCATGATCGCGTCCCTGGATGCCGGGTTGCAGCGCATTCTCGATGAAGGGCTCGACGCCGTTCGCGACCGCCATTACGCGGCCGGCCATGCACTGCAGAACGGGCTGGAGGCCATGGGCCTGGAACTCTTCGCCGCGGAGGGCCACCGCCTGCCCGAGCTGACCACCGTCAAGGTCCCGGACGGAGTCGATTCCGCCGCCGTCCGCAAGGAACTGCTCGAGAAGTACAACCTGGAGATCGGCCCGGGGGTCAAGGAGTTCGCCAACACCGTGTGGCGCATCGGCCTGATGGGCCCCAACGCCTCCCCGGATTCCGTGGCGCTCATCCTGGGTGCGTTGCAGGACGTGCTGGGGAAGTAGACCTCGAGGAGCGACGCCGGATCACGTCCGGCACGCTACCCGGTGACGGAACTGCCCCGGCCGCATCACGCGGCCGGGGCAGTTCTGGCTCTGGTCGAGACCTCCCTGGGTGGTGATCTCGCTCAGTGATCTCAGGCGGTCAGCTCGTCCTCAATCGCCTGGACGAACGGTTCCAGGTCACCGGGGTTACGAGAGGTGATGAGCACCCAATCCTTGGCGGTGCACCGCTTGACGGGCTGGTCCACCCACGTGCCGCCGGCGTTTCTGATATCGACCTTGAGGGACTCGTAGGAGGTCAAGGTCTTGCCGTCCACCAGACCGGTTTCCACGAGTAACCACGGGCCGTGGCAGATGGAGGCAATGGGGCGGCCCGAGGATGCGAAGGCCTGGGCGATCTTCTGGGCATCCTGATCCAGGCGCAGGGTGTCCGCGTTGAGCGTGCCCCCGGGGATCAGCAGCAGGTCGTACTCGGAGTCGTTGACGTCGGAGATTTTCTGGTCCACGGGGAAGGTCTCACCCAGGTCCCAGTCGCCCACGAGGCTCTGGATCTCACCGTTCTCCTGGGAGGCGACGGTCACGGTGGCACCCGCCTCACGCAGCTTCTCCAGGGGAACCTTCAGCTCATCCTGCTCCACACCGCGGTTGGTCTGCAACGAGAGAATCTTCTTACCGGTCAAGTCAGCCATTGGTAAGGCTCCTTTCTGATTGGTTATGTCCCCACGCTTCCACCGCTGCCCACTCTTGGCAAGAAGATTCCGGGGCTGTCCGCTATGAGCAACACGACCCCGCCGACGTACGAGCGACGGAGGGCCGGCTAATGTCACGAACAGGTCACGATGGGAAGAAGATGTGTCGTAATGCACGCAAATGCGTGAGCTGGTCATACCCTGGACGGAAATAAGCAGAAATTTGATCACTATGGACTAGGTAGCTCTCTGCCTGCGACGAGGGTGGAGACGGCGCGCGCGTGTGGGATTTTGTCAGAGATAGTTATCAACAAATCTTGTTCGCCTCGTGGCAACACTTCAGCCTGGTGGTCCAATGCTTGGTGCTTGCCACGGTTCTTGCCGTGGCGCTCTCCGCGCTGGTGTACCGCAGTAGGACAGCCAGCGCGCTCGCCAACGGCGTCTCGGCCATGGGGCTGACCATTCCGTCTTTCGCGCTCATTGGCTTGTTGATCGCGCCGTTCGGTTTCGGCGTGGCCCCGGCCGTCATTGTGGTCACGTTCTTCGCGACCCTGCCCATCCTGCGTAACGCGGTGGTGGGGCTGAACAGCATTCCCGCCTCCGTGGTCGAGTCCGCGCGCGGGATCGGCATGAGCCGTTTGCGCACCCTGGCCACCGTGGAACTGCCCATGGCGTGGCCGATCATCCTGGCGGGCATTCGAGTGTCCGCACAAATGGTCATGGGTATTGCGGCGGTGGCCGCCTACACGCTGGGCCCCGGCCTGGGTGGTTTCATCTTTTCGGGCCTCTCCCGGCTGGGCGGGGCCAATGCATTCGAATCCGTGGTGGTGGGAGTCGTTGGAGTGATCCTGCTGGCCATTATTTTGGACCTCCTTCTGGTGGTTCTGAGCCGACTGACAACCTCGCGAGGTATCCGTGTCTGAAACACAAACCATCCAGAACTCCGCCGAGAAGGTCAGCGGCGCATCCATCCTTCTCGATCAGGTGACCAAGCAGTACCCCGGTCAGGCCAAGCCGGCGGTGGGCGGGCTCACCATGGAGATCCCCGCGGGCAGCATTGTGATGTTCGTGGGTCCCTCCGGCTGCGGCAAGACCACCACGCTCAAAATGATCAATCGTCTGATCGAGCCATCGGACGGGTCGATCGTGATCAACGGGGACAACGTCACGGGCATGAACGGTGACAAACTGCGCCGTCAGATCGGCTACGTGATTCAGGCCGGCGGACTGTTCCCCCACATGAGCGTTGCCGCCAACATCGGTTTGGTGCCCAAGATGCTCGGCTGGGACAAGGACCGCATTGCTGCTCGCGTGGATGAACTGCTCGAGCTGGTGTCCCTGGACCCCAAGACCTACCGCAACCGGTACCCCAAGGAACTCTCCGGTGGTCAGCAACAGCGCATCGGCGTGGCCCGTGCGCTCGCGGCGGACCCGCCCATCCTGCTCATGGACGAGCCGTTCGGCGCGGTGGATCCCATCACGCGGCAACGCCTGCAGAACGAGTTGCTCAACATCCAGGCCGAGCTGCAGAAAACCATTGTCTGTGTGACTCACGACTTCGACGAGGCCGTGAAGCTCGGTGACTGGATCGCCATCTTCAACGAGGGCGCCCAAATCGAGCAGTACGACTCTCCCGAACGTATCCTCGCCAATCCGGCCAGCGAGTTCGTGGAGAACTTCATAGGCTCCGGCGCCGGGCTCAAGCAGCTCACGCTCAACCGGGTGCACGAGGTCGAGCAGCAGCAAGCCGTCACCGCCACACCGGGTGAGCCGCCGGAGGAGATCATTGCCCGGCTCGAGGAGGCCGGCCAGCAGAATGTGGTGATCCTGGATTCGCGTGGCCGCGCGATCCAGTGGTTGTCGCAGCGCCAACTTTCGCGCTTGCAGGTGATTTCGGACGCCGCGGACCCCGACCTGCCCCTCGTCAATGAACAATCCACGCTCAACGATGCCCTGGACGCAATGCTGGTCGCGAGCACCGGCGCGGCACTGGTCGCCGGGCGACGAGACGTATTCACCGGCCTGATCACGGTCAATACCGTGATGGACGCGATCTCGGCCGGCCAGGCTGCCGCCCAGGGCGACGGCGACGCGCCGGTCGGCCTCAACACCGGTGCCATCCCCCAGATCTCCGACAACGGCAACCACAACGACGCCGCCGCAGCCGGTTCCACGGCGGCGGCCACCGAGGGCACCGCTGAGGGTCGCCCGTGAGCGCCACCACCGGGATTGCGAACCCGGATGCCGTCTCGACCACCGCCGCGGTGGCCGGGAGATCGACCAAGGGTCTATGGATTCAGCTGGCCGTCATCCTCGTGGCCATTGCGGCGTTGTTCGCATGGTTGGCTTTCGGCGACCTGACCGACACGGAACGCGCGACCCTGGCACCCGACGCCCTGTGGGGCTACACGTGGGAGCACTTGAAACTGACCGCCGTGGCGGCCTTGTTGGTGCTGCTCATCGCGATCCCGCTGGGTATCCTGCTGACCCGCGGCCCGCTGCGCAAGTTCACCGGACCGGTCCTGGTCGTGGCCAATATCGGACAGGCGGCACCGGCCATCGGCCTGGTGGTGTTGTTGTCCTTCTGGCTAGGTTTCGGGTTCAAGGCGGCTGTCGTTGCCCTGGTGGCCTACGCGATCCTGCCGGTACTGCGGAACACCATGGTGGGTCTGCAGCAGGTTGATCAGCGACTTGTCGAAGCCGGCCGCGGCATGGGCATGAGCGCGGCGGCGGTGCTCTTCAGGGTGGAACTCCCACTCGCGGTGCCGGTGATGCTGTCCGGTATCCGCACGGCCCTGGTGTTGCTGGTTGGAACCGCGACACTGGCCACGTTCATCAACGGCGGTGGCCTGGGCATTCTGATCACCACCGGCGTGAACCTGAACCTGATCAAGGTGCTGATTGCAGGCTCACTGCTGGTCGCGCTGTTGGCTCTACTCGTGGATTGGTTGGGGCGCTTCGTGGAATACGTCGCGCGCCCGAAGGGACTGTGATGGCAACGTCGAATCGAACGCAAGGATCGCCACGGCCAGTGGCCGGGGCGGCGTCGTCGAACCGAAAGCGCACGCGCACCGTCGCAGGCGTGGGCGCTGGACTCGCCGTGATGTTGCTGGCGGGGTGCGGTCTGCAGCCGGCCACGTCGTTCGTGCCGGAGGTGCAGCCGGGCGCGATCCAACCGGTGGACGGACTGCCCGAGGACGCACAGATCACGGTGGTGAGCAAGAACTTCACCGAGCAGCTCATCCTGGGCAAGATCGCGGTGATGACCGCTGAGGCGGCCGGATTCGAGGTGGAGGATTTCACCAACGTGCCGGGCAGTCAGCCGGTGCGCGAGTTGATGGTCTCAGGGGAGGGCGACTTCACCTACGAGTACACGGGCACCGCGTGGATCACCTACATGGGCAATCCCACCGGCATCCCGGGCAAGGAAGAACAGTGGCAGGCTGTGCATGATGCGGACCTGGAGAACGGACTCACATGGGGCAGGCCCGCGCCGCTGAACAACACGTACGCATTCGCGGTGCGTAGCGAGGCGGTGCCCGAACTGGGCAACATTTCCAAGCTCTCACAGATCGGGAGCCTGCCCGTGGCCGAGCGGACGCTGTGCGTGGAGGCGGAGTTCAACTCCCGGCAGGACGGCTTGGATCCCATGCTGGAGACCTACGACATTCCGCGGGGATCCTCCAACGGCATTCCGGACGGCAACATCGGCGTGTACGACACGGGCGCTGTGTACACTGCGACCGATGATGGCGACTGCAACTTCGGTGAAGTTTTCACAACCGATGGTCGCATCGACGCCCTGGAGCTGACCGTCCTGGAGGACGATCGCAACTTCTTCCCGGCGTACAACGCGGCACCGGTGTTCAACTGGGAGACTCTGGAGGAGTACCCGCAACTGCAGGAAGTCTTTGACCAGGTCTCACCGCTGTTGACCGATGAGACCATGCGCCAGTTGAACCTCAAGGTGGATGTGGAAGGTCAGGAACCCGTGGACGTGGCCTACGACTGGATGGTTTCCGAAGGCCTCATTACTGCCGAGGACTGATCGGCGCGGGTCCGAGCTCCCATCACCTTTCCGGGGTCAGCCCGGGTCTGAGGACGGAGTCTGAATGCCAAGGGCGCGGCGTCGTCGTAAGACAGATGAACGGTTAAAAGGGGCGGCAGCCGCCCGAAGGCGGCTGCCGCTGTTTCCGCCCGGCCAGGAGGCCACCGTCCGGGCGGAGTCTAAGGACGGTTCTCAGGAACCGTTGGAGAGTTCGGACACGAGGCGTCCCACGTGTCCCTTCGCGTCAACGCGGTATTCGGCGTTCGCGAGAGTGCCGTCAGCGTTCACCACGAACGTGGAGCGCAACGGGCCCTCGGAGGTTTCACCGTTGATGGTGCGCTCACCCCACGCGCCCCATTCCTTGGCGGCGGTGTGCTCGGGGTCCGACAGGAGTGTGTAGGGGAGGTGGTATTCCGTCACGAAACGATGGAGTTCTTCCGGGCTGTCCCCGGAGACTCCGTACACGTCGTAACCCAGGCCCTTGATGGCGGCCAGGTTGTCGCGGAAGTCGCATGCCTCGGTGGTGCACCCCGGCGTGAACGCCTTGGGGTAGAAGTACACCACTGCGCTGCGCTCGTTCTGTTCACCGAGGTTCACGGTGTTGCCGTCGTGTGCGGTGAGGTTGAGGGCGGGGGCGGTGTCGCCCGTAGCGAGTTCGCGGGACATGGTTGCTCCTAGGTGTTTGGTGGTTCCGGCGGGATCCGCGATCAGCGGGTCAGGATCCGGGACAGTGCTGCTCCGATGCAAGCAGCGGAGAAGGCCAGAGTCCACATTTCAGCGGAACGGTTCTCGATCTTGCTGCTACCGGCGGAGAAATCCGGGTCCAGCGTATCGCCGGTGTACTTGAAGTAGGACACGTGGGCTGCAGTGGCAGGTGCGTTCGACATTTCTCATTCCTTTCATCATCCGGAAGCTATTTTCCGTAATACGAAATATACTGTAATCTGGGTCACAGGTCAAGAGGTTTGCTGAAAAATTTCGTGGTATTGCGCGGGTGCGCAGGAAAGACCCCGTGGGTCGGCTGCCCGAAAGATGGTGTTGAGGCTCTGACTAGCTGCTATGTGCACATCGGGCGGCGGGGCGACGGCATCCGGCATCGGCGCCTGAGGGGTCGATGCGCCATGGCGTGGGCAGTGTGGCGTGAGATTTCGATGCGGGGAAGCCTCGTGTGAGGAAAAGGCGGCTGCGAAGCGCCAGGGGAAGGAAGTGCAGCTTGAGCGCACTTTTTCTGCATGTTCATCACCTAAGACTGCGGGGCTGTAGGTTCCTCACTCCACACTGCTGGGGGGTGCGGTAGCGCGAGGGATGCCGCGCATTGCAGCCACGGTCTGGCTATGAATAGTCCTGGCCATACACGAGCCCCTCTAGTGGCTGCGCACGTACCCCAGGTGCTTGTCGACCTGTTTCTTCAGGGTCTTGCCGTGCAACCAGCGGCCCAGGTTGTCCTCGAACTGTTCCGCCAGGGTGGTTCGCCAGCCGACCACATCCCCGCTCATGTGCGCAGACATGTGCACGTTGGGCATGGCCCAGAACGGGTGGTCGCGGGGGAGAGGTTCGTGCTCGAAGACATCCAACGACACCGCCGCTATGCGTTCTTCTCGCAACGCATTGACCAGCGCCGGTTCGTCCACGAGCGCTCCGCGTCCCACATTGACCACGTGCGCTGACGGTTTCATGCGATGGAGGACTTCACTGTTCAGTAGTCCCCGCGTGGCGTTGGTCAGGGGCGCGATCAGCACCAGGTGGTCGACCTCGCCCACGTGGTCCGCGAGGTCCGAGCTGGCGATGACCGTCCCGAAATCCTCGTCGCGCTCGCGACCGGTGCGTCCCGCACCCGTGACCTTCAATCCTGCCGCACTCAACAGTCGGGCGGTGGCGCGGCCGATGCCGCCGGTGCCAACCACTAGTGCCCGCTGCCTCGCGGTCTGCTGGAGTTCGCGATGCTGCCATTCCGCCTCGCGTTGCAGTTCCTTGCTGCGGTGCAGTTGCTTGTCGTGGGCCAGGATCGAGGCGAGCACGAACTCGGCAATGGGCACGTCAAAGGCGCCGTGGGCATTGGTCACCGTGATGTCCGAGACGCGGAGTTCGTCGAACAGCAACGAATCCACGCCGGCCGCCGCCACGTGGATCCACTCGAGGTCCGTTGCGGACTGCCACGCGTCCCGCAGGGCTGTGGAGAAGAAATCCCAGACCAGTAATACCTGCGCGCCGGGTAGGGCTTCCGGTAGTCGGTCCGCGTCCGCGTAGACGACCTCGGCCAGTGTCTCGATCTCCCGCGCATTGGGTAGGTCGGGGACGCCGGGGGAGGTGAGCACTACGAGTTTTGGGCGCCGACGTCGCTCGCTCCCGGCGGCGGCGTCGCTTGCCAGGGTTGCCCGCTTCGTATTGCCGGTGCCCTGAGGTGCGCGAGCTGGCGGCCCAGCGGTGCTTGATGTGTTGTCCGGGTGGTTTTCGGGTGTTTGTTTCGGCTCCACACTTGCACCCTAGGGCAATCCTCTGATTGTTGACAATCATTCGATTGCGCCGGGACAATGTGACCCATGACATCTCTGAGCCCCCTCCTGAAGCAGGCAACTCCGGTTGTGGTCGATCACGCGTTGGGCAGTTGGATCTACGGCACGGCCGGTAGGGAGTACCTGGACTTCACCACGGGCATTGGCGTGACCAGCACCGGTCACTGTCACCCCAAGGTGGTTGAAGCAGCGCGGGAGCAAGTGGGCAAGGTGATCCACGCGCAGTACACCACCGTGATGCACAAGCCGTTGTTGGAGTTCACGGAGAAGCTCGGGGAGGTGCTGCCTACGGGGTTGGATTCGTTGTTCTTCGCCAACTCGGGTTCGGAGGCGGTGGAGGCGGCGGTCCGGTTGGCTCGCATGGCCACGGGTCGTCCCAACATTGTCGTTTTCCAGGGTGGGTTCCACGGTCGCACGGTCGCCGCGGCGTCCCTGACCACCGCCGGTACCAAATTCTCGGCCGGTTTCTCGCCGCTCATGTCGGGCGTGCACATGTCCGCGTTCCCCTACGCCTACCGCTACGGCTGGGATCAGGAGACCGCCGTGGGCTTTGCGTTGCAGGAGCTCGACTACCTGCTGACCACGCGCACGGCCCCCAATGACACCGCGGCGTTCCTGATCGAACCGGCGCTGGGGGACGGCGGCTACATCCCCACGCCCCCGCGATTCCTCGAGGGACTGCGCGAACGAGCCGACCGCCACGACATCCTCCTGATCTTCGACGAGGTGCAAGCCGGGGTCGGGCGCACCGGCAAGTACTGGGGACACCAACACTCCACCGCGCTGCCGGATATCCAGATCATGGCCAAGGGCATAGCCTCGGGCTTCCCGATCTCCGCCATCGCAGCCTCGACCGAGCTCATGTCCAAGGGCTGGCCCGGTTCGCAGGGTGGCACCTACGGCGGCAACGCGGTCTCCGCGGCGGCGGGCGTGGCCACCCTTCAGGTTGTGGAGGACGAAGGTCTTGTCGAGAACTCCCGGGTCCGCGGCGACCAACTCCAAGCCGGACTTCTGGACATCCAGTCCCGCTATCCGGTGATTGGTAACGTGCGCGGGCTTGGCCTGATGCAGGGCATCGAGTTCACCGCCCCGGACGGCTCACCGGATGCCGCCACCGCCGCTGCGGTGCAGCAGGCCACAACCGACCAGGACCTCCTCACGCTCACCTGTGGGCCCGCGGGCAACGTGGTTCGGTTGATCCCCGCGCTCGTGGTCACCGAACGCGAGATCGAGCAGGGCCTCGAACGGTTCGACGCCGCTCTGGCCGCCGTCACGGCGTCTGCTGGCTCGGCTGCCGGGAACTGAGGGCGCCCATGACGCCCGCAGCAATTCCGGTGGTCACCCGACTTCGCGAAGTGGGAATTGAGGTCGACCCCTCCGAGCGCCGCACCTCCGAGTACGCCTACGATGCCTCCAACTACCGTGTGCGACCCCTCGCCGTCGTCTTTCCGCGCGCCGTGGATGACGTGGTCGCTACCGTGCGCGCCTGCGCGGCAACTCGCACCCCCGTTGTCAGCCGGGGCGGCGGAACGTCCATGGCGGGCAATGCGGTGGGGCGCGGCGTCGTCGTCGATTTTTCGCGCCACATGGACCGGATCCTGGAGGTGGACCGGGAGGCCGGCACCGTCAACGTGGAACCCGGCGTGGTGCTGGCGACCCTGACCCGCGAGGTCGAGGCCGCGACGGACGGCAAGCTCACGTTCGCGCCCGATCCGTCCTCGAAGAACCGAGCCACGGTGGGCGGGGCTACCGGCAACGACGCGTGCGGCAATCACTCCGTGCGGTACGGGCGGACGAGCGATCACACGGTCGAGATCGACGTCGTCACATCGGACGGGGCACGGCTGACCGCCACCGCGAGCGAACTGCGTGCCACGGATCCGTCCGACCGGGCGTCGGTGCGGCGAGCCGAGGAACTGAGCCGCGAACTGCGCGCGCTTGCCCACAAGCACTTGGCCGCCTTCCGGCTGGAGCTCGGCCAGATTCCGCGCCAGGTCTCGGGATACCACCTGCAGAATCTGCTCCCCGAGAAGGGTTTCAATGTGGCCCGCGCGCTCGTGGGCTCGGAAGGGACGTGCGCGCTGGTCGTGGGCGCTCGCATGCGATTGGTGGCCAAACCCGCCAGCGCCCTGTTGATCTGCCTGGGCTACGACACGGTCGTCGACGCCGCTCGCGACGTGACCACGATCCTCGAGTTCTCGCCCGCTGCGGTCGAGGGGACCGACAAGGCCATCGTGGAGACCATGCGCTGGCGGCGCGGGCCTGATTCCGTGACCGGTCTGCCGGAGGGCAAAGCCTGGCTGTTCGTGGATCTGGACGGCGACACAAAAGAGGCCGTGAGCGCACAGGCGGATGAACTACTGGAGCGGCTTGCCAAGAACCGCCGGCTCGTGGAGGGCATCGCGGTTCCCGATCCCGAGGAACGCGCGAACCTGTGGCGGGTCCGCGAGGACGGCGCAGGGCTCTCATCCCGGCTGGCCACGGGCGGGGAATCCTGGCCGGGCTGGGAAGACTCAGCGGTGGCCCCGGAAAAGCTCGCCGATTACCTGGCCGATCTGCGCGAGCTGCTGAGCGACTACGACCTGGACGGCGTGATGTACGGGCACTTCGGGGCTGGGTGCATGCACATTCGCATCACCTTCGACCTGCGCACCGAAGCCGGGCGGGAGGTGTACCGGAACTTCACCCGCGACGCCGCCCATCTGGTGGTCCGGCACGGCGGCTCGCTGTCCGGCGAACACGGCGACGGTCGCGCCCGTTCCGCGCTGCTGCCCATCATGTACTCGCCCGAAGTGCTCGACGCCTTCGCCGCGTTCCGGCGCGCGTGGGATCCCACGGGGCTGCTGAACCCGGGGTCGATCGTGGAACCTGAATCCATTGACGCGCACCTCGCGCTGGAGGGCGTCCCCGATCGGGAATGGCGCACGAGCTTCGACCTGCAACCCGTGGGGGCGGCGGAAACTGCCCGCGAGTCCGGGCAGGCCGCGCAGCCTGATCCCTGGGTGCACGCCGTTCAGGGTTGCATTGGCGTGGGGCGGTGCCGCGCGGACAGCGGCGGCGTGATGTGCCCCAGTTTTCGGGCGACCCACGACGAGAAGGACTCCACACGCGGCCGCGCTCGGGTGCTCCAGGACATGGTGCGCGGTGCCGAGACCGTGTCCGAAGGGTGGAAATCCAACGACGTGCGCGAGGCCCTCGATCTGTGCCTCTCCTGCAAGGCGTGCGCCACGGACTGCCCCGCCGGCGTGGACATGGCCACCTACAAGTCCGAATTCTTCGACCACTACTACGCGCGTCGGATCCGCCCGCGCTCCCACTACTCGCTGGGCTGGCTGCCGCGCTGGCTCGTAATCGCGGGCAGAATCGCGCCGCTCATCAACACGGTCCTGGCCACGCCCCTGGGCAGGGTCGCCGCGTGGCTCGGCGGTCTCACCACGCGCCGCGCGCTGCCGAAATTCGCTTCCGCCGGGCAGTGGCGTACCGAGGTCGACGACGCCGCTCGCACCGGGCGGCGCCGTAAGGTCACCGCCGCCGCTCGAACCCTTCCACGCGGTGGTTCCCGAGGCCTGTCGGCGTCCATGTTCGATGGCGCCGCTTCCGTTCCCACCCCTTCCAGCAGCGCCACGTCGAGCAGTTCCTCGACCGGCGGCGACCCTTCCCACGGCGCCGTGTTGTTCGTGGACACCTTCACTCGCGGTTTCCGACCCGAGGTGGCCGGTGCTGCTGCCCGTGTTCTGGCCGGGGCGGGGGAGACGGTCGAGTGCTCGGCGGATGTGTGCTGCGGCCTCACCTGGATCTCCACGGGACAGTTGGGGACTGCCAAGAAAATGCTGACCAGGGCGGCGTCGGAATTGGATGACGGCACCGACCGCCCCATCGTGGTGATCGAACCCAGCTGTGCCGCGGCACTGCGCAAGGACCTGCCCGAACTCGTGCACACCGAGCAGGCGCAGCGGGTGTCCCGCCGGGTGACGAGTTTTGCCGCCTACGTGACATCACTGGCCGGCGAGGATCGGTTGGCGGAACCGGCGCGGCCGGTGCCGCAGCGCGCCGTCGTTCAGACCCACTGCCACGAGTACTCGGTGTTCGGCCCCGCGACCCAACGCAAGGCGCTGGCCGCCGCGGGAGTGGCTGAGGTCAGGGAGGCGAACGGGTGCTGCGGGGTGGCCGGCAACTTCGGTTTCGAGGCCGAACACTACGAGGTCAGCATGAAGGTCGCGGAGACCTCTCTGGCCCCGGCCCTGCGTGAGGCCGCGCCGGACACCGCGGTGCTCACGGACGGGTTCTCGTGCTCGATGCAGGTGAACCAGCTCGATCCCACCGCGCGCGGTACCCACATCGCCGAAATCCTGGACCCCGGACCTCCGATTACTGAAACCCCGACCGCTGGAAACCGGACCACCGGAAACCCAACCACATGAATCTCAACCACGTGAACTTCAGGCATCGGGCTCTGCGTAACCGGGCTCGCCAACGTCGAACGAAGGAACTCTGATGAGCACTCACACCACCGAACACCGCACCTCGCAGGCCGCGCTGGACGCGGTGGCCACGGTCAACACGGGCACGTTCATCGACGGGCAGTGGGGTGAGGCCGCCTCCGGAGCCCGCTTCGACGTACTCAACCCCGCGACAGAAGAGGTCATCGCTACCGTGGCCGACGGCGGACCCGAGGACGCCCAGCGCGCCATCGAAACCGCAGGGCGCGTCCAGAAGGAATGGGCCGCCACGCCCCCGCGCGAACGCAGCGAGATCCTGCGCCGCGCCTACGACCTGATCATGGACCGCCAGGACGAACTGGCCCTCATCATGACCACGGAAATGGGCAAACCGCTGGCCGAAGCCAAGGGCGAGGTGGCCTACGCGGCCGAGTTCTTCCGCTGGTTCTCCGAAGAAGCCGTGCGGATCGGCGGCGATCAGACCATGACCGGTGACGGCAAGAACCGCATCATGGTGTCCAAACAACCCGTGGGCCCGTGCGTGCTGGTCACGCCGTGGAACTTCCCGCTGGCCATGGGCACCCGCAAGATCGGACCGGCCATCGCCGCTGGCTGCACCATGGTGTTCAAACCCGCGAACCTCACGCCCCTGTCCTCTCTGGCGCTGGTCGACATCCTGATCGAGGCCGGATTGCCCGCCGGCGTGCTTAACGTGGTGTGCACCAAGAAGGCGTCCTCCGTGGTCGGCCCGTGGATGGCCAGCGGTATCGCCCGCAAGGTCAGCTTCACCGGATCCACGGAGGTGGGCGTGCGACTCCTGGAGCAAGCAGCTCAGCACGTCATGCGCTCCTCCATGGAGCTGGGCGGCAACGCGCCGTTCATCGTCTTCGAGGACGCGGACCTGGATCGCGCGGTCGACGGCGCTGTGGCCGCCAAGATGCGCAACATGGGGGAGGCCTGCACCGCGGCCAACCGGTTGTTCGTCCACCGCTCGGTCCTGGACGAGTTCTCCCGCAAGCTCGCCGAGCGGCTGGGTGGGCTTTCGGTGGGCGACGGCGCCCAGGACGGGACCGACGTCGGGCCCCTGGTCGAAGCCAAGGCACTCGACAAGGTCCAGGAGCTCGTGGACGACGCCGTGGCCAAGGGCGCCACCGTGGAATGCGGCGGTTCCCGGCCTGACCGCCCCGGCTTCTTCTACAGCCCCACCGTGCTCTCCGGCGTGGATCCGGGATCGCAGCTGATGACCGAGGAGATCTTCGGACCCGTGGCACCCGTGATTCCCTTCGATTCGGAGGATGAAGTGGTCGAGATGGCCAACAACACCCCGTGGGGACTCGTGGGCTATCTGTTCACCCAGGATGTGGACCGCAGCTTCCGGGTGAGCGATGCTCTGGAGGTCGGCATGGTCGGTCTCAACACGGGCATCGTCTCCAACCCCGCCGCACCGTTCGGCGGTGTGAAGGCCTCCGGGCTCGGCCGCGAGGGTGGTCGCGTGGGGATCGAGGAGTTCCTGGAGTACAAGTACGTGGCGGTGCCGCGCACCTGAGGCTGGTGCGATGCGGTTCCGGGGCACTGGATCCCGGAACCGCGGCGCGGCATCGGGCCTTGCACGGACTAGGGGTGCAACTCTCGTGCGTGGTGAGCGTCTCTAGGCTTGCCAGCTACGCGTCGTCCGTGGTCAGGCGCATCACTGCGTCACGCATGTGTTCGAGCAGCAGTCGATCCACGCGGGCTTGGTCCGCGTCACGGATGGCCTTGGTGATGTCTCGGTGCTCTTCCAATCGGAAGCTGTGGGACGCGTAGCGAGTCTCGAGCGCGGTCATGCACATGCGGGTCTCCACCATGAGGGTGTCGTGCATACGGATGAGGCGGGGACTTTCGGACAGTTCCACGAGCAACGCGTGGAATGCGACGTCGGTTTCCGTGAGGGCGGCAGTGTCTCCGCGATCGATGGCCGCGGACATCTCATCGACTTTTTCCAGCAGGCGGTTGGCTCCGGCCTCGGGGTCGCCCGCGATGACCCGTGCGGCGGCCGCGCGCTCGACGGCGTTCCGAGCGAGATAGAGGTCGCGAACGTCGTCGTCGGTGACCTCGATGACGAACACGCCGCGGTTACGCACGCTGAGCAGGAGACCCTCCTGCGTGAGGCGCTGCATGGCTTCGCGCAGTGGGCCGCGGCTCACGCCCAGGGAGCGGCTCAATTCCATTTCATTGAGCTGCTGGCCGGGTGCCAGTTCGCCGTCACCGATGGCTCGCCGCAGTTGCCTGGCGATCAGAGACGGTGTGGTTTCTTGCACCACGGGGCGTAGCAGATTGCCGGGCATGGCGGCCTCCGGTCCGGGGCAAACACAAGGGTTTGCAGGTCAACGTCTTACGTCCCGATAAGCCTAGGGGTAGGATTGTCGACAATCAAACGGTTCGAGCGTCGGATGC
The DNA here is from genome assembly GCF_039544365.1 of Kocuria gwangalliensis. Taxonomy (NCBI): domain Bacteria; kingdom Bacillati; phylum Actinomycetota; class Actinomycetes; order Micrococcales; family Micrococcaceae; genus Kocuria; species Kocuria gwangalliensis. The sequence goes on along the minus strand of NZ_BAABLN010000029.1, from coordinate 25,377 downwards.
GTCACGGCCGTAGACCCCGGTGCGCCAGCAGGTGCCCGTTGAATTCACAATGGAGGTTTCCATGAATTCGCAACACCAGGCCGATCCGCCGCACGATCCACGTGGCGCAAACACTCACGATGGCACCGCTCACCTTCCGGAACCGGACGCCCAGACGGTGCGCCGTGCGGTGGCCGCATCTGCTATTGGTAACGCCACGGAGTGGTTCGACTACGGCGTGTATGCCGTCTCGGTCGTCTACATCACCCAGAACTTCTTCCCCGGTGAAGCCGGCACCCTGCTGGCGCTGAGTACTTTTGCCCTGTCCTTCCTGGTCCGGCCCCTGGGCGGTTTGTTCTGGGGCCCGCTCGGTGACCGGCTGGGTCGCAAGAAGATCTTGGCGCTGACCATCATCCTGATGGCCGGTGCCACGTTCTGTATTGGCATCCTGCCCACCCACGCGACCATCGGCCTGGCGGCCCCCATCCTGTTGGTGCTACTGCGCGTGATTCAGGGCTTCTCGACCGGTGGTGAGTACGGCGGTGCGGCCACGTTCATGGCCGAGTACGCCCCGGACAAGAAGCGAGGCTTCCTGGGCAGCTTTCTTGAGTTCGGCACCCTGGGTGGCTTTGCCCTCGGTTCGCTGATTGTGCTGATGGGCGAGGTCATCCTGGGCAACGAGGCCATGATGGAGTGGGGCTGGCGCATTCCGTTCCTGTTGGCCGGTCCCATGGGCCTGATCGGCCTGTACCTGCGATCCAAGCTGGCCGACTCGCCCGTGTTCCTGGAACTCGAGGAGGCCGGCCACTCGGAGGAATCCGCGGGCATGGCCCTCAAGGAACTGATCACCACGTACTGGCAGCCCATGCTGATCATGTCCGGCCTGGTGGTCTCCGTGAACGTGGTCAACTACACCCTGCTCAGCTACATGCCCACCTATTTGGAGGGCCAGACGGAGATGTCCGCGCAGACGGTGCTGACCATCATGTTCATCGCGCAGTTCGCCATGATGGTGGTCATTCCGTTCGCCGGAACGCTGTCCGACAAGTTCGGGCGTAAACCCATGTGGTACTTCTCGCTCATCGGCTTGATCGTGATGTCGATCCCCATGTACATGCTCATGGCCAACGGGTTCTGGTGGGCGCTGCTGGGCTTCGCGGTGCTGGGTCTGCTCTACATCCCGCAGCTGGCCTGCATCTCGGCCACGTTCCCGGCGATGTTCCCCACGCAGGTCCGTTACGCCGGCTTCGCGATCAACTACAACGTGTCCACCGCGATCTTCGGCGGCACGGCACCACTGGTCAACGAGGCGCTGATCGAGTCCACCGGCAACCCGCTGATCCCCGCGTTCTACATGATGGGTGCGTGTGTCATCGGTTTGATCGCCGCCAAGTTCATGAAGGAGACCGTGGGCGCGTCACTGCGCGGTACGGAGATCCCGGAGACGGGCAAGATGCCCGTGGTCAACAGGTAAGCGCTCTCGCGGAGAATCAGCGCGACAGCAATCGCAACGCGGCCAGGGTGTACGCCCTGGCCGCTTGCGTTAACTCGCGAACGCTCACGGACTCATCCACCTGGTGGGCCTGGTCATTGAGGCCACCCGGGCCCAAGACCACCGTGGGTACTCCGTGGTCGCGGGCGATGAATCCGCCGTCGCACGCGGCCGTCCAGCCGCCGATCGACGCCGTTCCGCCCACGTCCGCAACTGCTGTGTGCACGGTGCTGACCAGCACATGATTGCGGTCGGTGCGGAAGCCCGGCATGGACATGGTGATCTCGATGTCCATGGAGATCCCGTCGCCGGTGATCCCGGCCTCGTCCACGGCCTTGCGGAGCTCGCCAAGGATCTGTTCCGGGTCCTCGCCCGGCATGAGTCTTCGGTCCAGCCACACGTGGCACGACGGCGCCACCATGGAGGTAGCCCGGCCACCCTCGATCTTGCCCACATTCCATGTGGGTGATCCCAGTAATGGATCAGTTTCACGCGCGTGCTTTTCGTGGTCCTGTTTGACGAGCGTGAGGAGGGCCGCGGCGGCGTCGATCGCGTTGCGCCCGTCCGCCGGCCGCCCGGAATGTGCGGGGACGCCGGTGATCTCGACCTCGAGGTATGCATCCCCGCGGCACGCGATCACGGTTTGCAGATCGGTGGGCTCGGCCACGATGCAGCCGCAGAACTCATGCCCCAGCCCGCGCGCGGCCAGGTGACGGATCCCGAGGCCCAGGTCCTCTTCATCCACGGTGGACGACAACCGCACGGGCCCGGAGAGCTCCGCACCCGAACGGCGCAGCGCATCCATCGCGACGAGTACCGCCGCCAGCCCGCCCTTCATGTCCGTGGCACCGCGGCCGTACAGCCGATCGCCCTCGACCTCCGCGTTGTAAGGCTGCCTTGTCCACCCGGGTCCGGCGGGCACCACATCGGAGTGGCCCAGGAACAACAACCCCGGCCCGTTCGCCACGGGGCCGCCCACGGGCACGTCCACGTCCACATTGGGTCGCCCAGGGGTGACGACGTCGCGGCGGGCCAGTAATCCCCGCTCGCTCGCTGCGTGCTCCAAGGCTTGGGCGGTGAGTTCCTCGGTGCCCCCGGGATTCTCACCGGCGGTGTTCACCAGGGTGCACGTGAGTTCGACCAGTTCATCGGGGTCGATGAGATCGAGCACGGCCCGTTCCTCCGGGGTGCACTGAACATCGTCACTGGTCATGAGGATCTCCGTTCATGTGTGGTGCCTGTTCAGGACCGCCACGTTGACTCCCGGTTCCGTGCGCGCTCGGCCCCGGTCACGGCGGCGGCTTGCCCGTGAGCGATCGGGGCAGGTTTACCCGTCGACCTCTTTGCGGGCGATCTCGAGGGCTCGAGCGAGTCGTTGCAAGCCTTCCTCCGTGCGTTCTGGGGTGCTCGAGGCGAAGCACAAGCGGAACGCGTCCTCGAACTGACCCGAAGGCGACAGTGCGGGACCGGGAATGAACGCAACGCCCTCGGCCAACGCGATCTCGAACAAGCGTGAGGAAGACACCCGAGCGTCGTCGCCCTGGAGGGTGACCCACAGGAAGAAGCCGCCATCGGGATCGGTGGTGCGCACGCGATCGCCCAGGTGCCTGGCGATGGATGCGTCCATGGCTTCCTTGCGCCGCTTGTACTCCGTGCGCAGGCCGGCAAGGTGCTCGCCATAGCCGCCGCGCGCGATGTAGGCGTTGATGATGTGCTGGGCCGGCACATTGGCGCACGTGTCCATGGCCTGCTTGCCGGCGATCAGCAAACTGCGCAGGCGGGGATCCGCGTTGATCCAGCCCACGCGCAGGCCAGGGGCCAGGATCTTGGAGAAGGTCCGCACCGAGAAGATCAGGGGATCGTCCGGGCTGATCTCTCGGAAACCGGGGACGGGATCGCCGGAGAAGCGCAGGGCGCCGTACGGATCGTCGTCGAGGATCATGGCGCCCCATTGGTGCGCGAGGTTCAGCAAGCGGCGTCGTCGATCTTCGCTCAGGGTGGCGCCGGACGGGTTCTGGAAGTTGGGGATCGTGTAGATCATGCGGGGCGTGCGGCCGGTCTCCGCGACCAGGGTCTCGAGGGCGTCGATGTCCATGCCGTTGTCATCCACGGGGACTTCCAGGACGTCCGCGCCGTAGCTCAGCGCGGTGCCGGAGCCGTTGGTGTAAGTGGGGCTCTCCACGACCACCAGGTCACCGGGATCCGTGAACAGTTTGAACGCCAGGTCCAGTCCCTGCATGCCACCGGAGGTGATCACGATGCGTTCGGGGTCGGTGGACCCACTCGAGAACTGCTCGGTGACCGTGGTGATCAGATCCGGTTCTCCCTCGGTGGCACCGTAGGTGAAGCTCGCGTCCGTGAGTACCTCGCCAGCGATCTGCCGGAACTCTTCCGTGGGAATCACTTCCGCGGCGGGCGCCCCCATCGCGAAACGCACGATGTCGTGGGTCTGGGCCGCCAACAGCGAGGTGGAGGAATCGATCACGGAGCCAACCAACCCGTCGGCGCGGGAGGCGAGCGGGAACAGGCCCTTGTCGGCCGGGCCGGAGATGCCCGCGGTGGGGTTGGGGTCCAAGGAACGGACGGTGGTGATGTGTGGCGTGGTGCTGGTCATGAGCTCACTTCCTGATGATCTGGCGGGGGAAGGACGTGAACGTTTCCACCCCCGTGCTGGTCACTCGGATGGTCTCCGAAACTTCGTAGCCGTACCCCGTCATCCACATGCCGCAGATGAGGTGGAAGGTCATGTTTTCCTCGAGGATGGTCTCGTCCTCGGAGCGAATGCTGATGGTCCGTTCGCCCCAGTCGGGCGGGTAACCGATGCCCACGGAGTAGCCCAGACGACTGTGTTTCTCGAGCCCGTAGGCGGCCAGTTTCCAGTTCCAGGCACTGGCCAGTTCGCGGACGGGCGCCCCCGGGGCGATCGCGTCCAAGACGGCCTGCAAACCTGCGGCCACTGCCTCTTCCAGCCGCAGCATCTCAGCACTGGGTTCGCCCAGGGTCACGGTGCGGGCCAGGGGTACGTGGTAGCGCCGATGGACGCCGCTCAACTCGACCACCACGGCGTCGCCGGATTTCAAGATCCTGTCCGACCACGTCAGGTGAGGTGTGTCTGCGGAGGCGCCGGTGGGCATCATGGGGACGATCGCCGGGAAGTCACCCCAGGCGTCGTCGTCGCCCTCAGCCTGCGCCGCGGCGATTCGGGCGGCCACTTTGTTCTGGGGGACACCGGGTTCGATGGCATCGATCGCCGCTTGCATCGCGGCGGTGGTCACCCTCGCTGCGAGACGCATGTAGTGGATCTCGGATTCCGACTTCACGGATCGCACCCAGTTGACCAGCTCGAAGCAGTCGACCAGGAGCCACTCGGGGAGGGCATTGATCAGGGAGCGATAGCCCTTGGGGGAGAAGAAGTGCGCGTCCATTTCCAAACCCACGCACCCGTGGGCAGCCGGGGCGACCTGACCGCGCCGTCGTAGGGCGAACGCCACCCAGTCGAAGGGGTGCAGGTGCGGGCGCTGAACGTAGCGTTCCGGGTAGCCGATGATCTGGTGCGGCGGTAGCCACGAAGTGCGGAACGCTCCCTGGGCATCCATTTCGCGGAGGAACAGCAGGATGTCTCCCTCGGCGGGGATGAACAGCATCTGCGGAACGTAGAACGACCAGGCGTCGTAGCCGGTCAGGTAGAAGAGATTGGCCGGATCCGTCACGATCAGCGCGGACAACCCCTGCTGCGCCATCTTCTCGCGGACACACCGCAACCGTTGCTCGTATTCCAGGGTCGTGAAAAGCGGCGAGCGGACATCCGCGGGGTCGGGCACGGCCTCCGTTGCGGGGGCCGGATCAGGGGAGGGGTAACCCTCAGACACGTCCCATGTGCTCATGGTTCATGATTGAAGGAAATCCGCCTATTGTCAACAATCAAGCGAGCCGTGCGAAAGACAGGGTGGCCGCACGATCATCAGTGCGGGTGCGGCATTGACGTGCAGAAGGGGTGTTGTGGGTCATGGCGCATCGGGCCGGATGAGGCGGGGCAGGATGGTCGGACGGGGAGCCTCATGTGAGGGAAAAGCGTGACTTCGTCTGCTGAATGGCGGGGTTCTTCGGTCGCTTCGTGGCGGGGTCAGGTGACACCGATGACCAGGGTGCTCTGCGCGGCTTCGATGACGTCGTTGGTGATGGTGTCGAGTTCGTTGATCTTCAGGATCCGCTGGATCTGGGGGAAGAGGCGTTCGAGGAGCCGGAAGTTGCCGCGGGTGATCCGTGCCATGGCTTGGGCGTCGGTGAAGTCGTCGGGGTCGAGGGTCTTGCCGAGGGATCGCCAGTGTCTCTCGAGGACGAACAGCAGTTCGTCTTGTCCCAGAGACCGGTACTGGTGGGCGAAACCGACTCGGCTGTAGAACTGGGGGTAGTGGCTGAACTGCTTCTCCAGGCCGGGCACGCCGATCAGGATCAGGACGATGTCGTAGCGATCGCGCAGCAGTTCCAGCGCGGTGGGGCGCAGACGTTCGGCCTCGTCGACGATGATCAGCTCCACGTAGTTCCTGCCGTCTCGCCATCCCCAGGCCTCGGGAGTGGCCGTGCCGGGAGGTACGAGATGCTGCTCGATGCACATGTTGGTGCGGGTGATGGCTTGGGTCAGCTCGTCCTTCAGGGTCCGCGGGGTGGTCAGCACGCTGGGGGTGTAGAGCACGGTGCGGCTCCGGTTCAAGGCGGCGTAGATCTTGGCGTCGTTGTCGGAGCGCGGCCCCCAGTAGGTAGCAGGTCATGAGCCTTCTCGTAGTGTGCGTAGCGGCGCGCGGAGAGCGTCTTTCCTACGCAGGCTGATCCGAAGCACAAACCGATGGTGTGCCCGCGGCGCACGGCGTCGGCGAACTCGGTGAAGCGGCGGTGCTCCTTGGTGACGATGAAGAGCTTGCTCACCTGAGGTCCTCCTTGTAGATCTTCAACGCCGACCTCTGCGCCAGAGTTGGTACTTCGGTGATCCGTGGTGTCTCGGTAGGTGCGGCCACGAGGGCGATGCGTTCGTTGATGCCGGCTCGCAGCGCTCGGCGGCGGACGTTGCGCGCGGCCTGGATCTCCTTGAGGCTGACCTTTTGATCGTGGTGCTCTTGGTTGACGGCCTTGCAGACGAATTCGTCGTGATCGAAGACGCGGATCTCGGTGATGTCGCGGGGGTCGTAGCGGATCACGACCGAGCCTCCGACGTAGCCGGCCAAAGTCGGCGAGACGTAGCGCAGACCCGGGAAGCGGATGCCATCGCGGCGCACGACGCGGGTCTTGGCGACGGTCAACAGCAGTCCGTCGAGGTCTTCCAGGCTCTCGGGCATTCGGGGCAGCCAGCCAATGGCGATCCACGCGCTGCGCGGGGAGGTTCCGAGCTCGCTGTGCGTGCGGTCGTTGTAGGTGGCCACGAACGCCTCCAGAGCGCTATCAAGGTCGGCCAGGGACAGTTTCGGTGTCGGCCAGGGCTGTCCTTCGGTGATGTGTCCGGGCAGTGTGGCGAGTAGCTCTGTGTTGATGGTGCCGAAGGACCGCTCGATTTTGCCCCGTCCCTGGGGTCGGGCGACGGTGGAGTGGATCAGTCGGATATGGAGGTCGACGGTGGTGTGGGCGAGCTGGTCACTGGTGAAGTCGCTGCCGTGGTCGACGTAGAGCACGTCGGGCAGGCCGCACGTCGGCCAGGTCGGGTCGGTCTTGTGCCAGATCGCTTGGCGCAGCGCCAGGGTGGTGTTCATCGCCGACGGTGCGCCCAGGAAGACTGTGTAGCCGCAGACCGCCCGGGAGCAGTCGTCGAGGATCGTTGTCAGCCATGGCCGTGCGGGCTTGCCGTCGGTGCCCACCACCAGGATGTCGAGCATGGTGTGGTCGGATTGCCACATCGCGTTGGGCAGCTCTGCTTGCCGGCGTAGCACCAGCGTCGCGGTAGGACGCTGCGCCCTCCAGGGCGAGGGTGACCATGCCGGGATCCAGGGTCCGCACGATGTCCCAGACCACCGAGTAGGAGGGGACCGGCCACCTCCGGGCGGCACAGATGCCGGTGACTTTGCGATGGATCGTGGCGATGGCCGGCCGCGGCTTGCTCAGTGCCAGTCCCTCGATCAGGTCGACGAGGTCGGGCTGGAGGCGGCGGGTCCCGGCGTGCGCTCGTGAGGCTGTCTCCAGTCCGGCGTAGCCGTCGGCGCGGTAGCGGGCGTGCCAGCGCGCCAGGGTCCGCAGCCCAACATCGGTCTCGCCAGCTAAGCGCGCGAGGGGCACCTGGTCCTCGACGTGGAGCCTGAGGATTCGCCACCGCGCTCGAGCGTCCATCACGCACCTACTGCACGACGTTCTCGCGCCCGCGCTCGGCGTGCTGAAGGGCGCGGTAGACCGTGGAGCGGCCCACGCTGAATAGCTCGGCCAGCTCGCCCACGGTGTGCTCGTCGGCGGCATGTAGCTGGACGAGGTGAGCCTCCTGCCGGGCAGTCAGCTTTGGTGACTTCCCGCGCAGCCGACCCTTGGCCTTGACGACCTTCATCCCCTCGCGGGTGCGGGCACGGATGAGGTCGGCTTCGAACTCGGCGACCATCGCCAGCACGTTGAACAACAGCTTCCCCATCGGGTCGGTCGGGTCATACACCGATCCGGCGATGCTCAGTTTCACTTCCCGCGCCGCGAGATCGTCGGCGATCTGGTGGGCATCACGGACCGAACGCGCCGGCCGATCGAGCTTGGTGACCACGAACGTATCGCCGTCCCGACAGGCAGCCAGCGCCTGCCGCAGGCCCTCACGGTCGGCATTGCGGACCGTGAGCCCGTGATCGACGTAGATCCGCTTGGGATCGACGCCGAACGCCACGAGCCCTTCCCGCTGCGCGGTCAGGTCCTGCTCGTCGGTGGAGACTTGGGCATAGCCGACCTTCAATGGGGACATGTTCCCCGGTGTGTCACATAGCCTCCCTTCACCGGACAGTTCACCGGACGGGTCTTACGGGACAGCCCGCCAGGCGTGCCGTCGTTCCTCCCGAGCAGTAGCGGTGGTGTCCGGTGAGGGTTCCCCTTACGGACATGCGATCTGGCCTAACACCTGAGACGGAGTGTTCAGTGCGTGCTGTATAGTTCAGTGCATGCTGACTATTGCTTCGCGTCTCGACGTGATGAACCGCCTGGGTCGCGCACTGGCCGACCCCACTCGATCCCGGATCATCCTGACCCTGCTCGACCATCCCGCCTACCCGGCGGAACTGGCCCGAGATCTGGACCTGACACGCCCGAACGTGTCCAACCACCTGGCATGCCTGCGCGATTGCGGGATCGTCGTCTCCGAGCCCGAGGGCCGCCGGACACGATATGAGATCGCCGATTCGCACCTGGCGCAGGCACTGACGGCACTGGTCGATGCCACCCTGGCAGTGGACGAAGACGCTCCGTGCATCGATCCCGCCTGCTCGCTTCCCGGATGCGACGCAGCTGGGGAGGGCGCATGATCCTCACCTCGGTCTTACAGGCGATGGGCCTGTTCGCAGCAACCAACATCGACGACATCATCGTGCTCTCCCTCTTCTTCGCTCGAGGGGCAGGCCAGCGCGGCACCACCGCCCGCATTCTGGCCGGCCAGTACCTCGGGTTCGCCGGCATCCTCGGTGCCGCGGTCCTGGTGACCATCGGCGCCGGAGCATTCCTGCCATCGGCAGTCATCCCGTACTTCGGTCTCATCCCTCTGGGCCTCGGCCTGTGGGCCGCATGGCAGGCCTGGCGCGGAGACAATGACGACGATGACGACGCCAAGGTTGCCGGCAAAAAGGTCGGCGTGTGGACAGTCGCAGGCGTTACCCTTGCCAACGGCGGCGACAACATCGGCGTCTACACCCCCGTCTTCCTCAGCGTGGAACCTCTCGCAGTAGTCGCTTACTGCATCGTCTTCCTCGCGCTCGTCGCGGTCCTGGTCGTCCTGGCAAAGTTCGTCGCCACCCGCCCACCGATCGCCGAGATGCTCGAACGCTGGGAGCACATCCTCTTCCCCATCGTTCTCATCGGCCTCGGCGTCGTGATCCTCGTCAGCGGCGGGGCCTTCGGACTCTGACGTAGCGGCAGCGAGCCAAACGACCCCGACTGGGCACACACCTCTCGGTTCAGACCGCCACACCTACCCGCAGCCAGTCCTGCGTGAGCGCGGCGACAAGGCCGCCACGGAGCGCTGCAATAACCCCGCCACCAAGCGAACGAAGCCACAGAAAAGCAGGAGCGAAGTCTCAGGGGAGGGAAATGCAGATAGCGGACACCTTTTCTGCATCTTCATCACATGAGACTGCCGTGCTGCAGGTTCCTCACATCAGACTGGATAGGCCGCGCTAACAGGCTGCGCCGCGGACACATGACGGGACCCCGGGCGGTTGGACAAGCTTGAGCGTGTGCCGGTCCCTGCACCTATGTCGGTTAGGACACCAAGATCGACGCCGCCAGTTCCCCGGGGATCTCCACGGTTTCGGTGCGGTCGGACCGGCGCAGTGTGACGGGGCCGGGGTGGGAGGAGTGCGTATCGCCGGAGGGAGCGGAACCGCTGATCACTACGGTCGCACCCGGCATGAGCCCGGCATCGTAGAGGGAGCTGAGCAACTCCGTGTGGGTCTGCACTGATTCCGAGATCAGCTCCAACGTGTATTCGCGCTCGCCGTCGGAGTGGGGCGCACCAGCTTCGGCAGCATCCGCGCCAGTTCCAGCGCCACCGGGCCGAAACGAATCAGCACCAGCAGTATCCGCCTCGCCAGAACCAGAAGCAGCACTCGTCTGCGCCACAGCATCCAACAGCGAGACGCCCTCCGGGTTCTGGGTGAACGCCCCGTGGATCGGGGTGCCGTACGGGGAGGTCGTGGGGGAGGCCAGCAGTTTCTCGAGCAGCACCTCTACCCGGTCGCTCATCACGTGTTCCCAGCGGCAGGCTTCTTCGTGCACGTAGGGCAGCTCCAACCCGATCACGTCCGCCAACATGCGCTCGGCCAGCCGGTGCTTGCGCATCACGGACGTGGCCTGCTCGCGGCCCTCAGCGGTCAGGGAAACCGTGCGGGTACGGATGTCTCCTTCGGAGAGGGTCATGAGCCCCTTGCGGCACAGCCGCTGCACGGTTTCGGAGACTGTGGGGCCGGTGTGGCCCAGGCGCTCCACGATGCGGGCGCGCAGGGCGGGGATGCCCTCTTCCTCGAGCTCCAGCACGGTGCGCAGGTACATCTGGGTGGTATCGATCAAATCTGTCATGGCGCGCTCCTAGCTGTGGAACCGGTCCTTCTCCAACGAAGAATCCCAAAGATTCTGCCCGGGCTTCACAGTATGAACCGTGAAACCCGGGCAGGCCACCACGGAGTGGAAATCACACGAGTCCGCGATTGAGCAGACGGCCCGAGGGCTTCTTGTAGTCGACTTCCTTGCCGCCCACAAAAGTCTTGCGGACCTTACCGGAGAGCACCTTTCCCTGGTACGGGGTGATGGGGTTCTTGTGGTTGAGGGACTTAGCGTCCACCACGAAGCTCTCGTCCTGCGCGAAGACGGCCATGTCGGCGTCGTAGCCCAGGGACAGGCGACCCTTGGAACGCAAGCCAACTCGCTCGGCCGGGCGAGTGGACATCCACTGGAGGACCCTGTCCAGGCCCACGCCGCGGCGTCGCGCTTCGGTCCAGATCAGCGACAGACCCAGCTGCAGGGACGAAACGCCGCCCCATGCCACGCCGAAGTCGCCGTTACCCAGATCCTTGAGGTCCAGGGTCGACGGCGAGTGGTCCGAGACAATGAAGTCGATGGTGCCGTCCAACAGACCCTCCCACAGCTTCTCCCGGTTGGAGACTTCGCGCACCGGCGGGCAGCACTTGAACGCGGTGGCGCCGTTGGGGATCTCCTCGGAGAGCAGGGTCAGGTAGTGCGGGCAGGTCTCCACGGTGATGTCCAGACCGTCGCGCTTGGCGGAGGCGATCATGGGCAGCGCGTCGGAGGAGGACAGGTGCAGGATGTGCGAGCGCGCCTCGGTCCAGCGGGTGCGCTCGATGACCTCGGCGATGGCAATGTTCTCGGCACCGCGCGGGCGGGACTTGAGGAAGTGCTCGTACACGTCACCGTTGGGCTGCGGGGCCTTGTCGATGGTGCGCGAATCCTCCGCGTGCACGATCAGCAGCGAGTCGAAGGTCTTGACCTCGGCCAGCGCCTCCTCCATCTCATCCGCTTCCAGGTGCGGGAACTCGTCCACGCCGGAGTGGAGCAGGAAGCACTTGAAGCCGAACACGCCGTGGTCGTGGAGGGGTCGCAGATCCTCCTTGTTACCGGGGATCGCGCCGCCCCAGAAGCCGACGTCCACGAACGCGTTCTGCTGCGCGAACAGCCGCTTGTACTCCAACGCGGCCACGTTCACGGTGGCGGGCACGGAGTTCAGGGGCATGTCCACGATGGTGGTCACACCGCCGGCCGCGGCGGCGCGGGTTGCGGAGCCGAAACCCTCCCACTCGGTGCGGCCGGGCTCATTGACGTGCACGTGGGTGTCCACGAGGCCGGGAATCAGGGTTTCGTCCTCGGCGAGCTCCACAACCTGGGCGCCCTCGAGGTTCGCGCCGAGCGGTTCGATCGCCACGATCTTGCCGTCCTTGACGCCCACCTCGCGCGGGGAGAAGTGATCGCCGCACGAGACCCGCTTGCCGCGCACCACCAGGTCGTACGTCCCGGCCTGCTGACCGGTGATGCGGGCCTCGGTGGGCTCGTCCGATTCCGTGAGCTTGTTCTCCGCCTTGTACGCGCGGATCAGTTCGCGCACGCGCTCGGCGCTGTTGACCTCGTGGGCAAGCTTGATCTGCTCGGCGCGCGCGGACTCGACCTCCTCGCGGCGCTCCCCGGCCACGGCCAGCTGGGAGTTCTCCTGGGCCACGTCCTGCGGGGACGCATTGACCTCGGGGTTCGACGCCGCCTCGGCCACCTTGGCCTGCACGCTCTCCGTGGCGCGCTTGGCGTTCTCCTGCGGATCCGTGGTGCGCTGGTTCGTGTCCTCAGCGGGCCGGTTGTTCTTGGTGTCGCCGGTGTTCTTATTGCCCTGGTGAGGGGTCGCGTTCATGACGGGGAGGTCCTTTTGGAAGGGGCGGGAACGGTGACGGCGCGGGCCGTTCAGCCGTTCGAGGTCGAGGCTAGTTCTGAAGCTACCGCGTGTCCCACCTCACACAGTAGCCGGGGTGCTTCACGCATGGAGGTGTGGGCGTCCGGTGCCAGGTCGGAGAGGGCATGCGTTGCCCGGAAACCGGTGGCCTCCAGCGTTTCGCGGTCCAGCGTGGTGCGGCCGCACACGGCGATCACGGGCACGCCGTGGGCCTGGCCGACCCGCAAAACACCCACCGGGGTCTTGCCGCCCAGGGATTGCTCGTCCAGGCTGCCTTCCCCGGTGATCAACAGGTCAGCGCCGGTCACGGCTCGATCCAAGTTCACCAAGTCGAGGACGACGTCGATCCCCGGCCTTCGCGTCGCATGCAAGACGGCCAGCGCGGCGTAGCCGACGCCGCCGGCGGCACCGGCGCCCGGAGCTTGAGCCGCATCGCGTGCGGAGTCTCCCAGGGTCTCGGCAAGGACATCGCGGAAAGTGACCAGGGCGGCGTCGAGCTCGGACACGTCCTGCTGGGAGGCGCCCTTCTGCGGGCCGAAGATCGCGGCGGCACCGCGCTCGCCGGTGAGCGGGTTGTCCACGTCCGCCGCGAGGACGAACTGGGCCTCGGGGACGCGCGGATGCAGTCCGGAGAGATCTACGGTGGCCAACTGCGCGAGGGTGGCGCCGCCGTCGGGAATCTCGTGGCCGGCTGCGTCGAGGAGCCGGGCGCCCAGGCCCGCGAGCATGCCCGCGCCGCCGTCCGTGGTGGCGCTGCCGCCCACGCCCAGGATCACCCGCGTGCAGCCGGTGTCCAGTGCTGCGGCAATCAATTCACCGGTGCCGCGGCTGGTGGCCTCGCGAGCGGCGAGGATCGGATCGCCGTTCTCATCGTGGGGGAGTGCGGCCAGGCCGGAGGCAAGGGACATCTCGACCACGGCGGTGTCGTCGAGTCGGGCCCACGCGGCCGCCACGGGTTCGCCGATCGGGCCGGTGACCGTGAGGTCGTGGCGCGTGTACCCGGCGGTGACCGCGGCGTCCAACGTGCCCTCACCGCCGTCGGCCACGGGCAGGACCGTGACCTGGGCGTGGGGCTGGGCCTCACGGATCCCGGCTGCGATGTGCGCGGCCGCCTCCTCGGCGCTGACCGAGCCCTTGAACTTGTCTGGTGCCACCACAATGCGCACGAGAACCTCCCGAAAAACTAGAGATGAACCGCGAGCCGCGCACGGATTCCGTGAGCGGCCCGCGAGGTATCGGACAGAGTAGAACACTCCGTTGGCAGTGGAGGTTGTCAGTCGAGCAGGGCGATGGCGGTGGGTGCGTCCACACCGCGTGCCGCCAGCTCCTCGAACTCCACCACGTTGTCCAGCTCGGTGCCCATGGAGATGTTGGTGACCTTCTCCAGGATCACTTCCACCATCACGGGAACCTGATGCTCCTGGGCCAGCGAGTCGGCCTGGGCGAACGCTTCCTGCAGCTTGTCCGGATCGGTCACGCGCACGGCCTTGCACCCCAGGCCCTCGACCACCTTGAGGTGATCCACACCGTATCCCTGGGTTTCCGGGGAGTTGATGTTGTCGAAGGCCAGCGACACGTTCTGTTCCATCTTGAACCCGCGCTGGGACTGACGGATCAGGCCCAGGTAGGAGTTGTTCACGACCACGTGGATGTAGGGCAGATTGAACTGCGCGCCCACGGCCAACTCCTCGATCATGAACTGGAAATCGTAGTCACCGGACAGGGCCACCACGGTCTCGCCGGGCTTACCGCGCACCACACCCAGGGCGGCCGGACCGGTCCAACCCAGGGGCCCGGCCTGACCCGCGTTGATCCACCGGCGTGGACCGTACACGTGCAGGAACTGGCCACCGGCGATCTGTGACAGACCGATTGTGGACACGAAGGTGACGTCCTGACCGAAGGCCGAGTTCATCTCCTCGTACACGCGCTGCGGTTTGATGGGCACCTCGGTGAAGTGCGTCTTGCGCTGGAGCTGGCCCTTGCGCTGGATGCATTCCTTGGCCCACACGCCGTAATCGGGAACGGAGAACCTGCCCTTACGTTCCTTGGCCACCTCGAGGAGCACGGTCAGGGCGGCGTCGGCGTCGGAGACGATGCCCAGGTCCGGCGAGAACACGCGACCGATCTGGGTGGGTTCGATGTCCACGTGCACGAACGTGCGGCCCTCGGTGTACTTGTCAATGGACCCGGTGTGGCGGTTGGCCCAGCGGTTACCGATGCCCAGGACGAAGTCCGAGGCCAGGAACGTCTCGTTGCCGTAACGGTGCGAGGTCTGCAGGCCCACCATGCCGGCCATCAACGGGTGATCGTCGGGGATGGCGCCCCAGCCCATCAGGGTGGGGATCACGGGAACATCCAGCACCTCGGCGAGCTCGACCAGCTTCTCGGACGCGTTGGCGTTGATGACGCCGCCACCGGCCACGATCAGCGGGCGCTCCGAGGCGAACAGCATGTCCAGGGCGCGTTCGGCCTGGGCGCGCGTGGCCGCGGGCTTGGACACGGGCAGGGGTTCGTAGAGATCGATGTCGAACTCGATCTCGGCCAACTGCACGTCCAGGGGCAGGTCGATCAGCACCGGACCCGGGCGGCCCGTGCGCATCTCGTGGAACGCACGCTGGAACGTGCCCGGGATCTGACCCGGCTCCAGCACGGTCACCGCCATCTTGGTCACCGGTTTGGCGATCGAGGCGATATCCACGGCCTGGAAATCTTCCTTGTGCAACTTGGCCACCGGTGCCTGACCGGTGATGCACAGAATCGGCACGGAGTCCGCAATTGCGGCGTAGAGGCCGGTGATCATGTCGGTGCCGGCGGGGCCCGAGGTGCCCACGCAAATGCCGATGTTGCCGGGAGCGGCGCGGGTGTATCCGTCGGCCATGTGCGAGGCGCCCTCGACATGGCGGGCCAGCGTGTGCCGGATACCCCCGTCGTTACGCATGGCCGAGTAGAACGGGTTGATGGCCGCACCGGGTAAACCGAACGCCTCGGTTGCGCCTTCCTTCTTCAGGATGGCGACAATGGCGTCCACCGTACGCATCTTGGTCATGATGTTCTCCTTGAAATCTTGTGTCGGACCGCCGGGCCCGCGTGGGCCGGGCACTTACTTCTCGTCGCCGCCGGAGAGTTCATGGGCGAGCTTGAACAGCCCCGAGTGGTCCAGGCCGCCGTCGCCGCGGGCGACCAGGGCGGAGACCAGCTGGGCGACGACCGCGCCCAACGGGATGGTGACGCCGGCCTCGCGTGCGGCGGCGGTGACGATGCCCATGTCCTTGTGGTGCAGGGCCAGGCGGAAACCGGGATCGAAGTTGCGATCGAGCATCTTCTGTCCCTTTTGATCAAGAACCTTGGAGCCGGCCAGGCCACCGCCGAGGACCTTTAGAGCGGCATCGGTGTCCACGCCGTAGGCCTCGAGGAACACGACCGACTCGGCGAGCAACTGGATGTTGCCGGCCACAATGAGCTGGTTGGCGGCCTTGACCGTCTGACCGGAGCCGGAGGGGCCCACGTGCACGATGGTCTTGCCCACGCCATTGAGGACTTCCTGGGCTGCTTCGAAATCGGTGGCTTCGCCGCCCACCATGATGGACAGTGCTGCGTTGATCGCGCCCTGTTCGCCACCGGAGACCGGGGCGTCCAGCGGGCGGATGCCGGCCTCGCGAGCCGCGCCGGCCAGGTTCACGGCCACGTCCGGGCGAATGGTGGACGCGTCGATCCACAGGGCGCCCTTCGGGGCGTTGGCGAAGACGCCGTCCGCACCCTCCACCACGTCCTGGACGTCCGGGGAGTCCGGAACCATGGTGATGATGACCTCGGCGTCCTTGACGGCCTCGGCCACGGAGCCGGCAGCGGTGCCGCCCGCCTGGGCAAGTTCTTGAGCCTTTTCGGGGGAGCGGTTGTACCCGGTCACCTGGTGGCCGGCCGTGACGAGGTTCTTGGCCATGGGAAGGCCCATGATGCCCAGTCCGATAACTGCAACCTTGGCCATGATGTTCTCCTTAGACGTTCTGCGGTGATCCGCGGGTGTAGCTGGTGTTTGGTCGTGGTGCGCCGCTCGCTGCTGCTCGCCGCGCTAGGTCCGTGCGCTGCTTGTGGCGCGATGTTCGCGGGCGCGGCCGGATCAGGCGCGCTTCTCGCAGGGCAGCCACGCGAAGGGATCCTCCTGCGAAGCCTTGTACTCCAGGCCGATCACGCCGTCGTAGCCGAGCTCGCGGGAGCGGTCGATCCACGTCTCGAGCGGTAGCTCACCGGTGCCGGGTTCGTTGCGGCCGGGGTTGTCGGCGATCTGGATGTGCCCGAAGTCGGCGGCGTGATCCTCGATGACGCGCTCCACATCGTCACCGTTGACGGCCAAGTGGTAGAAGTCGGCCAGCAGCTTGACGTTGTCGCGGCCCACCTTCTCGATGATGGCCAGGGCGTCCGCGGCGGTCTTGAGCGGGTAGGCCTCGGTTCCGGAGACGGGTTCGAGCAGTACCACGCCGCCCAGGGGCGCCACGGCATCCGCTGCGCGCTGCAGGTTTTCGACGCCGATCCGGTCCTGTTCCGCGGCGTCCTCGCCATCCAAACGGTTGCCGTAAAGCGCGTTGAACGCCGTGCAGCCTGTGGCTTGGGCAATCTTCACCACGGCGTTGATATTGGCCCGAAACTCTTCCGAGCGGGCCGGCTGGGAGAGCACGCCGCGCTCGCCGCCGGGCATGTCACCGGCGTAGAAGTTCAACCCGGTCAATTGGACGCCGGCGTTCTTGAGCGCGGCCACGAATTCTTGGATCTCGGCCTCCGACGGGGTGGGCGTGGGGAACGGCCACCAGAACTCGGCGCGGGTGAAGCCGGCGGAGGCCACGGCTTGCGGGCGGTCGTTGATCGGGAGATCGGTCAGCAGGATCGACGAGTTGACGGTGTAGCTCACGGTGTTCCTCCTGTGCGGCGGCCCTCGCGGGTGCCTGGATTTCGGATTGTGGAATCGAACTTTTATCTAGTGAAAATACTAGATCCGAGTGTGACCTACGTCAACCTCTGGTGTGAGATGTTTCTCGCGGTGCCTCCCGCTGACCGGCTGGGAAATGTAACCCGTCCCCATGCCGCCCGAGCCCGGGGGAGCACTGACGCCCACGGCGAACCACTTTCCCCCGGCATGACGTACCCCTCAATGGGGGTCTACAGTCACCTCCCATGACTACTAACGTTGCTGCCTATCAGGCCGTTGCTTCCGGGGCCCCTCTGGAGAAGGGCACCATTGAGCGCCGGGACCTGCGCCCGGACGACATCCGCATTGAGATCGAGTTCGCGGGGATCTGCCACTCGGACATCCACACCGTGCGTGAGGAATGGGGACCGATCGATTTCCCCATGGTCCCGGGCCACGAGATCATCGGCCGCGTCACCGAGGTGGGATCCGAGGTCTCGAAATTCGCCGAAGGTGAGCGCGCGGGCGTGGGATGCCTCGTCGATTCCTGCCGCGAGTGCGAGTGGTGCCTGAAGGGCGAGGAGAACAACTGCCCCAACGCCGTGGGCACGTACAACGGTGTGGACCGCTTCGACGGGCGGCCCACGGACGGCGGCTACGCCACGGAAATCGTGGTATCCGAGGCGTTCGCGCTGCACATCCCCGAGAACCTCGATCCGGCTGCCACCACGCCGCTGCTGTGCGCCGGCATCACCACGTACTCCCCGCTGCGCACATGGGGCGTCACCGAGGGCTCCAAGGTGGCCGTGGTGGGCATGGGCGGCCTGGGGCACGTGGCTGTCAAGCTTGCGAAGGCCATGGGCGCGGAGGTGACCGTGATCAGCCAGACCCGTTCCAAGGAAGAGGATGGCCGCCGCTTCGGCGCCACCGACTGGATCGCCCGCAAGGAGGACCCCGAAGCGCTCAAGAACCACAAGGGCGCGTTCGACGTCATCATCAACACCGTCTCGGCGCACATCGACGTGCAGGAGTTCATGGCCACCCTGCGCCCGCACGGCGCCATGGTGCTACTGGGTCTGCCCACCGAAGCCCTCGAGGTGAGCGCCCCCTCGCTCATCGGCGGCCGCAAGTCCCTGACCGGTTCCAACATCGGCGGCATCCGCGAGACCCAGGAGATGCTCGACTTCTGCGGTGAGCACGGCGTGAGCGCGGAGATCGAACTCATCAAGGCCGATGACATCAACGACGCCTACGACCGCGTGGTGGGCTCGGACGTGCGCTACCGCTTCGTCGTCGACGCCAAGACGTTCTGAGGTCCTGAGCTCTCAAGCGTCAGCGCCCCGCATGGCCTCCCAGCGTCAGCGGGGCGTGGCGGTTGACGTCCTTGTACAGCAGGTAGCGGAAGGGTTTGGGGCCCCCGGCGTAGCAGGCCTGCGGGCAGAAGGCGCGCAGCCACATGAAGTCGCCCTCCTGCACCTCGACCCAGTCCTCGTTGAGGCGGTACACCGCCTGACCCTCGAGCACGTAGAGCCCGTGTTCCATCACGTGGGTCTCCGCGAACGGGATGATCCCGCCGGGCAGGAACGTCACGATGGTCACGTGCATGTCGTGTCGCACGTCCGCCGGATCCACAAAACGCGAGGTGGCCCAGCGGCCCTCGGTGCCGGGCATGGGGGTGGGCTCCACATCCTGGTCATTGGTCACGAAAGATTCCGGCTTCTCGATGCCCGCGACCTTCTGATAGCGCTTACGCACCCACATGAACCGAGTCTCCTCGGAGCCGCGGTTGTGCACGGTCCACGTCTCACCGGGGGCAATGAACGCGTAGCCACCGGGGTCGAGGGTGTGAACGTCGTCGTCACCGGGCTCGTCACCCAGGGTCAGCTCGAGGGAGCCCTCCATGACGAACAGCACCGCCTCCGCATCCGGATCGTCCTCGGGCTTGTCCGAGCCGCCGCCGGGAGAGACCTCCATGAGGTACTGGGAGAATGTCTCCGCGAAACCGGTCAGCGGCCGAGCGAGCACCCACAGCCGGGTGCCTTCCCAATGCGGCAGGAACGAGGTCACGATGTCCCGCTGCGTGCCCCGCGGAATCACCGCGTAGGCCTCCTTGAACATGGCCCGGTCGGTCAGCAGATCGGTCTGCGGCGGGTGGCCGCCGTGGGTTGCCCAGTACGTGCGTTCGCTCATTGAGTTCCTCCTAATTCAGAATGTTCAGCGTTCGACGCCGCCACGCCCGTCTTCGCGACCGAGCTCACCGTTTCCCGGGTCAAGCCGGCGGCGCGCAGCTCGTCCTCGGTCACCGCGCCGCACAGCGTGCCGCGCAGGATGTAGCGGGCCAGGGCGCGAGCGGTGGCGGGTTCGTCGGCAACGTCTGCGGCTTCGATGCCGGGTACCGACCGACGGGAGTAGACCTCCAGGCGGTGGGCGGCGGCGCGGAACCCATCGCGGTAGAACGCGTAATTGGTGAGAAAGCGCGTGGGCAGCTGGTGGGCGTGCAGATCCCAGCCCTGGTAGTACCCGCGCTCCAGGGACCGGTGGACCAGTCGTGCGTGCAGCGCCCAGGACTCGCGGCGCTGGGCGGCGTCGCCCACGGGCAACTGGTTGGTGGAACCGTCCGAGAGGTGCACACCGGTTCCGGCCACCGCCACCTGCATGACGTTCTTGGCAAAGTCCGCGGCAGGGTGCTCCATGGACTGGAACTGCGCGGAGATGCCCAGGGACGCCGAGTAGTCGTAGGTGCCGTAGTGCAATGACGTTGCACGGCCCTCGGCGGCGCGCAGCATCGCGGGGATCAGGCACGTGCCGTCCAGTCCCAGGATCATGGGGGCCGTTTCCATTTGGATCTCGAAGCGCAGCCGGTCGTTGGGCAGGCCCAGCGCATCCTCCAGCGCCTGGCACGCATCGACCATGACCTGCACCTGTTCCACGGAGGAAACCTTGGGCAGCGTCAGCACGAGTCCGTCCGGCAAACCGTCAGAGCTCACGCCCGCCTCGATGAGACCGCCCTCGCGCACCAGGGTGCTGACGAAAACATCCAGGGACCGCAGGCCACGGGCGCGGGTTGCCCCTTCAAAGCATTTGAAACGGATGCCCGCGAAGGCCGGGGCCGGCGCGGAGCCGTTGGCCCGGTTGATCGCGAACTGTGCCACGGTGCGCGCGGCCTGGGCCGCGGCGGCATCTTCTTCGCCGTCGGAACGATTGCCGAAACCGTCCTCGAGATCCAGTCGCAGATCTTCGATCGGCTCGGTCTGCAGCTTGGCGGCCACACGATCCACGACGTCGCTCACGCCGTCCCCGGTCAGACCAGCCAGCTCGGCGAGTATCCGGAGCCCGCCCGATTCATCGGCGGCGGCCTGTGCAGCGCGACCCCATGAGGCGGGGGTGTCCACGGTGACGAGGTCTGCCGGGACGTAGCACGTGTGTACGGGCTGGCGGACCCCGGAGTCACCCGGGAAGAACCGGGCGAGGTCAGCGTCGGTGCCGGCGAGCACCAGATCCGCCCGCTGGTAGAACGCGGTCGGCAGGCTCGCTCCGGCCGGGAGGACCCCCGCCGAGCCGCCCAGCGCGGCGTCGGCGGGGGCAGCGGAGGCGACGTGCACCCCGAGAATGGATTGTGTCATTTGGCCCCTTCCATGAGGTCATACGCGGGCAGGGTCAGGAAGTCCGGGTAGTTGTCGCTCAGTACCATGTCGGAGATGAGCTTGCCCGCCGGGACGAACCACTTCTCGTAGTTCTCCGCATCGATTTCTTCCTTGAGGGCGTCCAACTGCTTCTCCAGGGCGTCGGCGACCAGCTCGCGCGTTGCGGTGTTTCCGGTGTCGGTGTAGACCACACCGTTCTTAATCTGCTGCCAGATCTGGGAGCGGGAGATTTCCGCGGTGGCAGCGTCCTCCATGAGGTTGTGAATGGCCACGGCGCCGTTACCGGACAACCAGACCGCGATGTAGCGGATGGCCACGTAAAGATTGGCGTTGAGCTCCGCCTCGGTGCGCTGATCGCCGGCGGAGGGGACGTCCAGCAGCTGCTCGGGGGTCACGGAGACCTCCGGGCGCTGGCGGTCCACCTGGTTGGGGTTGTCGCCGAGCACGCCGTCGAAAACTTCCAGGCACACGGGAACGAGGTCCGGGTGGGCCACCCAGGAGCCGTCGAATCCGTCGTTGGCTTCGCGGGTCTTGTCGCTGCGGACCTTCTCGAAGGCCGCGCGGTTGACCTCTTGGTCCTTGCGGGACGGGATGAACGCGGCCATGCCGCCCATCGCGAATGCGCCGCGCTTGTGGCAGGTCTGCACGAGCAGCTCGGTGTAGGCGCGCATCAGCGGCGCGGTCATGGTGACCGCGGAACGGTCGGCCAGGATGAACTTCTCACCGGCGTCACGGAAGTACTTGATGATCGAGAACAGGTAATCCCACCGGCCGGCGTTCAGACCGGAAGCGTGGTCACGCAGTTCGTAGAGGATCTCGTCCATTTGGAACGCGGCGGGAATGGTCTCGATGAGCACCGTGGCGCGAATGGTGCCGTGCTCGATGCCCAGGTATTCCTCGGCGAACGTGAACACGTCGTTCCACAGCCGCGCCTCGAGGTAGGACTCCATCTTGGGCAGGTAGTAGTACGGACCGTGGCCGTTGTCCACCAGCTGCTTGGCGGTGTGGAAGAAGTGCAGGCCGAAGTCCGTGAGCGAACCGGAGCCTTCCGTGCCGTTCACGGTGATGTTGTGCTCGGGCAGATGCCAGCCGCGCGGGCGGGTCACGACCACGGCGAGCGGCACATCCTCGCGCAGCGTGTACTCCTTGCCCTCCGGTGAGGTGAAGGCCAGGGTGCCGCGGGCGGCGTCGCGCAGATTGGCGATCGCGTCGATCTGGTTGGCCCAGCTGGGGCTCGCGGCGTCCTCGAGATCGGCCAGCCACACCTTGGCACCGGAGTTCAGCGCATTGATGGCCATCTTGGCCGGCGTTGCGGGGCCGGTCATTTCCACGCGGCGGTTCTGTAGCGCCCGGGGTGCCGGGGCAACCTTCCAGTCACCCTCGCGCACCTGGCGGGTTTCCTCCGGGAAGTCTAGGGTGCCGGTTGAAGCGGCCTGCTCGCGTGCGGTTTCGCGCTTGCCCAGCAGCTCTTCGCGGCGGTCGTTGAACTTCTCGTGCAGTGCCTCGATGAACGCCAGGGCCTCGTCGGAGAGGATCTCGCTGGCCGCGGCCACGTTGTGCGGGGTGTTGTGGGTGATGGTCATGGTTGCCTCCTGAAAATTTCGGGTGGTGCTGGTAGTGCGGGTGGTGCTGTCGTGCCGGTGGTGCGTGGACTTGCTCGAAACGGTGGGCGGGCGGCGTCGTCGTCTTGTGAACGGCGACGACGCCGCCCGTCAGGGTGCCGCGTTACTGGCCGCCCTCGCCCAGCGCGGTGTTCTTGACCGCTTCCGCCACGGCCGGGGCCACGTT
The DNA here is from genome assembly GCF_039544365.1 of Kocuria gwangalliensis. Taxonomy (NCBI): domain Bacteria; kingdom Bacillati; phylum Actinomycetota; class Actinomycetes; order Micrococcales; family Micrococcaceae; genus Kocuria; species Kocuria gwangalliensis. The sequence continues at coordinate 2,470 of NZ_BAABLN010000029.1, read as the reverse complement.
GGGGTCGAACACGCTGGGGACGATGAAGCTCGCGTTGCGCTCGTCCGGTTCCACACAGTCCGCAATGGCCTTGGCCGCGGCCACGAGCATCTCGGAGGTGATGTCCGAGGCTCCGGCGTCCAGCAGGCCGCGGAACAGACCGGGGAAGGCGAGCACGTTGTTGATCTGGTTCGGGAAGTCGCTGCGGCCGGTGGCGACCACGGCGGCGTGCTCGGCCGCCTCGGCCGGGTGCACCTCGGGGTCAGGGTTGGCCATGGCGAACACAATGGCGTCATCGGCCATGGTGGCGATATCGGCACCGTCCAGAACGTTGGGGGCGGACACGCCGATGAAGACGTCCGCACCGGCCACGGCTTCCTTGAGCGAACCGGAGAAGTTGTTCTTATTGGTGTTCTCGGCCAGCCATGTGCGGTGGGGATCGGTGTAGGTCTCGCCGGAATGGATGGCGCCCTTGCGCGAGCACGCGATCACGTTGGCCACGCCGTTGGCGAGCAGCAACTGGATGATGGCGTTGCCGGCGGCGCCCACACCGGAGACGACCACCTTGACGTCCTCGATCTTCTTGTCCACCACGCGCAGGGCGTTGTAGAGGGCGGCCAGGGTCACGATGGCGGTGCCGTGCTGGTCGTCGTGGAAGACGGGGATGTCGAGTTCTTCGCGCAGGCGGGCCTCGATCTCGAAGCAGCGCGGAGCCGCGATGTCCTCGAGGTTCACACCGCCGTACACCGGGGCCATGGCCTTGACGATGCTGATGATTTCTTCCGTGTCCTTGGTGTCCAGGCACACGGGCCAGGCGTCAACGTCCGCAAAGGCCTTGAAGAGCGCGGCCTTGCCCTCCATGACGGGAAGGGCTGCGGCGGGGCCGATGTCACCCAGGCCGAGCACGGCGGTGCCATCGGTCACCACGGCCACGGTGTTGCGCTTGATGGTCAGACGGCGAGCGTCCTCCGGGTTCTCGGCAATGGCCATGCACACGCGGGCCACACCGGGGGTGTAGGCGCGGGAGAGGTCATCGCGGTTACGCAGGGAGACCCGCGGGGTGACCTCGATCTTGCCGCCCAGGTGGATCAGGAAGGTGCGGTCGGAGATCTTGTGGACGTTCACGCCCTCCAGGGCGTTGAGTGCATCCCGGACTTCGTCGCGGTGTTCGGCGTTGGAGACATTGCAGCTGATGTCGATCACTACGCTGGTGGGGTGCGATTCGACAATGTCCAACGCGGTGACCTGGGCGCCGGCAGCGGAGGCGGCGGTGGTGATTTCACTGGTCGAGGTGAATGTGGCGGGCGCTTCAACGCGCAGAACCATGGAGTATCCGGGGCTGGGTGTAGACATCTGTATGACGTTCCTTTCAGACCGAGCGGAACCCTCGCTCCATTTTAGTATCCGCATTGTGGAAAAAAGTTTCCACTTATTGAATCGTAGATGTAGTCTGGAACGAAAGACAAGACCCGTGTGAGAGTTATTTCACATGGTGACATCGGATGGACCGCCCGAACAGGGTTATCCGTCCATGACGGAAAGCGAGTTGGCACCATGGCAGAAGGCAAGAGCGGGGGAGGAGTCCAGTCGGTCGAGCGAGTGTTCGACCTCTTGAACATCATCACCGCTTCCGGGGGCGAGTCCTCCCTGAGCGATCTGGCGCACAAGGCCGAGCTCCCACTGCCCACCATCCACCGCTTGCTGCGCACCCTCGTGCCTTTGGGGTACGTGCGCCAGTTGCCCAACCGCAGTTATGCGCTGGGTCCTGGCCTGATCCGTTTGGGCTACACCGCCAGCCTGCAATTGGGAACCTACGCTCAGCCGGTGCTGCAGCAACTGGTCCAGGCGCTGGGTGAATCGGCCAACATGGCCGTGCTCGACGGCCGGATGGTCGTGTACGTGGGCCAGGCGCAGTCCTCGCAAGCGATGCGCATGTTCACCGAGGTCGGCCGCCGTGCGCCCCTGCACAACACGGGTGTGGGCAAGGCCATCCTGGCCACGCTCCCGGATGAGCAAGTGGTCTCCATTGTGCACTCGATGGGCATGCCCACCCCTACACCCAAGAGCCTGGGGACCGTGGACGCTCTGCTCGACGATCTCGAGAAGATACGCGAGCGCGGTTACGCCATTGACGACGAGGAGCAGGAGGTCGGCGTGCGCTGTTTCTCCATGGCGCTGCCCAACGCCCCCACACCCACCGCGATCTCGGTCTCCGGGCCCACTACGCGCGTGGACTGGGACTTCGGTGATCGCGCGGTGCCGCTGCTGCGCACCGCGGCCGAGGAATTGTCCCGTCAGTTCGTGCCGACGGGTTCCTGACGCCTTCCGAGGCAACGACAGCTTTGACGACGCCGCCGCGGCCCCCGATCTTTGGGGGCCGCGGCGAAACCGGGTGGGATCAGGCATCCCCGCCGGCGTTGCCGGAGGTCCCGGCGTTCGGGTCGAGCAGGTCGTACTTGTCGATCGCCTGCGCCGGTGCGGACCAGTCCAC